>CAZKNG010000010.1:0-48843 GCA_964554125.1 uncultured bacterium | reverse complement strand
TATATGGTGGGCGATACTGGACTTGAACCAGTGACCCCCTGCTTGTAAGGCAGGTGCTCTGACCAGCTGAGCTAATCGCCCACATTAGGGTATGCTAAAGCAGCGAGATCGGTACAAGGATGCAATATCCGAGAACCAGCAGTACCGGAGCAAGTGCGATTGAATTATTTGCCAGAAAGATGTACCCGCTGACTATCGATATCAATCCCAGAATCATAATTACACTCTTATATTTTCTTATTAAATCCAACCTTGAACTCCTCATTTATCGTATTTGTACAAATCCGCTACTCATTAAATGATATTAACCTGCCTCCTATTGTCAAGAAATTCGTTTCGAGGCGGCTGCTTTTATTTTCTGTGATTTAACTCTTTATTCATGCTTCCTCTTTTATATCCTTCCATATCCACCGTTACATAGATGAATCCAAGCTCTCTGAAACGCTTATCTATTCCCTGGCGGACTGAAGAGCTTAAAATATCATCGATCTTATCGGGGCTGACTTCAATACGCGCCAGCGCGCCGTGATGCCTTACTCTGCAGAGCGCGAATCCAAGGGATTTCAGATAGTTTTCGGCTTCCTCTATCTGCTCAAGTTTAGTTGCTGTAACCTGCTGTCCTGTCTCAATTCTTGTGGCAAGACACGCGTCAGAAGGTCTGTCCCAGCCGGGAACACCTCTCTCCTTAGAGAGTTTCCGGATTTCATTCTTGCTGAACCGGGCCTCAATTAGGGGGCTTTTAACATCCAGCTCCGAGAGGGCTCTTATCCCCGGCCGGTAATCTTCGAGGTCATCCGCGTTTGTAGCTTCAATGACAGTTTCAGCCCCGCGTTTTGCGGCAAATTCTTTCAGACCGGAAAAAATAGCCCTTTTGCAGTAATAGCACCGGTCTGTGGGGTTATCGGTAAAATTATCTATCCTGTTAAAATCAACATATATCATCTCGTGAGAAACACAGAGAGCTTCAGCAACAGACCCGGCATGATCTATATCCCGCCGGGGAACAAACCCGGCGTTGACCGTAACCGCGAATAGATCATCTCCGAGGATCTCGCTCGCCACACTGAGAAGGAACGCCGAGTCAACTCCGCCTGAGAAAGCTACGGCAACTTTACGTGGATATCCCGCCATTGCTCCGGTGAGCCTTTTAACTTTCTCTTCAGTTTCCGCAATCATCATATGCCGCTTTTCCTGCTCCTCTATTTAACCCTTCTCTTTGCTCTGTTATGTTCGGCGTGAGTTCTGCTGAATATATGTCCGCCCTTGCCGTCCGCTACAAAATAGTAATCTTCGCAGTCTTCTGCCGGATACGCGGCGGCGGCTAGAGCGGCCCTTCCCGGACTGCAGACGGGGCCGGGCGGAAGCCCTTTATGAAGATACGTGTTGTAAGGTGATTTTACCTTCAGGTCATTATACCAGAGTTTCCGTCTTACTCCGCCCAGGGCGTAGGCAACGGTGGGGTCAGCCTCAAGTTTCATCCCCTTTGTCAGTCTGTTGTGATAAACGGCCGAGATACGGGGCATCTCTGACTTCAGCATAGCTTCCGCCTGGACGATCGAGGCAAGAGTTACAATCCCGTGCATCTCCATCGGAAGTGAATCTGCTCTTTCTGTTATTTCTTCAGAATATACGGTCTTAAACCGCTCTACCATCTGCACGGCTATTTCTCTCGCTGTATAGGGCCAGGATATCAGATAGGTGTCGGGGAAGAGATACCCTTCGAGGGATTCAGCTTCAAATCCAAGTTCCTCTATAAACAAATCGTCCCTTACCACACTTTCGAAAGCAGCCGAATCGATCCCTGCCTTCCTGTAAATAAGTGAAGCGATCTCCTTGATCATAAATCCTTCGGGTATAACAATACGTTTATATTCAACAATTCCTCTCGAAAGCTTATATAGAATATCCCTGACGCTTTCACCGCGCTTGAAGAGATATTCCCCGGCCTTGATATCTTTCTCTTTTCTTTCAAGATATGCAGCCCACCGGAAAACAGTTGAATGCTCAAGAATCCCCTTTTTTTCCAACTTTGCCTGAATATCGTATAGGGTCTCGCCCGGATGAACTCTTACAACTATCCCCTTCTCCCCGCTTCTCTTTTCACTCTCCAGATACAACTGCGCCATATATAATAATAACACAAATACAGCAGCCGCAACTACGACGGCGGTGACCGCCAGAATCTTTCTCATCTCCGATCAACTCCGTCAAGATAGCTCTGCAGAATAAGAACGGCCGATAGTTTATCTATATTTCCTTTATCCCTCACTCCTCCAGCGCTCCGCAGAAGCCTTTCAGATTCAAGGCTCGTCATTCTCTCGTCGACAAAAACAATCTCAGCGTCTATTCTCTCTTTTATCGAAGAGGCAAGCGTTCTCGATCTTTCCGACCCCTCTATCTCTTTTCCGCTCATAGAGAGAGGCATTCCGATTACAACAGTTTTGATATTATATTCCCCCGCCAGTTTCTCTACATATTCCGGCAGGGCCATCTTCGGACTAATAACAAATGTTTCAAGTCCCTGCGCCGTTATACCGAGCGGATCGCTTACCGCGATTCCGGTTCTTTTACCGCCCGGGTCAAGTCCCAGCACGCGGGGCGGATCTTCTTCGTTATTTCGGGGCATTTTTTTGTCAGTTCCTCTTAAGCACAAGAATCGTCGTGTCGTCTCTTTCTTTCCTGTCTGACGAGAATTTTTCCACGTCTCTTATTATAGAATCTCTTATCTCGCCGGCACCTCTTCCCGCAAGCCCGGAGAGAAATGCTCTCATCCTCTTTTCACTGTAGAACTCGCCCTCTTCATTTTCAGCTTCCAGAACTCCATCGGTTGAAACAATCAGCGTATCTCCCGGTTTAAATTTCAGTTTCAGATTCCTGTATTCAAAGTCAGGCTGAACTCCGAGGATAAGCCCGCTGTAATCCAGCTCTTCAATTTCACCGTCCGCTCTCATAATAACCGGGAAGAAATGACCGGCATTGCTGTAGAGCAGTTTGTTCTTGCTTAGATTAACACATCCGTAAAAAAGTGTGGCGAATTTATCGTCAGCGGTAATATCACACATAACGTTATTAAGACTGCTTACAACCTTTACGGGATCCTCCATCCTGTCCTTCATCGACCTCAGGCTTGCCTGCATTGAAGCCATAAGCAGAGAGGCGGGGACACCCTTGCCCGCGACATCCGCCACCGCGAAAGCAAACAGACCGTCATGGCTTATATAATCAAAATAATCTCCCCCAACCTGTTTACTGGAAATACTCACCGCTGAAGCCTCATATCCTTCAAGTTCCGGGGCGCGGGATGGAAGAAGATTCTGCTGAATATTACGGGCGATACTCAGTTCCTCTTCCATAACCCTTTTCTCAACTACTTCTTCAAGGAGTTCCACTCTTGAGAAAACAGCCGCAACCTGAGTGGCAAGCATAGAAAGCAGCATGATCTCTCCGGCCGAATAACGCCCTCTCTGCTCATGTTTCCCAAGCAGAATCAAAGCTGAACACTTTTCACTTCTCATAACGGGAACTATAACCTCAAACCCGGCGAGCCATCTTATCCCCCTGGGAAGATTATTAACGGAAACAGCAATATCTTTTTCCGAAGGGGGCAGAAAACCCCTTCTCTTCGGCCTTTCAAATCCCATCGATTCGATAAAATCAAGTTTCCCCATCGGTTCGCTCTCAGCTTCAAAAATAGATTCCATTTTTTCGAAATCCTCCCCGCGAACAAGAGGATAAATTTCATCCCTGAGGATTATCTCCGAACTCCTTACCCCGAACAGATCCGAGAGAGTTTCTTTTATTGTCTTTTTCATACTATCGATATTAACTATTGTAAGCAGCTCACTGCTGAGCGCCTTTATCCTTTCTCTCGGGTTTTTCCCTTCTCCGATCGATATATTTTCAACCCAGTCTTCTATCCTTACCAGAACGGGTTGAAAGATGATTATGAAAATAACTATCAGGCCGATTTCCAGCACCTCTATACTTATATCTGAAAATCCCCTGATAAAGGATACAAGCTGCTTTATAATAATAAGATAACTGGAGACTATAACGGCTGTGACTCCACCAACGAATATTCCCTTCCGGGCGATCAATTTAATATCAAGAAACCTGTATCTAACAACAACATAGGCTATTGTACCTCCACCAATTATGAGAGACGCGTTGATGAAAGCAACGCTCAGTCCGGCACTGGCTCCATATCCCCAGAATACAGGTATGAATCTGGCAATAGAATAGGTAAGCACACAGACCCCGAGTCCGGCGATTACAAACCATGTCTGTCTTTTGGCTCTTGGGGTAAGGGTTAACTTTCTGGAACGGCCGAGCAGAATCATGGAAAAAGCCGCGTAAGAAATATTTACGACAGAAAAAAGTTTAGTATGCGCTTTGAAAAGCATGCCGGTAAAAATTCCGAGAAGATTAGCTGCTTCACCGAGATATGAACTCACGGTATCCGGCAGAAATGAGATATCCCTCATGAATGAAAAACAGTCAGATGGGTTTATCCTGTCTATCAGGAATATTACCAGAATCAGGTGGAAGAGATGCGGCAGGAACAGAATGATCGAAATCTTCCTGATATACTTCCATTGTTTATGCTTGGCGGGATAAACAAGCGCGAAAAGAACCAGTGACGGAAAGAAGAATTCCCAGGTGTAATCGAAGCTGTCGATAAGACTTTCAAAGAGAAAAGCTCCTTCGGTGAGATTGCTTTTAAGAATGACTCCCAGGGCGCTGAGAAGGGGGCCTGTGCCGGAGAAAAAGAGAACCAGAACGGTGGCCCACCCGACAATATCCCTTGCTGAATAACGGAGAATCGTAATCGCCACAAAGAAGATTACCGCCCCGTATATAAAATATAATGAAGCAAGAAATGAAGAAGAAGCCATCACAAACTCCCAAAACGGCTCTAAACCGCTATTTTTTACTCCGGATAATTTGATTTTGCGCTTAGGAAATAACTTTTTATCCGCCGTGGTTTGTTCACTCTTAAAATACTGGAACTCGCGTAAAAAGAGTATATCCGGAAATCACTTTTTGACCGATCCGTTTAACCTCTTTTCAAGGGTCACTTTCATCCCTCTGTCCTTTACTAACTCAAAGGACAGATTGTCCATCATTTCTTTCATAATAAAAATCCCTCTCCCGCGCGTTTCATGAATGTTAGAAGGGTCTGGAATATGTTCCATGTATTCTTTATAATCAAAACCGTCTCCCCGGTCATATACATTCACAACAATCTTATCCGGGTGACGATTGATAACAATCCTTATTGATTTTTCGGGAGAGGCTTTGTTGCCGTGTTCCAGAGCATTTGTGCACGCCTCTATTACTGAAATTGCAACCTTATCCGCCACACTCGGCTCAAGCTCCATATCATCTGCTATTTCCCCGCAGATAATATTGATCAGGTTGAGATATTCGTACTTGCTCGGGAATTCTATCATTATAGATTCAGACACAGATTACCCCCCTTCAAATCAATTTTCAGAATAACTTTTAATAACTTCAGTTTCATCTTCAAAAGATTCAAATATTAAATTCAATTTAGTCACATAAAGAAGACTCTTAATCTTGCTCGAAACGTTAAGCAATTTCAAATCACCCTGATGTTTACGCATAGTCGTGTAACCCGAAATAAGAATCCCCACACCCACGCTGTTTACCCATGAAACCTTTCCAAGATCGATTACAATATTTTTTTTGCCCTTCTCCAGAAGATCATATATAAGATTTCTGAATTTTGCCGAATCGGGACCGCCCATAAGCCTTCCGGATAATTCTACTATAACAATCCCGCTGTTTTCTCTTGTTTTATATTTCATCATCCTCCCTTATTACCGATAATACCGATTCAAAATCATCCGGAAGATCTGTCTTGAAATTCATCTTCCTTCCGGCAATCGGATGATAAAATGACAATTCGGCGGCATGAAGAGCCTGCCTGTCAATAACAGAAAGTGCCTTCTGAGCAATTTTTCTTTCCCTGTCAGGCAGCTCCCATTTCCTCAGTTTCCTGCCTCCATAATCAGGGTCCCCGAGTATCGGTCTCCCGTAATAGGAAAAATGCACCCTTATCTGATGGGTCCTTCCTGTACCGAGCTTTACTTCAATATACTGGAAAGGCTGATAAGTGTCCATAACATTGTAGCTTGTCACTGCATCCCTTCCACCCGATTTTACCACCGCCATCTTTTTCCTGTTACGTCTGGATCTGCCTATGGGAAAATCAATTACCCCTTCACCGCGGGGCATTCTGCCCCACACTATCGCGTGATATACTCTTGAGACGGTTCTCTCCATGAGCTGGCGGGAGAGAGAAAGATGAATCTCGTCATTTTTGGCTACAACGAGAAGTCCCGAAGTGTCTTTATCAAGCCTGTGAACAATGCCGGGACGCAGTACACCTCCAATACCGGAGAGATCATTACAGTGATACAATAAAGCGTTAACGAGAGTGCCGCTCCTGTGCCCCGGAGCCGGATGCACGACAAGACCGGCTGGTTTATCCAGAACCAGAAGATCTTTATCTTCATAAACAATACTGAGAGGAATATCTTCAGGGAAGGCTTCCATGGGCGAAGGAGGAGTAAACTCGAGGAAAATCTTTTCGCCGCAGCTGACTCTGTAGGCGGCTTTTCTCACTTCAGAGCCGCCTACAAGAACCTCTCCGGACTTTATCGCCTTCTTAAGCCTCGACCTGGACAACTCCTCGATCTGTTTTCCGAGATATTGATCAAGCCTTTCATCCGAACTTTTCTCATCGACAGTAAATTCATATATTTTTTTACTCATGACGACCTTAAGACGGGATTACTTTATTTTCTACCTTCATAACGGTTATCTTTTCCAAACTGACCGCCGGCAAAGATCTTTGCCATTACAGGAAAAACACACCTGAATTAATGAGGATTTCCGCTTTCTTCTTCAATGGAAGAATCGGAAGATAGAATAAACCCTGAAATCAGTATAACAGCTCCGACAGTTACCGCCGCATCCGCTATATTATATGTGGGCCATCTGTATCTGCCTATCCCCATGTCGATAAAATCAACTACACTGCCTGAGGCCACTCTGTCTATGAGGTTGCCGAACGCGCCTCCGAGAATAAGTCCGAGAGAAAAACGTTTAATGACCGGAGCGTATCTCATCTTATACGCGAAGATGATAAGCGCGATGATAGAAATTATAGTAACAGTTAAAAGAAGTACTCTCGAGCCTGAAAGCACACCCAGTATCGCCCCGGGATTGTAGCTCAATCTTACTCTGAGGAGGTTTCCTATCAATTCCCTGCCGCCGCCTCTTGAGTATGTTTCAAGAACAATCCTCTTGGTAGTCTGATCCAGGATAACAACAAGGGCGGCAACAGTAAAATACAGCATCTATTTATCGTCCCTTCCGTTCACTCTCCTGATCACTTTTGCACTTAATGCATAACCTGGCCGAAGGAACCACATTCAGCCTTCTCTTGGGAATCAAACTCCCGCATATATCACATTTGCCGTAGATCCCTCTCTCCAGCCTCTCCAAAGCTTCGTTCAAGGCCCTCAAATAAGAGTCCTTCTGAGAGGCATAAGAATACAGCTTCTCCTTCTCCATACCGTCTGTTCCCTGATCGGCCAGATGGTTCGAATATGACTTGCTTGCCGCCTCATCTTCTGCTGAAGAACTTATCAAATCATTGATCCGGTCAAGCTCTCCTACGATCCTGTCCCGTTCAGCTATTATATCCTTTCTGAATTTTTCAAGTTCTTTCTTATTATACTTTCTTTTCTTTTTTGAAGGCATCTTCGATTCTCCTTCCACCTGAGCATGTCAGGCAAGTTTCGTCCAGATTTTAACGCTTAAGTCATTAAGTTCGAACTCAGCGGTAAAAGGCCAATTCTTTTCGCCCCTGTAAATAGACTCGGTTAATGTTTCACTTCGGATATAATCGTCGAATTCAGCAAAGACCTCTTCAATTTCATCATCAGATTCAAAGGACAATACTATTCTATCGCTTATTTCAAAATCTGAGTCCTTCCTCAGATTCTGAATTCTGTTCACTAAGTCTCTGGCTATCCCCTCTCTGATCAATTCGGGGGTTAATTCAGTGTTGAGAACAACCGCCATATCGGATTCTTCTTCCACTTCGAAGTTTTCGACAGTCTCTCTGGATATTTTGATTTCCTCAGATATAAATTTTTCTCTCTTCCCTTCAATATCGATAAAGATCTCTCCGTCAGATTCGAGCGCCTTAAGCTCGGCGCTCGGCAATTTTTCAATAACCCGCGCTACTTCCTTTATCTTTTTTCCAAACCTCTTTCCGAGCAGGGAATATTCCGGTTTGGCAGAAAGAAGAATGTAGTCATCGGCGCTCTCCACATATGATATCTTTTTAACGTTAAGCTCATCATGAACCAGAGATGTATACCCCCTGTCATCCAGCCAATCAACGCTCCCGGAAGAGATATTAGATACAAGAAGTTCCGAAAGGGGTGTTCTGACCTTTATTCCCGCTTTGTTCCTGGCTGCCCTGCCGGCTATTACAATCTGAAGGACTTCCTGCATTCTTCTTTCAAGTTCCCCGTCGATCATCTCTTCGTCATATTCAGGATAATTCTGCAGATGGACACTCAGGCTCCCCTCCTCTTCCTCCCTGTAGCTGTTGAGTCTCAGATAAACAGACTCACTTATAAAAGGGACGATCGGCGCCATAAGCCTGGTCAATCCACTGAGAACCATGTAATATGTTTCATAAGCAGCCCTTTTATCACCGCTCATTTCGTTCTTCCAGAATCTTCTGCGGCAGCGTCTTAAATACCAGTTGCTGAGCTGATCAACAGCAAAAACCGATAACCTTCTTCCTGCACGGTTAATGTCATAAGCGTCCAGAGCTTCTGTGACATCCTTTATCGTCGAGTTATATACGGAAAGAAGCCATTTATCTATTAGATTATCACTTTCGATTTTTCCTTCAGGAACAAAACCGTCAAGTCTCGCGTACATCGCGAAAAAGCTGTAAAGATTCTTGAATGTCCCGATAAATCTGTTGGCAGAGTCCCTGAGAGAATCCGGATCAAAGCGCTTTGCGAGATGAGGCGCACCCGATGTCATAAGAAACCACCTCAGGGCGTCAGCACCGTGATTGCTCAAGGCTTCGCGCGCGAAAACCGCGTTTCCCCGGCTTTTACTCATCTTCTGGCCATTCGCATCGAGAACCATTCCATGGGGCAGACATCTTCGGTATGGACTTTCTTTTTTCAAAAATACACCTATTACGAGGAGTGAATAGAACCAACCGCGTGACTGGTCAACTCCTTCGCTGATAAATTCCGCCGGATACTGATTCTCAAAAATATCCTCATTTTCGAAAGGGTAATGATGCTGCGCGAACGGCATCGCGCCTGAATCGAACCAGCAATCGATAACATCCGGAACCCTCTTCATGTTTCCGCCGCACTGAGGGCACGAAAGTTCCAGCTCATCAACGAAGGGTTTATGGAGATCGTAGTCTTCGGGAAAATTCCCGCTGACCTCCTTTAACTCCTCCACACCCGCGGGACAAAACTTCTCTCCGCACGAATTACATATCCAGATATTAAGGGGAGTGCCCCAGTAGCGTTCACGGCTTAAAGCCCAATCGACATTCCCCTCAAGCCACCTGGCAAATCTGTTCTCTCCTACTTCAGGGGGGAACCATTCAATTTTAGAATTGGCTTCGATCAGCTTATCCTTAAAGGCAGTAGTCTTTATATACCATGAGCGCCTGCCGTAGTAAAGAAGTGGGGAATCACACCTCCAGCAGAACGGATATGAATGCTCAATCTCTCCGCTCCTGTAGAGTATACCCCGCCTTTTAAGATCTTCGATAATTTCAGAATCACAATCTTTTACAAAGACGCCGGACCAGGGCTCGATATCCTCAGTAAATCTCCCTTTCTTATCGACAGGCTGAACAAAGGGCAGATTTTCAACCTCTCCTATTTTATAGTCATCCTCACCGAAAGCGGGCGCGATATGAACTATTCCCGTACCGTCGGTGAGGGTTACAAAATCCCCCGCTATTACCCTGAAACCCCCTTCGGCGTCTTCAAAATAGGGAAAGCATGGTTTGTACTCTTTGCCTACAAGCTCTTTTCCGTCGAACCTGTCGAGAACCTCAAATTCATCTCCCAGGACGGCAGTTAGAGCTTCGGCCAGTATAAGGATATCTCCATCAGACTTTACTTTTACATATTTATATTCAGGTCCGACCGCCAGAGCCACATTGGAAAGCAGAGTCCAGGGGGTCGTTGTCCATACGAGAAGACTCGCATCCTCACCTTTGAGGGGGAGCTTGAAATAAATTGAAGGATCTTTTACTTCCCTGTATCCCTGTGAGACTTCGTGGCTTGAGAGTGAAGTTCCGCAACGGGGACAATAGGGAACAATTTTATGTCCTTCATACAGCAGCTTCTTATTCCAGAATTGCTTAAGAATCCACCACACCGATTCTATATATTCATTCGTGCATGTAACATAAGGGTTATCAAGATCAAGCCAGAAACCAAGCATGCGCGTAAACTCGTGCCATTCATCCAGATACTTGAATATACTCTCCCTGCATTCCCTGTTAAAATGCCGAACTCCGTGCTCTTCGATCTGTTCTTTGCCGTCAAGCCCCAGCTTTTTTTCAACCTCTATCTCAACCGGAAGTCCGTGTGTATCCCACCCCGCTTTTCTTTCAACCCTGTATCCCCGCATTGTCTTAAATCTGCAGATCGTATCCTTGATTGTCCTCGACATAGCATGATGTACCCCCGGTCTCCCATTCGCCGTGGGAGGCCCTTCGTAGAACACGAAAGGGTTTTCCGGAGAACGCTGCTTGAGGCTTCTGTCGAATATTCTGTAATCATCCCAGTATTTAAGCACTTCCGCTTCAGCTTCGGGGGGGTTGGCACGGGGTAGATCTCCGTATATATTTTTCTTCTCTTTCTCTTTCACTTCATTCACTCCATCTGTAACCTATATGACATTTCCTCTAAGGAATATAATGTTAACAGCAGACATACTCAAAGCCTTCTTAGGAATTCTCCTACCAGTCTGCACAATTTCTTCTCGCCCTTTTTTGCCACTCTGACTATCTCTTTTATATCAACAGGCTTAAGACAGTCGGGAAGAGCTTGATCGGTAACGATCGAGATCCCCAGCACTTTCATTCCTGAATGAACTGCCACAATATTCTCGGGGACAATAGACATTCCCACAATATCGGCCCCTATGCGCCTCAGGAAACGGTATTCAGCCGCCGTTTCAAGATTTGGTCCCGCCACGGCGGCAAGAACCCCCCTCTTTAAGGGAATCTTCAAATCCAGCCCCGCTTTTTCGATTCTGGAAATATAATTCCTGTTATAGGGCATACTCATATCGGGGAACCGCGGGCCCAGCCTCTCATCGTTCGGACCGATAAGTGGATTATCACCCATCAGGTTTATATGATCTGTCAGCACAACCAATGACCCGGGCGTTAGCTGAGGGTTCATGGCACCTACCGCGGAAGTCAATATCAGGGAGTTTACCCCCAGAGCCTTCATCACTCTAATTGGAAATGTTATCTCCTTCATAGAGTATCCCTCATAGTAATGGACCCTTCCCTCCATAGCCACAATCCGCTTTCCCGACAATTTGCCTATTATCAGATTACCCGCGTGAAGACCCTCCACAGTCGAAACGGAAAATCCGGGGATCTCCCCGTATGGTATCTTTGCGCTGACATCTATCCTGCCGGCGAGACCGCCAAGGCCGCTGCCGAGAATAAGCCCGTATGTCGGACGTATTTTTACCTGTTTTCTTATGTATGAAACAGCTTCTCTGATATCGTCATACAGACACGACATATATTGACCTTTCCTTTTCAACTCCGGCTGACTGAAAGCCTCTGCCGGAAAACCCCGGACTCATTCAATCCTGATCCCAACATCCACTGCGCACTCAACTACCTCTTATACATATTATTGTAATATTCGGCAAGGTTTATCTGAAATATATAAAAGAATTCACTGCAGGAAAACCCATTTAACATAAGGGATTGAACCCTGGTAAGCTCAACCCCTGAGTAAATACACATTTTATAGTTTGCCTTGTATCAGCCCGCGCCTGGAAACCGGCAAGGACCTTTATCAACTGTCCTGTTTTCCAATATTAGTAACATTCTCTTTCAATCTGTCCATTGACCAGGTGCCGCCATCCTCATCCGCTTTTTCTTCAGAATCAGGGCCGCCATCAGGTTGCCCTGCCCTATCTTCTTCTCCTGTTTCTTTGCCTTCCTTTGTCATCTGATATCTTTCAGATTGCTGCTCCCCCTGAGGGTTGTCCCGGCTCTCTTCCGCGCTGGATTCCGCCTCATTTGATTCCGACTCCGCGTAGGCGGACAGCCCTTCCCTGTCATCACTTACGTCGCTTTCGTGCTCGCGCTGACCCGTTTCCTCTGTTAATCCTGAAAGGGCTTCTTCAAAACCATCCTCTACCGAATCATCCTCTGAGGAGATCTCATAATTCTCCCAGTCCGTTTCCTGCTTCCTTACCTCATAATCACCCCACTCATCACTTTCGGTCTTCTCCGCCTCCACATCAACTTCATCAGCAGAAACAGCTTCATCGCTATCCTGCTGGAATTCATCTGCGTTTAAATTTTCCAAAGGGCTCTCCTCTATGTCCCTTTCCGCTTCGTGTTCTGGCAGACCGGTTTCAGCCGGAGATTGTGAAGGTCTTTCATCTCCGGTCTTTTGCCGTGAGATATTATCTTTTTCCCTCGCGCCCCCGGAATCCTGCGGCACCCTTTTTTCTCCGGTTTCAGATCCCGGAGACTCGGCGTTTTCTTCCTCAACCTCCTTCTCTGCTGGTTTACGCGCAAATTTCTCGGTTATCTTTTCCCGGCTCATTCTCCGGTGCTGGACACTCTTTCTTGAATCTTCCTTTATTCTTGATTCGAGATTTGCAATCTCCTCGTCAGACTGAGCAAAATCATCTTCGAAACCCTTTATCATTTCGCGGTGGTTCTCTATAAGTGTCTTAAGCCTTGTAAGGTAGTTGTCCTTCTGTTTCTTAAGTTCAAGTATTTCCCTGCGAAGCTGCCTCGTATGGGAACGTATGTTCTCAGATGCCTTCTCAGCCTCAACTTCAGCCTCTCTTAAAATGAGCCCGGCTTCATGCCTGGCATTCTCTTTCGCGTCCGACGTCAACTTCTGGGCGGTCAGGAGTGTGTTGCGAAGATTTGTTTCCATAGATTTAAATTCATCCACTCTCGCCTTAAGATTGACAATATGCTCACGGAGCCCCTTATTGTCAGTGAGAGCCGCTTCATATTCTTCGGCAACAGTATTTAAAAAAGCGTATACCTCATCCGGGTCGAACCCGCGCATACTCTTTTTGAATTCCTGTCTTCTTATATCCAGCGGAGTAATCCTCATTGCTTGTCCTCCTGTTTCAGGGCGTTTCCGCCGCTTAACAAATCAGTTTCATCTTTTTATTTTCCATTTCATCAATGCCGGTAAAACAACCGGACTCTTAATACTGCTATTTCTTAATAATAAAAACTGCCAACTGCAGAATTATTATTACCGCTACTGCAGCCCAATCTATCCTTCCAGCCCGGAAGAACTTTCGAAGAGGCGAAAGGACCGGAGAAAAAATTCTGTCGAGTATAACAAAAACCTTCCCCCTCTGTTTTTCCTCCATGAGCTGAAGCAATATATAAATCAGCAGCAGGAACGTGCAAACATTCATAAAGGCAATTATTAATCCAGTCGGACTTTTTATAAAATAATTCATAACCCATAACTATTAAAGCTGTTGCGACATTACCGAAAATTTAGTTTTTCATCCGGCCCGGCGATAAATTGCCGCTTTATACAATTACCGACAATTTTTTTACCGGAACAAAAGCTGTTTTTACGCATTTCTCGGCCCGAAAAGAACTCTCCCAAGCCGTAAAATAGTAGATCCTTCGGCAATGGCAATCTCAAAATCATCGGTCATACCCATAGACAGATGCTCCATAGAGATATTTTCTATATTCTGTCTCCGGAGCTTTTCACTCAAAAGACGCAGCCCTTTGAATGTTCGGGCTATAACAGAGGTGTCATCCACCCAGGGCGCCATTGTCATAAGACCTCTCACTTTTATTCCCTCAAACCCTGAAGCCTCGCCGCAGAATTTTTCAACTTCATCGGGTTCAATTCCGAACTTGGATTCTTCACCACTCGTATTGACCTGAATCAAAATATCCGAGACGATCCCCTCTCTGAGGCTCAGGTTGTTTATACGCCTCGCGAGCCTGAGCGAATCCACCCCGTGTATCAATTCAAAACGTCCTATAATCTTTTTGACCTTGTTCCTCTGCAGGTGACCGATAAAATGCCACTTGCAGTCTACCGATACCTTTTCCGATTTTTCGAGAAATTCCTGAACTTTGTTTTCACCAACATCGAGAAGCCCCGCGGCCACCGCCTCTTCAACAACCTCCGGCCCGTGAGTCTTGGTAACCGCAACTATAGTTATTTCCGAAGGGTCGCGCCCCGCCTGCAGGGCGGCTTTTTCTATTCTTTCCCGGGCATTTTTCAGGTTTTCCTCAAGTGACACCATCAAAGACCTCCCGAAATAAAATAACCAAATCCTATCGTAACTCTTAAGCGGATTAAATTCAATCTTAATATGAGTGAGTATTATTTATACTGGGGCGACACACAGTCGCGCCGGGAAACCCGCGGCCGGGGATTAACCTGGCTTTCCTGCTCCCGGGCCGGAAAGCCTTCTCTTGCGCGAGGCTGTTTGCCGGACGATTAACAGTAGATTGAAGAAACTCCGGCTTAAAAAATCTATTGACGCTATTTCTATTAGTAAGTAAATATGAAACCTGAAAGTTATTGTCAGCTAAACAAGAGGAATCTTATGAATGAAAAACAACAGGAATTCAAGCCATATATCCCCGCGGATAAAACCCTGCCTGAATTTACATTCCGGGCCGTAATGCTCGGTGTTTTACTGGGACTTTTGTTCAGTGCAGTCACAGTATATCTGGGACTAAAAGCCGGGCTTACAGTTGCCGTAAACATCCCGATAGCGATCATAGCTATCGCAATCTTTTCGGGATTCAAGCGGAAGGTCAATGTGCTCGAGCTCGCAACCGTGCAAACCACAGGAGCAGCCGGCGAATCGATAGCCGCCGGAATTATTTTCACACTTCCCGCGCTGATCTTTCTCGGATTTCAGCTCGATATAACAAAAGCGTTTATCGTCGCTCTGGCAGGCGGTTCTCTCGGAATATTCTTTCTTATTCCCCTCAGGCGCTATCTCATAGAACATGAACACGGCATCCTTCCCTATCCGGAGGGTATAGCCTGCGCCGAAGTCATAAAGAGTAAAGACAAAGGGGGTTCGCACGCCAAATCGGTGTTCTGGGGAGCTGGGATAGGCATCGTTTACAAACTGCTGATGACCATCGGACGCTTCTGGAAAGAAACCCCTGTATGGAATCCGAGATTCTACAAAGGCGCCACACTTAACTGCGAGGTTTCTCCGGAACTTCTGGGCGTAGGATATATCATAGGACCGAGAATAGCCGGAATCATGGTCGCCGGGGGGTTTATTTCCTGGATGCTTTTAATACCCCTGATCAAATTCTTCGGCGCATCGATTCCGATTGAAATAAGCAGAAGCGGAACAATAATTACAAAAACTCTCGGAGATGTAACAAACTATTCGATCCTGTGGAGCAAATATGTGCGGTATATTGGGGCCGGGGCGGTTGTAGCCGGAGGAATAATAAATCTCGTAAAGGCTCTTCCGACGATCATTCACTCGTTCAAAGATTCGATAGCCGAGCTGCGGGGGGTAAAAAAGGGTGGAGAATCTATAAGCAGAATATCAAGGGATCTCCCGATTACATTCGTTATTATCGGTATCAGCCTGGCTTTTATCCTGATCCTTATGCTTCTTACTTTCATAATTCATCCCGGGCACCTTTTCGGAAATTTCATCGCGACTATACTTATTATTATCTTCGGTTTCTTCTTCGCAACGGTATCATCAAGACTTGTGGGTGAAATAGGGGTTTCATCAAACCCGACCTCAGGAATGACAATCGCAACCCTGATGGTCACTTCTCTGATTTTCCTGGCCGTCGGCTGGTCCGGCGGAGTTTACACCGCCGTGGCCCTGATGATCGGCTCGGTAGTATGTATCTGCGCGTCAAACGCGGGGAATGTCGCGCAGGCCCTCAAAACAAGCTATCTTATCGGATGTACTCCCAAAAAACAGGAGTACGGATATATAATCGGGGCTTTCAGTTCCATCTTCCTGGTCGGTGTAACACTCGTAATCCTTAACAACGCCTTTACCGTGGAAGAGACTATCACCGATCCCTACTTCAGCGTTCCGGAGAGCGCGTCGCTCGAGAGAGTTATCGAGCGTGACGGAATAGAATTCAATGTCTACGGCAGCCCGGGTACGGGAGAAAAATTTCTCGTTGAAAAAGAAGACCCCTCTCACGTGATAAGGCAGGAAGCCGGAATCGGCTCTTCGAAGCTTCCCGCGCCTCAGGCCCGCCTTATGGCAACCGTTATAGACGGAGTCTTAAACCGGCGTCTTCCTTGGATACTTATCCTTATGGGTATATCCCTGACTGTCGGTATGGAGCTGTGCGGAGTGAACGCTCTGGCGTTTGCCGTGGGCGTATATCTGCCCCTTTCTATCACCGCCCCGATCTTTATCGGGGGAGCCCTCAAGTGGGGTGTCGACAAATTCTCCGGCCGGGGCAAAGAAGCAGACAAAGAGTCGGGTCCCGGAATGCTTTTCAGCAGCGGGCTTATAGCCGGAGGAGCGCTCGGCGGGCTTCTTTTCGCTATACTTACAGGATTTGATCTGGATAAGATGCTGGCTTTCGGCCCCAGGATCCTCGGAGGGCTCACTGATGAAAGCTGGTTCAGCGTAATTATATTCGCGATACTGTGCGCCGTGCTCGTAAGAACAGCCTCAAAGAAGGTTGCTGAAAGCTGATCTTCTTCATTCGGCTCAAAAAACTACAATATATTTAACAAGCTCAATGGGACGCGGCCCTAATCCGAGTTTGACACAAGAGGGCACATTTTCAGCCCCCCGACCTCGTAAGTCGTTGATATATCTGAAAATTGGTGTTAAGAAGGTGGTATTATGAGCAAAAAACATGGGTACACGCCTGTTTCTATGAAATCGTTCATTACTATATGCATTGTAATAAGTTACAGCCATTTTATGTGACCACTCGTGTCAAACCTGGATGCAATCGGGGCGGGAGGATTTGAACCCCCGACCTCTTGGCCCCGAACCAAACGTGCTAAACCAGACTACGTTATGCCCCCGTCTCCAAAACTTTGTCTCAATGTTAACATAAAAGACTAGGCTAATCTATGGATGAGACTAGTTTTTACCACCCTAAATACAAGATATCTCAATGAAAAGAAAGCCGGCCCTGGGGCCGGCTTTCTTCAATAATATAAGCTATAAATAATCTTATTTCAAAATAATCATCTTAAAAGTCTTTTGCCCGAAAGGGCTTTTAAGTTTTGCAAAATAGACACCCGACGATAACCGTTGTCCTGAGTTGTCTCTACCATCCCATATTGCCTTATGCCGGCCGGCAGGGCTCTTGCCATCGTAAAGATTTTTAACCAATCTTCCGTTTACGTCATATATCCTGATGCTTATCTGGCATCGTTTTGGAATTCCATATGTGATAGTCGTTGATGGATTGAAAGGATTTGGGGAAGAAGATAAAAATATTTTGTTTGATGGCGGTAAATGTTCAGTCATGCCTGTAATAATAGGTTGATTTACCCGAAGGTCATCTATGTAAATTGCGTCAGCACAGGTATTCGGTATGAACTGAAGTCTTATCCTTCTTGGTACTATACCGAATCCAGGGTTGTTAATAGATGTTGAAAAAAAATTCCAAGTTGTAACTGCACTAAAATCGGTTTTTTCAAAAAGTATTTCCGGTGGATCGAGGTCAGCATCTACTATTTTGAAAGTAAATGTGGTCGAATCCGGAGCACGGTAATCGAAGTCGATGTTATAAGACTCTATTTCCTCGTTAGAATGAAATATATGCTCTGCTCCCTGACCGGTTAAACAGTTTTCATTAAAGACCTGCATAAAGTGCTGACCATCTGTAGCAGGGACTACGTCACGGCGAGTTATTATCTGAGGAAAAGGTGGCGGTTCTAACAGAACAGTTGACCAAAAATCCGGCCTGTTGTCTTCGTCAACATCCTCTTCAAAAGAATGATTCATTATTTCCATCGATTTATATCCCTTGATCTGCTGAACCCTTATATCATCGATATATGCTGTTAGATTTCCAGATTCAGTATCAACAGTAGTCCCATACCTTAATCTTATGTCCTTTAGTGTCCCTCCCTGTAAGGGACTTAGATCTGTGTATATGAAATGCCAGCCGGAAGTAGAAAATGGTATTCTGTGCTCTGCTTTCAGAGGTATCCCATTCTGATCGACTATTGCGAAAGATTCACCTATACGCTGTTCCACATTGTTTTTATCAATAACTCTTCCATCGATAGCCAGCTTGTCGTTTCCGTCCGGAGATTCTACGATACTTATCCAGTATGAGAAGTGCATATTCTGTGTAATAGGGATATCAAGATCTTTAAGAAGCATCCATTCAATATAATCGCTGTCTCCTGTAACACTATCATTCAGTGTAACACGGAGCATCCTTTCAGATATAAGAGGTAACACTCCATTTTCCCTATGGGCTATCCTTACGTTATCGCCAGATATACCCGAGGATTTTTCGATGACTGTATTTTGAAGTATCAGTGCATCCTCTATCTCAATTCCATTTATTACCTCAGTTGGAGGGGGAAGTGGGTGTATTTTGAGATCTGTTGCAGGATCTCCCATTAGCATATACTGTTTCTTCATTGTTTCATGACCTTTATTCGCTTCTGCCATATATAACCCAACGGCAGAAGAAAACAATCTTCCTACATTTGTAATACCTTCGCTCATCAGTTTGTGTGCAAATGTCTTATTGATATTTTTGGATTCTATTATGTCGTTGACATGAGTTGCCCCTATAAAAGCTATTGCACCCCTGTCCGGTGAACTTAGAAGAAGATCCTCACTTATGCAGAGATCATGGTTTAAATAGAAATAATTACTTATGCATGTTCCTGCAAACACAACAGGAAGGCAGTTATTATGCATCAAACTTTCAGTGAAAGGATCATCTGGAGGATTCTGTGTACTGGCAAAGAATTCAGCCATCAGAACAAGACTGCCGTACCAGTATGTATTGCCGAAAGCGTTTACATAGCCACAACCACTGTTCCAGGCACTTCTTGTGTCTGCTGTTGCTTCATCCGGCCATTCATCCAGCAAGTAATCGGAAGAATATAAAGTAAAAGGTGTTGGGGACCATTCAGAAAATTCTTCGTTATAGAACTGATCGTTAAGAGTCCGGTAGATATCATTATCTATATTGACCCATCTATCCCCGACAAGCATTAGAATATTGCTTAACCATGGGGGCGTGCTGCTGATACCGTCGTAATAGATTATCTTGTCCACGGCATTCTGGAGCTGGGTTAGGTCTCTAGCAGATATCCTGCCTATGTGCATTATAGGTTTGTTGTCATCAGGAAGAAACGGTTTCACATACCAGTTATCATTTGCAAACCAGGAGTTACCGTGCCACTCTTCAAACTCATTGAATTCAAGCATTGATGGAATTAGATTATGTTCGACACCGTCTACCATGTAATTATTTGAGGCCGGCGGAGTATCAGGATCATCGGCGGGATCTGGAGGGATGATCCTTGTGTCTCCTATTAAAAGCAGGTACGTGGGTGCAATTTCCCAGTTTTCATATGCATACAGTATAAAAGCTCTTATCTTCTCAGCGTCGTTTTCTCCAGAAAAGGCGGCAGTTACTTCCGATGTCTTCACAATACAACTTCTCAGGGTAAAATTTCTGTGGTTATGAAGCCTTTCCGCCTGTGTAAAAAGAGAATCGTGTGTGAGTATAACGTAGTCGCAGATGTTGTTTGGATCGGAAGGGTCAAAGGCAATTGCGTCAGAGTGCAGAATAACAAGGGCTAATAAAACCCCTAAAATGGCTTTTGAATGCATCCTTTTCCTCCGGATTTTGGGCTATTTTATGACAGTTATTTTATGTGTCTTAAAGTAGGATATATTCATTGCCTTAAGGAAATAGATACCACTGGCTACTCGTTCACCTCTGCTGTTTGTACCGTCCCAGGATATCGTATTATTTAACCCTTTAATGAATCTCTTGTTAGGTAATGCTTTCACCTTTCTCCCCAATACGTCGTAGATCTCGAAGGTTATGTTTTGATTTTTAGGTGTCGTTATCTGGAAAGAAAAATCAGTGCTTGAGGGATTAGGATAGGCTTTTATATTTGATTTAGATGGTATCGGTTTTATGGCAGGTGGATCGGCCGGATCTCCCTCAGCCGTGTTGCCCATTGCATCCCACCAGCGGACCCTCCACACGTGTTCCTCTGTGTCTTGTGGTGTCCATTTGAGTTTATATGTCAAAACATTCGGGTTATTTGTTCCGGAAGGTATGCAGTCAGATGTGGTGCATGCATAATATTCGCTTTTATCGGGAGGATATGTTCCAGATTTACTTAATTTCCCATTAAAATCAAAACTGTCAACAACATTATCATCTATCAAAAGTTCCATGCCGGCAATCCCATGATAATAGTCGCTGTCAAGATCCGCTGCATGTATTTTGAATATAGTTTCAGTGTATTGTACCGGCGGGTCTGGGACAAGTACGGTATCGTCAGTTATCTCAGGAGCAGTTGTATCATCATTCCAGGAACCGGCGTTTTCAAGAGCATATCTTCTGGGACTTCTCAGATCTGCATCATTGACATTAGTATCGTTGGAAAGGAATACTTCAAAATGAAGATGACCACCGGACACAGATCCGAGAAGCTTTGAATTGTTGATCCATGTGCCAGCTGTAAGATCGGATTCGGGTGTAACATGTAGAAGCTGACAAACCGCATAGTCACCGAATTGCCTTTCTGCCCCCAGCAGAACTATATAGTCGGACCCGAAAGTATGGATCTTGGCTGTAGTCCCGTCGGGTATAGGAGCATAAACATCATCACTACCCTTTATATCAATGCCTGTATGAAGGTTCTGTGGCGAAATATCATCCAGTTCCATAAATGCTTTTGTAACGGATGTACCACCTGTGAAAGGGTCTTCTGACCACACGGTAGTATTTGCAAATGAGGGTATTAAAAAGATTACAAACAGAACTTTTAATATATTTATAAATTTATTCATTTTAACACCTCCCTTGTAAATCCTGTGAAGTCATAGACATCGACCCGCTTGGTATCTCTTGAAATATCCGGTGGGGAAGGATGCCTCTGTGAACCTACAAACAAATATTTTCCCTCCCAGTCGATTCCGGCCATGTTCATACTGTCGATACTGTCAATATCAGGCTGGGAAAGGATGTTCATCATTTCGTCTAGTACAACCACCCTCTTGGTAGGGGTGTTAGTGTTCTGGATCTGGATTGCAACAAGAGAACCATTGTAGCAGACTCCTGCGGTTATAAGATTGTCATTAACCTTAAAATTCCATAATTCGGAAGGGTTGTAGGGGTCTGTTATATCGTAATAAACTGCAAGTCCGTCTCCTGTTCTTATAACCAACATTCTCGAAGCGTCGAATGAATAATAGCGGAAACCGGTGATTACATCACTAAGGATCTTCTTATCTCCATTCTCAATGTTTATCAGACCCAATTCCGGGTTTTTACCCTTTTTTTCAAACATAAGGATCTTTCCCGACGGATCAAGGTAGAGTTTATCGTATTCCCCATTGAGAAGGTTACTCTGGTAAACTGGAACAGGCTGACCCTTTTTATCAAATCCATAAACAATTAAGCGTTGTTGAATATTATTCCCATTTTTTACTTTTTCTATTGTGGCTATTTTTTTGGAAGATACCGAAAGAACGGTTCCATAGGTTCTGTAAAGAGAATAGGGGAATGGATTGGTTCCCGGCGGTTCCTTGATACCTGCATCAAAAAAATATGTGGCCTGAGTTGTGTGTACCATTCCTAAATTGGAGTCAGGGATCTTTATCCAGCTTAATATCTCTTGACCTTGAGATTCTGTTATATTGAAGTAACTTACAAGAGCATCATTGGATTTTAGCTGGTTTTTGCTGGTGCCGAGAATACGAAATTCGTGACCGTTCCACTGCTCAGCAACATGGGACCGTTTATAGAAAGACAGGATCTGTGTTAAACTTTCGCCCAAAGTACCGTTTTCATTTACAATGATAGCCGCAGTTTCAAGTGAAATATCAAGGTTCTGGCGACCGGATTTAGGATCGTTTTTGGATAAGTTTTTAGATCTACTGATCAGAACTGTTCTTAAAGGAAATCGTTTTTCGGGATCGGATTGAAATTGGTTTTTTTTCAGAGTGGCAAGAGAGTTTTGGATGTCTACGGACCAGACTAGCTCTCCTACTTCCGCTGTTAGCATGGTCGGCTGGAATGCAAACATTCCCAGAACAATTATCCAGAATATTTTGAAAAGTGAGTTTTTCATAAAAAAGTTCTCCTCTCATTTAATCTTTATAATTTTTATATTATCTCCCTCACGATTGGCAATTTTAATTATACACCAAATATTTATATTTCTTCAATAATTATCTTTGTTGGAGTTTCCCCAAAAAAAATTCTATGTCCTATCAGGTAGTCGATTGATTTGTATAGTAGGCGGCTGATTGATTTTTTCAAAGCCTTCCATCTTTAAACGAAAGGAGAAAAATGAATCTAAATCTCTCTCTAAATCAAATAACCAATCACCTGATAAACAGATAAGAAAAGAAGAAAAGGCGGGGGACTCCTAGCCGAAATGACCAGCCGCAGATACGGGAAGTATCTGCGAAAACTCAAGAGCGAGGAGCTTCGTATCAACCGGGCTGCCGTGAAAGCTCATTCCAGACGTGACGGCCTCTGGGTAATCCGCAACAATGATGAGAGTCTCTCTGCCGAAAACCTGGTCCTTGCCTACAAGCAGCTGATGCGTGTTGAGGATGCCTGGCGAACTATGAAATCGTCCATTACTATATGCATTGCAATAAGTTACAGCCATTTTATGTGACTACCCGTGTCAAACCCGGCTCTAATCATCCGCCCCTTTTAATAGTCTTCGAATATCTTCTCTTCGTCATTTAACAGAAGGATATTCTCTTTTTCCGCCGCTTCGCGCGAGATCTCCGCGAGTTTCCCTTCCGCTATAATGCCTCTGGCGATATTCAAATCTTCTCCGAATATCCTGTCTCTCTCAGCATGCCTGATAAATCTCCTTATATATTTATGGCACGATTCAAGAATCCTGCTTGACTTGAGAGGTCTTCTGAAATCGAAAGCCTGAGCGCTGGAGAGCAACTCAACCGCCAGAATGTTCTCGAGGTTATCAATTACCCTGTTTAATTTCCTGGCGCTTATAGCTCCCATGCTTACATGGTCCTCCTGCCCAAGAGATGTGGGGATGCTGTCAGCGCTCGCGGGAAAACACAAACCCTTGTTTTCGGAAACAAGAGCGGCGGATGTGTACTGCGCCATCATAAAACCTGAGTTGATGCCGATATCCCTCATAAGCAGTTTCGGCAGCCCCTCGTAACCTCCTTCGAGAAGAAGGTATGTTCTTCTGTCAGAAATATTTCCCAGCTCACTTACGGCCACAGCGGCATAGTCAAGAGGAAGAGCGATGGGTTGACCGTGAAAGTTGCCGCCGCTTAAAGCTTTATCCCCCTCCAGAATAACCGGGTTATCGGTAACGGAATTCAGCTCTATATCTACCGTCTCTTTCAGATGAAGCCAGGCGTTTCTCGAGGCGCCGTGCACCTGCGGCATGCACCTGAGTGAATAGGGATCCTGTACTCTCGCGCAGTCTGAATGAGATTTGACCATCTCAGATCCCTCAAGAAGGGATTTGAGTCTTCGGGCTACATATCTGGTTCCAGGATAGGGGCGCAAGCGGTGTAGTTCTTCGCTAAAGGGGGAGGCTGAGCCGAGCAGGGCTTCCAATGTCATCGCGCCTATTATGTCCGCGTTGTCCAGGCAGTTCTTAAACCTGTCTAGAGCCACCACGCTGAATGCCGTTATAAACTGCGTGCCGTTTATCAGCGCCAGCCCCTCTTTAGGGCCGAGCTGCAGGGGCTCCTTGCCCAATTTCAGGAGAATCTCTTTCGAATCGTATTCAACCCCTTTATACCTGACCTTTCCGAGACCTATCAGGGGGAGAAAAGTGTGAGCAAGGGGGGCCAGGTCTCCCGAAGCTCCGACAGAGCCCTGAGAGGGAACAACAGGTATAATATCATTTTCGATATGCCAGAGTATCCTCTCTACCGTTCTGATTGACACGCCAGAATATCCAAGGGCGAATGAGTGAACCTTGAGAATGAGCGACAGCTTGGCTATCCTGTCCGGCACATCTTCTCCAACACCCACACTGTGACTTCTCAGAATATTATACTGCAGTTGCCTCGTCTGTTCGGCAGATATTTTTGTCGTACAGAGGGGGCCGAACCCCGTATTTATACCGTATACCGTTTCCCCTTCTTTTAAGATTTTGTCAACGGCATTTTTCCCTCTCTCTATCTGCCCCGCGGCCTTTTCAGTAAGTATCCCCTTTGTGCCGCCTGAAGCAATCCCGAGCGCTTTCGCGGCCGAGAGCTCTTCGCGTCCGTATTTAAAGACCTCTCCGCTCAACGTAATTCACTCCCTCTGTGTTCCGCAGTGTGATCTTAAAAACCCGATCCGCCCGAAGCGGCGGAACTATCTAATCATAACGGTCCCGCCCGCCGGATCTTCCTCCTCGATCAACAGCTTTTTAAGCTCCGGCCAGAGCTCATCAGGTACCGTCTTTACTTTTAATATCAGTTCGCGGCTTACTGTAATCCAGCCGTCTTTATTTCCCGCGCTGAGAGAATAATGACCCACTTTATTGTCTATTTCTCTCTCCTCGGGCAGACGGACAATTTCCCCGTCGCCCGTTTTAATCCTGAGACAGATTCTCTGTTTGAGCTTTCCCGGCAGGAGAACAGGTGAAGTCCTGCGCTCCTGGTAAAGATATATCTCCGATGAAAGTCTGCTCAGCAGGCTTCCCTCTGGAGTTCCGATCATAAACCGCTCCCGTCCCTGCCGGTCCGGATCTCTGCTCTTAAGTTCAAACTCAAAGGCCGTACTGACAAGTGAGGGGGTGAAAATCCTGGGATTAAATCCGCTTACTTCTGCCCCTTCGAGTATAGAGCCGACCGTACTGCTCAAAAAACGCAGAGCTAGAGAACCTGAACCGGTCATTTCATCATAGGGACTGAACAAACCTTCCGCCCTGTATTCTCCTCTTCCCGTCCAGTTCCCGCCGCCGCAGGGTTTGAGTGTAAGTACCAGATCCAATCCGTTTACAGCTCGCGAATCGCCGATAACCTCGCGCATCTTTGGAATTTCTCCGCTCGCGGGCTCGAAGATAACCCGACCCGCGAATTTGCCGGATCCTTCGTACAGCTTCCCCTCATACGGTTCGTAAAAGGCCTTAAAATCGCCGCCTGCCACATAGAGCCCGATCCTCTCAAACCTGGATAGTCCCGGAACGCCGGTATCAATCGGACGAAAACCCTTTGAACGGTATACCGGCTGAGCGTTCAGCCCAGCTTTACGCATAAGCGCGGCGGCAAGAACAGCCCTGTCAAGAGGGTGGCCGTATGCGGTTTCCCAGGTGCGCTTCGCCGGCCGCGGGGATAGAGGCCAGAAGCTTGAGTCGTAATGAATACCCCGGGTCTTTTCAGTTACAAGTTCAACCACGGCTCGGGCTTTCGCGGCTGAACAAGGCTCGTATTCTGTTCTCTCAGCCAGAGTGTCCGCAAGCTCCCGGGTCAACACGGACGCGCTGTCAAAGTTGGAAACAACCCTCCCTGCAAGCTCATTCCAGCTCTCCCAGGTTGACCATGCCGCATAGGGATAATAATCGGCGGGATCAGATATAGGGGGCTGCCCGAGACGGCCTGTCATTTCCATTCTCCAGATATATGTTTCAGCCTCCCCGCCGCCTGAAATAATCTTTGGGTTCGGGGCGCCGTTTCCGCCTGAAAAATTAAAAACCCCCTCTGCCGGAACAGAAACACTGTATTCTACCAGAACTGCGGGGTCTTTCCGGGGGAATACCCAAACCCCGTCACAACCCTGCTTCGATCCGCGCCGCTCTTCTATCTCATATACTGTCTCGATAATACAGGGGATCCCAACACCGTCGTGCAGAAGCATCACCTCGCGCATCTCTGTATAATCATCCGCTCCGGATAGTTCGAATGGAAGTGTCTCTACGACCGCGGTGGAGCTTATCTCCCTCTCATCCGGCCACCATTTATCATCACGCCATGTTCTCAGTTTTATCACCTTCAAGCTCGAAGAAGCACTGTTATAGGGGATCCGCAGATCGGCGTATTCCCTCACGCCTCGGTCGGTTCCAATCCACACAACGCTGTGTACCCGTGTATTCTTTGCTCCATTTCCCAGAATAGATAGATGCCTGCTCTCTAAAAGCAGAACGGCATCCTCACCGGAAGGGTCGAGCTCTTTTTCCGCCCTCGCCCATAACCTGTCAAGATCGTGCCCCTCAGAGACACCCATCTGTCCTGCAAAAACGGGGATCGATAAAAGAAGCAGAATGACTAAATGAGAAGTGACCAGACCGCTTGTCCTTAAAGCTTTCATTAGTTGCCTCCCTTCTCAACACGGAAGATTTCTTCGCCCCATAACTTTGCCTCCTCAAGCGCTTCGCGGAATCCGCCGTAACCGTCTGGCGGAATCTGCCGCCTTCGTATCTCGGCGCGGTGATCGATTACAAGATCCCGGCCGTCTTCCCGGCTCGAACCTTTAAAGTAGGCATATGTACGGTCTATCTCTTGAGACGAGGGCAGGTCGGCGGTTTCCCAACCTCTTGGCATTCTGATTTTTTCTGTTCCGTCAATGAGCTGAGTGTAATACAGGAAGAGATCTGTTTCTCTCCGTTCATCCAGTTTAACTGAAGCCGCCCGGAAAAGCCGGGCGTTATTGAGAACGACTTTCATTAGTGGACTTTTAAACTCGTACCCTCCCGCTACGCGAAGCGCGAAACGAGGGATGCGGTAATCTATTTTAATCCACATATCCGAGCTGAAGTCATCCGGCTCGAGAAACTCATATTCTATTTTTTCCACCCTGCTGCTTATTGGAGCGATAAGCCCCGCCACTGTCAAGTCAAGTTCCGATTTGCGGCTTCCTGATATAATCCGGCGCAGCCTGCTGTCAAGCGCTCCGGACCCTGACAGTTCGAAGGTTCCCTCCAGTGAGCCGTCACGGCGCAGTTTAGCTTTGTGAACAATAGTGAGCGGAGATTCTTCCGGGGGGCTAAAAGCAATTCTGTCGAGGGTTTCCCCGTCCGGAGTTCCGATCAGATAGTCCTGTTCCGCCTCCAGAAGCGACCATATATCGTTGTTAAACGGCACCCATGTCGGATCGTACATTTCGAAAGATCCGTCCTCTCCCCTCAGGGCGCAAACGCAGTGATTGAACTGATCGGCGGGCACCTTCTCTATCCGGCTTCCAGCCATCGTCATCGCCGCGTAACTATCCATCCCGGCCGCCCGCATCATAGTAATCAGCATTCCCGCGATATCCTTGCATACACCGCTCCGCTGAGCGAATATCATAGAACCCGGATGAAGGGTAAAGCCCTCCCCCTCACCCATCGTCTGTCCGCTGTAACGGATATTCTGAGCAACCCAGTGAAGAAGAGCCTTTGCCTTTCGTTCTTCAGAAGCATTCGTAATACCGGCTTCTCTGAATATCTCATCCACTTTCTCTCTTATCGCCTCGGTAACATCAAACTGCTTACGATTGACGTCAAAAAACCAGCGGCTCTTTGTCTCCCAGTCTTTAACAGTAGCCATAACAACCTTGGGCACATAATCGCTCGGGGCCGGCTGAGCGGGTTCGTGAGTTCTCGGAGGCAGGTTCAGCCCCCACCAGACGTACTCTATGCATTCATCATTATATGTAGTGCTGGAATAAAGGGGGCCGTTGTATATTTCAGAGTGAAGCCTCTTATCGGGCGGCAGACTCAATACATATTTCTTCTCTATAACAGGTTCTGTGGCCGAAAATAGTACTATATCGAAGTACTCCCCGGGCATCGGCGGAATATACTTTTCGTCCCCTTCCACTGCTGAGGCGGTATCACTTGCCGCTCCTGAAACCGCTTCATTCTCAGCAGACCCGAGCAGAGCGTAAGTAAACCCCTTGCGGAATGTTCTTATTTCAATGCCGTCATTTATCCTGAGCCTCGGAAGCTGAAGCGTCTTGATACGGTCCTTCCAGTATATCATAGACTGCGGAGCCGGCAGATCATGCACGCGTGAAAGATCAACCGGAATCCTCCTGCCATCTCTGACGATGTTTACTTCACGCACTTCAACATGACTGCTCCTTGGATCATACCTCCAGTTGAGAACCGATCTGTTCCGGCATCCCGCGGAATTTAACACCTTGTAAATAATGTATTTATCAACATATGTGACTCCGGACGGTTTCACTCTGTTTTTAGAGTAATCGTAAACGATGACACTGGCTGCTCCATCGTGATCCTCCGCGGTTCCGGCCCTTTCCAGGCGCGAAAACAGATCCGGCGGGGGTGTATCCCCCGGAGGAAGATCACTTTCCTGCGAGGCCGGCAAATACGCGGGGGCCAAAAGAAGAATAAGCCCCAGCAGGGCCGCGAAGGAAAAATAGTTTATCCATCCACTTCTTTGCAAACTGAACCTCCTGTCTGATAAATCTCATTCTATCGGCAGATATTTAAGTAATAGTAGATTATAGCAAGTTGTATTTGCGGTCAAGGGGGTAGACAATAAAAACCGTTAATACAATTACCAGCCGGCGAGGAAGGATAAATATTAGTGCCTGTATCATAAGGGACGGAACCACAGGATTCAAACTTTCATCGTTGACAGAAAGAGAAAGAGTTTTATAATTAAACTGAACTTGGGGAAAGGTATTTTCACCGGAAAAGAGGTAGAAGATGAAAAGGGTAATTGCTTCAGTCCTTATCGTGACTTTTCTTTTTAGCATGACCGGGTGCGGCATAAGCAGGACAAAGAAGGGAGCTCTTATAGGATCGGGGACAGGTGCCGCCATAGGCGCGGTCATAGGCAAAAAAACGGGGAACACCGCTTTGGGCGCGATACTGGGCGCGGCAGTCGGAGGGGCTGCTGGAGCATACATTGGAAATTACATGGATAAACAGGCCGAAGAGATTGAAAGGGATATAGAAGGAGCTAAAGTCGAGAGGGTCGGGGAAGGTATAAAGATCACATTCGATTCGGGTATACTTTTTGACGTTAACAAAGCTTCCTTTCGCCGGGAGGCAAAAGACAATCTGACCGAACTTGCCCGTATACTGAACAAATACGAAAACACAAACATTCTTATCGAGGGGCATACCGACGCTACCGGTTCGGAAGAGTACAATCTGGAACTTTCAAGAAAGAGAGCCCAATCGGTATCCAATGAAATAGCATCCCGGAATGTTGATCCTACCCGTTTTACAATAATGGGTTACGGTGAATCCCAGCCGCTGGCCTCAAATGAAACCGCGGCAGGCCGCCAGCAGAACAGACGGGTGGAACTCGCCATAATGGCCAACGAAAAACTCAAAAAGGTAGCTGAAGAAAAGGCTTCAGGGTAATAAGCGTTCGCCCCGGGACCGCTTAAAAAAATCTTAAAAATCCGGCTTAACTTAAAGCCCGGCGGACAGAGCGGCTGCTCCTACAAGCAGCCCTACTAGAATGTTAACGGCTTTTACCAGAAAAAAGGCCTTTCTGGATTCAGCCAGCATGGGAAGCATTCCGTGGCCGTCCTGAACAATAGAATTCGCCAGAAGAATACTCAAGGGCAGCGTGCCGCTCACGTAAAGGGTGAGAAAAACAAGGTGGGGGCCGGATTGCGGTATCAGCCCCGCCAGACAGGCAACCAGAAGAAAGATCCATCTCCCCCATCCTGAGTATCCGCTTATTCCAAGATCCAGATACTCCCTCAGAATAAATATCAGAAGAAGGGTGCCGAAAGCCCAGAGGAAAATCTTCGGGAGATGTCTTTTTGCTATATGCTCCCAGAGATGCTCCTGCAGAAAATGATCCGTTACCGTAGAGACAACAAAAAGCGCTCCGGCGGAAACAATCAGAACAGTTACTCTGATCCAATTCCATTCGCCCGGGCCTATATGTCCCGTCACAACAGCAGCTATTATCAAAACTAAAAGCAGCGCGAGAACCGCCCTGGCAAGCGAACAGTTCTTCCAAACCTTTGTAGTGCGCCCGGCTGAAAATGAGCAGCAGGTGCCGTAGTCTTCATGAAGTTCGAGCTCGCAGTATTCATCTTTGCCGGAAATCCCGCGTTTCCCGAGGGAAAAATCGGTTAAAGCACCGGCTATGATACCAATTGCGAAAAGCAGTCCGCTGATTATAAGAGCCTGAGAGGGGATCATCGTCAGCATCAGAAAAGCCTCATCACCGCTTGTCGCTATCATAGCCGCTACAACGGCTCCCAGACTGATAAACCCGTGGGAATACATCGCGACGACGGCAAACGCGCCCAGACATCCCGGGATTACTCCCAGGAGAGCCGCCACCAGATACTGTCCCCACTTGTTGGAAGACAGGATTCTTCGCCAGACCCCGCTCGTAAGAACATTGAGATATTCGAGCAAAAGCATCATCACGAATACAAAACCCGTGATCATAACCGTTTGCCTGAATATACCAATTATATTTCTGGTCATGACAGCTCTTCCCTTAAAACAAGCTTTTTAGAGAACCTGAAAGATCTTTCGAAATAGATTTTATAACCCCGCTATATCAAAAAAAACCTCCGATGTAAAGAACAATATCACTTGAGCCCTATACGGTCAGGGAGGTACACTGATAGTTGAAAAGAACTCTTCAGACAATTTTAAGCGGTCAGCAGAGAGTGAAGGTAATATTTATCAAAGATACGGAGAGGAAATAAAATGAAAAAATTCCTTATACCCGCAGCTGTTGTTCTGTTCTTTTTATCCAGCTGTTCCACGATACGCGTAAAAACAGATTTTGACCGTGGCGCGGACTTCTCCCTCTACAAAACATACAGATGGATACCCGAGAATAAGATAAAACCCCGGAACAGAATGATGAAGGACGAGCTGATAAGAAAACACGTTCATTCAGCGGTTGAGAGGGAAATGGCCAAAATGGGATTCATAAAAGCCGGGCGCTCGAAAGCCGATCTTCTCATTACCTATTACATCGGAACGAAGAGAAAGGTTGACGGGACACGCTACGGATACGGCGGATGGAGACGTTTTCATAACCGGCCGGTAAGTGTGCGTAAATATAAAGAAGGAACTTTAATCCTTGATTTTGTCGACGCGGGAAACAAACAGCTCGTATGGCGGGGCTGGGCCTCCAGTGTATTTCACGGAAGGGAAAACAGCGCGGAGGATATCGCCGAATCGGTAGAAAGACTGCTCAGGGAATATCCTCCGATAAAAAAGGATTAAAGAATTTAAGGGTGATCATTCCAGAAGCGATCCGGGGCCGAGGGCCCCTTCTCCGAAACGTGTTAAAATCTCATCTACAGCTCTTTCGGCTCTTTTCCATTTTCCCTCTTTTCCCCGCCCTTCTTCGAACAGAGAGATCTGCTCTCCCCTTCCCGCCTGCTGGAGATTCGAAAGCCCCACACCTATAAGCCGAACCCCCTGCCGCGGGACAGATTCGGGAAGAAGAGCTTTCGCTTCCTTCAATATCACCCTCGCTAGTTGTGTTCCCCTTTTCAGGGTCACACTTCTTGTGATCTGCTTGAAATTGGAATCCTTCAGCTTCAGCGTGACCGTTCTTCCCACAAGCCCCTTTTTTCTCAGTCTTCGCGCCACCATGTTTGATAGCATAAGCAGATTTTTTTCAATCAGCCTCTTGTCGTCGGTGTCCCTTGAGAATGTTCTTTCATTACTTATCGATTTAGTCCGCTCCTTGGTCTTTACCTCTGAAATACACTCTCCCCCCGCAATTCTTATCAGTCTCTCTCCCGCTTTTCCAAATTTTCCGCGCAGAACAGAAGGGGAAATATCCAAAAGATCTCCAAGGCGTTTTACCCCTATATCAGACAGGGCTCTTTCGCTTTTAGCTCCCACACCCGGAATATCCCCTATCGGTCTGGATTCAAGAAATTCACTTACAGACCGGGGGGGTACAATTGTCAGACCGTCAGGTTTATCTATATCGGAGGCTATTTTAGCCGCCAGTTTGGAGGTGGAAACCCCAACCGAACATGTAAGGGATGTTTGCCCGAGGATTCTATTTTTTATCTCTGCCGCCGCGCGGAACGGACTGCCGGATATCAGCTCAGTCCCGGTAAGGTCAACGTATGCTTCATCCACAGAGACCTGCTGCAGAAGTGGCGAGAAGGAGTTCAGAACGCTCATTATCTTACGGGAAAGTTCGGCATAGCGTTTCATCCTGACAGGTCTTATCACAAGCTCCGGACATAACTTCTTCGCCTGGAAGAGAGGCATAGCGGAGCTGATCCCGTAACTTCTCGCCTCGTAACTCGCGGCCGAGACGACCCCTCTCCTGGAATCTCCACCCACAACAAGCGGCCTGCCCTGAAACTCCGGATAGTCCAGAACCTCGACTGAAGCAAAAAAAGCATCCATATCAACATGAGCTATAACACGAAATGATCTGTCCCAGCCGTTATCTTCATATTCCATAATGCTGAACCTGCCGCCGGCTCTTAAGAACAACCCGGCTCTTCTATCCTGCCTGACTTTTCAGCTTCTTTCCTCAATCTGCTCTATAAGCCCTTTGAAGATAAAGTGATGAAAGGGCAGGAAAAAATACCAATAGAGTTTTCCAAGAACAGATCCTGTATAATACCATGCCGTTATTGATAATTCTCTGGAATCTTCCTTCTCTGAGATATTAAATTCCAGCCAGGCATTTCCTGGAAGCTTAAGCTCGGATCTCAGCAGAAGCCTTCTGTTAACCTTAAGATCCTCCACACGCCAGAAGCCCACAACATCGTTGACCTTCAGATGAGACATTTTACGCCTTCCCCTCGACGTACCGACACCGAGCAATATTCTGTCAATCGCGCCCCTCAGCCGCCATAACCAGTTGCCGTGAAACCATCCTTCCGGTCCCCCGACCGCGCAGATTGAGCTGAAAAGCTTCGCCGCATCCTTCCCGGTAACAAGTGAAGCAAAAGCCTTATATTGAGGAGCTTCCTTCAAATCATCGAGCTTTGGCAGAAGCTTCTTGGAAGGGTAATAGGCGTTGGACCATCTTGTCTTTACTCTGTCCTTTTTTTCTTTGGCAATTGCTCTCTCTATAGCTTCCTCAAACCCCACCATTGGAAAATCCACATACTCTTTTATCCTGTTTTCTCTGCAGACAACATCATTCTTCAACCCCTCCATAAGGCATCTAGTAATCGGCCCCGGAACGGGTGTAAGGAGGCTTGTTATATATGAATAACCCCCTATGCTGAAAAAGGATACCGGCACAAAAACCCTTTTTACACCTAGAACAGCAGCTGTCTTTCTAAGCATCTCTGAATAACTCATAACCTCACTTCCCCCAACGTCGAACATCTTTCCCGATGTCTCTTCTATTTCAAGGACAGCTACCAGATATTTTACTATATCCCTTATTGAAATTGGCTGGCAGAGGCTTTTCGCCGCCCGCGGCTCAGGAATAACCGGCAGCTTTTTTACAAGATTCCCCATAATTTCATAGGAAGCACTGCCGGAACCTATTATCACAGCTGCCCGAAGCACTGTAACCTTAACACTTCCGGAACACAGTTCTTCTGAAACTTCGATCCTGCTCCTGAGATGTTTCGAGAGACCCTTTGCCACATCACCGAGACCACCGAGATATATTATTCGCCGGATATTTCTTTCCTCAGCCGCTCTCCTGAAATTAGAGGCCGCCCTGATATCCGCCCGGGCAAATTCCTCGCGGCCCAGAAGCATGGAATGAATCAGATAATACGCTAGTGATACCCCTTCAAGAGCGCCTCTTAAAGCTTCCATATCAAGAGCATCCGCGACAACCACTTCACATCCGGGCCAGAGAGCTTTATATTCAGAAGGATACCTCCTGACCATCACTCGAACATTATAACCCCGCGCCGTGAGCTCGGGGACCAGTCTGCCGCCTATATACCCACTTGCTCCCGTGACAAGGATTGTTCCGGCATCAGTGTCAGGCTCTGTCGGCAGGCCGTGACATAATAAACTGTCAATAGAAATCCCCACAGCGATAACTCTTTCGTCCCGTTTCTCCACTTTTGTCACGAGAATTTGCTGTAACACTCTACGGAGACAACCGCTGATCACAGCAGATTACCTCATGAAAGATTTCAGCGTCGGTGAAAGAGGCCAGGGAAAGTTTTGAGAATATCCCCGGCAGCATACTCTACCCCAGCTCCTTCAGGCCGTCCCTTACAGTACTGATGATAAGTTCTATTTCCTCTGATGTAATTTTAAAATGCGGAGTAAATCTTATTCCATTGTGCCCGCCGTGTATCATTCCAATACCGTGGGTACGAAGGTAATATTCGAATCCTTTTTCACCTACTACCTGGTATCTGTCCGGATTTAATTCGGCGCTTACTATCAGCCCTGTACCTGTTACTGAGATTATCGCTTCAGGAAATTCCCCGGCCAGTTTTTCAAACTTTTTGTACAGTTCTTTACCTTTTTCGCGTATGTTGACCCGCAGACGATCTGTAATATCATCAAGCACAGCGCATCCTACCTCGAGCGCCCTGGGGTTTGTCGTCATGGTATTTCCGTACACTCCGGGTGTGTATATATCAGCAAACTTCTTATTCAAAGCCAGAACAGACAACGGATATTGACCGGCGTTAAGAGCTTTTGAATAGGTCTCGCAATCGGGGGCTTCGCAATCTTCAAACCCGGGGTAGTCGACGATACTCAGACAACCCTGGACCCTTAAGGCCGCCTGAACAGAATCGACAATAAGGAACGACCCGCTCTCAAGGGTGAGTTTCCTGGCGAGGTCATAAAACTCTCTGGAAACCGCCTTTCCAGGCTCACCCTCACCCATTACAGGTTCAATGTACATAGCTTCAAAGAAAACACTCTCCTTCTCAGCCCGCGCAAAAGCCTCTTTAAGCGCTTCACAATCGTTTAAGGGTACGGTCACAAGAGTTTGTTCCTTCTGAAAAGAAGCGAGATGTTCTTTATAGGCTGCCATACAAGAATCGGAAACGGCCGCCGCTCTGTATGTGCGTCCGTGGAAACCTTCCTCTACAGCCAGCTGTTTTATAATCTTACCCTCATGAGATCCGCCCTCAGAGGTCTCAAGAAGGGCGTTAATATCAGAAATGCGGGAAGCGACACTCACCGATTCAGATCCGCTGTTCATGCATATGAAACGGCTGTACGGACATTCCCCGCGTGTATGGCCAATCTCCTTTTTCAGGCGATTGGCAAACCTTTTCTGGCTGAACTGGGGGGTCATAACATTCGCCATCACCCAGGGCTTTGCCATAGACTCGAGCAGCTTTGGCGACGAGTGGCCCATACCCAGCATGCCGTAACCTGCTGAATCGTGTATAACCGCGCCGTGGCTGGTCACTATCCACGGCCCCGCGGCACTTACAGCTACAAATGGATTTCTGGTCTCCGATTTATAAAAATTAACGAAATCTGATTGAACTAATCCGCAAAGCTCTTCTTCCGGCATCGAAAGCTCGTCCTTAAACTCACCCCGGAGTCTCTTATGCTCGCATACCGCCTGTTTAATTGCCAGCGGCAGCTTTTCGTCCATTTCGCAGAACTTCCTGATTGTGTCATCGTCCAATCCCCCGGTGACCCTCTTTCCTCCATAATCTCTTATCTTTTCAAGATGCATAATAGGATCTTCAGCCATAATTTTCTCCTTTTTTCATTATGAAAAATGATTTCTATTTTTTATATCTTTAACCTGGCGGCAACATCCTCATAAGAGGGATCTTCCGCGTATAATTTCTCAAATTCAGCCCTGGCCCTTGACTTTCTTCCAAGCTCCCCGTAGACAAGCGCCCGCTGATAACGAATGGCTTTAAGCAGAGTTTTGCTTCTGTCTTTTTTGCGCCGTGAAGCTTTCGTCAGAGCATCTCTGGCAGCTGTTAAAAGCCCTATATTCTTAAGTGCTTTGCCTTTGTAGAACAAAAGGGCCGCGTGAATGTCAGATTCATTCTCTACATCGGATGCCATATTTACTATCTCCCGGCAAGTCTTTTGATCACCCGGGGCGGCCTCAAGAGAAAGCTCGGCCAGAGAGACCTTTACAAGCACATCGCCTGAGGCCAGATCACGGAGTTTCAAAAGGGTTTCTACAGCTTTATCATATTCTTCAAGCTCCTGGTATGCCTCGACGAGCCCGAGGAGAAGCCCCTTTCGATTCGGAGCAATATGGGCGGTAATTTCATCTGTAATAGACATGGCGAGAAAGAGAGAAATTCCGTATTTTTCAAAGTAACGTCCTAAATTATTATGCAGTTTATCAGCGGCCAGAAAAGCTCTAACCGCCTCCCGGAAGCGCTTCTGCCTGAGGGCAATAAATCCAGCCATAAAAGCCGCGTCTGCTATATGTGTCGACCTGTGGAATAATTCAAGAGCTCTGTTTTCATCCTTTTCAACAAAAGCCTTGAGACCGTCAACAAAATCCTCCTCCTCCTGAGGGGTAAACAGCCTCTTAAAAAACCCAAGTGTAACTTTCTTTTCAACCGGAACAGGTCGGGTTGAATAACCCCCTGAAGAGGATGGGGGTGAACCGGATGAGCGCTTACTCTTCTTTGAACTTCCGCGTTTTTTACGCTCCGTGTAGTATAATCCCGTTCCGGGAACACCTACCGTTTTACGGGTACCCGAAGTTCCCGCGGACACCCTCGCCCCCCTGGGCCCGGCAGAGACCGAGCCGCCCCTTTTGCTTAGATTAAGAGTCAGACCGGGTGCTATACGTTTACGCTTTATAAAACGAAAACCGATATCTATACCCCCTTTAGTTTGCTTAGAGTTTTCGGCAAATTGGCCGCGGATACTCACTACAGATATATACTAGAGGCAATCGCTTAAAATATCAAGATGCCATTATTTTTTTTGATATTTAATCTCCGGGGACTGTTAATCCGGCACACTGAGAATCTCCACTATCTTTGCCAATAACTCGCTTGCTGTGAACGGTTTATGGATGAAGCGCGCTCGTTCATCAAGCATCCAGCGGCCCTTTACCACATCGGAGGTATAACCTGACATGAACAGGCACTTAATACGCGGCTGGATAGAAAGCAGGTTTTCCGCCAATTCACGCCCGTTCATTCCGGGCATTACTACATCTGTAATAAGCAGATCTATATCATTCTTATGCTTGAGGGCCAGGCTTTGAGCTTTATCCGGAGAATCTGCCGGAAAAACTCTGTATCCCTCGTCTTGGAGCATCCTCTGGGTTACTTTCAGGATGGCCGGCTCATCCTCTACAAGCAGAATCGTCTCATCTCCGACCGGGATCTCTTCCTGCTTATTTTTGATGCGGGGCGTTTCATCTTCAGCCTCCTCGAGTCGCGGAAGATAGATTCTTATAGATGTACCCTTTCTCTTCTCGCTGCAGACGTCGATGAAACCGTTGTTCTGTTTGACTATACCGTAGACCGTGGATAGACCGAGCCCCGTACCTTTGTCCTTCTCTTTAGTTGTGAAAAAGGGATCGAAAATGTTTTTTTTCACATCCTCATCCATACCTGTACCATCGTCTGTGACTCTCAACATCACAAAATCGCCTTTTATAATCTCCGCGTCATCTTTGCTGTATTCTTCGTCAACGTAAACGTTACAGGTTTCCATTATGACTTTGCCGGGGCCGTTAATGGCGTCACTCGCGTTTACACAGAGATTAGTAAGGATCTGATCGATCTGGGAAGGATCGGCTTCGATCGGCCATAAGTTCTCCTCCGGCTTCCATAAAATCTCGATTTCCTCTCTGATCAGACGTCTCAGCATCTTGAGCATTCCGCTGACCGTCTCGTTCAAATCGAGGACTCTTGGCTCTATTGTCTGCTTTCGCGCGAAAGCCAGAAGCCTCTGGGTCAGTTCCGCGGACCTCCGGGCGGCTTTTTTTACTTCCTCGATGTCGGAGATCAAAGGGCTGTCTGCTGGTAATTGATCAAATATCATTTGAGAATAGCCGAGTATAATGTTGAGCATGTTGTTAAAATCGTGGGCTATTCCTCCCGCCAGACGGCCGACAGATTCCATTTTCTGAGATTGGATCAACTGAGCGCGGAGCTTCTTCTGTTCTTCTTCCGCCTGTTTGCGATCATTAATATCCAGATCTATACCGAACATCATCAGGGGATCGCCGTCTTTCGTCCAGGTTATAACCCGTCCCCGGTCATGAATCCAGACCCAGCGTCCGTCTTTGTGCTTCATCCGGCAGGAACACACATAGTAGGGCAATTCACCTGAAAAATGTTTTTTGAGAAGAGCGTTGGACTTTGTCAGATCTTCAGGGTGAACGAGTTTTTCCCAGGTTTCAACACTCGCGGGAGTCAATTCATCCAAAGTGTAGCCGATAATTTCCGCCCATCTTTCATTGTAGGCCTTTTCGCCTGTCTGAACATTCCACCGCCATGTTCCGGCCCTGGTACCTTCGATGACATTAGCCAGATTCTCCCTTTCAGCGGCCAGTACTTTTTCCGCCTTTTCAAGTTGGGCTATATATTCCTGCAGTCCTCTTGTTTTTTCCCTTACCTGCCTTTTAAGCGAAGCATTCCAGGTGAGAACCACTAACACTGCCAGGATTCCCGCTATCAGCAAGGATAAAACGGTAACCCAGAATTTTTTCTGATAAAATAAAGACCTCTGTTCTATCGTTATCCACTTTCTTATGATTGCGCTCCTGCTGCTTTCAGGAATAGAATTCAGCGCTTTCTGCACTATCGTGTTAAGGAGTGGCCAGTCTTTCCTGGTTAGAATAGAGAGTTTCGTTTCATATTCAGTCTGTCCGGCGACTACCAGATTATGTATCCCTTCCCGTTCGATATAGTAGAGCGCTATAGGTAAAGTGGCAATAAAAGCGTCTATCTCATCCGTCGCCACGCGCCTCAGGCCGTCAATTACATTTTCAACCTTAACTATATTTATGCCGGGGTGTTCTTTTCCGATAAATTCCTCCCATACATATCCGGAAACAATCCCGACCTTTTTGCCGTAAAGCTTCGGCGTGGCGTTCAGGCCCTTCTTCTCGCCCGTAGTAATAATTACTCCCGGGAATATCAGATGGGGATCAGAGAACAGCATATATCGTCCCCTGTCAGGCGTCTGTGCCGCCGCGGGCAAGAGATCGACTTTCCTTTCGCGCGCCAAACGCAGAACTTCATTCCAGTTTTTGCAGCTAACTACCTCAAATTCAACATCCAGTTTTTCAGCGATAAGATCAATGAAGTCAGACGAGACTCCTCTGTATTCGTTATTCTCGTCGATCCATTCGATAGGCGGAAATTTCGGGTCCGGAGCAATACGTATAACCGGATGCTGCCTGAGCCAGGCTTCTTCTTCAAAGGTAAGATTCAGTGTAGTGACTTCTGATGAATAAAACGTCACCGCTAGAAACACTAATATTATAAGAAGAATTCTCTTATTCATATAACAACTTTCATTGAACGGTCTTTCGCATTATGCGGCTGACAATAGTTGTTTTCAACGATTTTATTCATGTTGAGACTATAACAGCGGGCGTACTGAAGCTGCCGATTAAGTGCCTTCAGCCAGACCTGTCGCCCCCTGCAGGAAAATTAAAGGAAATACAGCTATCAGAGAATCAGGTTATATATTGCCACAGCGAGGGTATTCGTTATATTCTAACGTGTCCGGTATATACCGGCAGGAAGGTTCTTCATGAGTATTGAACAGAATACCAGATCATTCTTCGTCTCCGACCTTCACGGCAAGCAATCCAGGTTCACAAAGCTTTTTAAGGCTGTCGCGGATGAAAAACCGGGTTTTTTGTTTGTCGGCGGGGATATTCTTCCTTCGGTAGATCCGCCTCGGTTCTCGGGAGAAAGATTTCTCCGCGGGTACTTTCTCGGTGAACTGGCCAAACTCCGCGAAGGGCTTGGCGATTCATACCCGCGTGTTTTTGTTATTCTCGGGAACGACGACGGCAGGCACGAAGAAAGTTCATTGATTGAAGCATCAGAAGAAGGACTTATTGATTACATTCACGGCCGCAGGGCGAAAGCCGGCCGCTGGCAGGTATTCGGATATTCCTTTGTTCCTCCCACCCCTTTCAGGCTTAAAGACTGGGAACGGTATGATGTCTCCCGATTCGTTGATATAGGATGTATATCTCCCGAAAAAGGGAGCCACAGCTTCTCCACGGACAAGAACGATCTCAAGTACGGTACTATTAAAGAGGACCTTGAGAAACTTACCGAAGGAGATAATATGGATAACGCGATCTTCCTGTTCCATTCGCCTCCCTATCAGACAAAGATCGACAGGGCCGACCTCGACGGGGTAAGGATAGATCACACCCCACTGGATCTACATGTCGGAAGCATCGCGATTCGAAGATTCATAGAGAAAAGACAGCCCCTGATGACCATGCACGGGCATGTTCATGAATCAGCTCGAATCACAGGCTGCTGGCGGGAACGGATCGAAAAAACCCTGGCGGTAACGGCAGCTCACGACGGGCCCGAACTTGCCCTGGTCAGGTTTGACCTGACCGCCATTGATAATGTTCAGCGTGAGCTGATCTGAACTATTCGTTCTTCTTTTTTTTCAGAGGAATTTCCCTGGCCGGGTCTGTAACAGCGCCTATCTTGACCGCGTAGCTGTTCTTATTCTCTATATCCTCGTCGGTGACTATATGAACATCCAGCAAGCCGCCGGTACGGTAACCTGTCCTCAGATAGTTTATCTCATCCAGACACAGACTCCAACCTTCCAGCCACAGCTTAAGCTTCTCGCGCTGATTCTCTGTGCCCCTGAAATGTATAAGGATATCTATATCGCTGTTCAGGCCTGCCGTGGCGTTCTTTGTACTGCCGAAAACATAGAATCCCTCCACACCGAAACGCTCCGGGTCTACCTCGGAAGCTATATGCTTCACCATTCTCAACCTCCACAGCCAGTGCTTCTCCGCGGGCAGATCATTGTCCTCCACCTGAACCCCTTCCCTTATCTGCTTCTTATCCGGTTCCGCGAGTATACCGACCGCCTCGTTGAGTTCGGCGTTCATTAGAACCCTCAGGATGAGCCCGTCAGTTACTTCGGGCAGATCGATCAGTTTTATTACATCTTCCAGATGGGAATATTGAGGAACGATTTCAGACAGAATATTCCTTGAGCCAAGAAGAAAGCGTTCATTAAAGACATTTCCTTCTTCGTCAGGGTAAAGGGGTAGATACCGGATCTGCCCTTCCACCAGGTCCTGGAAAAAGTGAGTCCCGAATGACAGATCGGGCATATAGTTGCCCTTTTTCCTTGCTATCTCGGTAAGAACGGCGGTGTTGTTTATGTCGGAATAAGTCACGCTGACACCCATCTTTATATCACCGCGGCTTCCCCACCTTCCCGGCCCCATCAGTATGAACCCGTGCTTGGGAAGCACCTTGTTCAACTCGCCGACAGCCCTTCCCACCTCTACCATCTCTTCCCTGCTGGAAAGCTGTGAATATTTATCGGGATCCACGTAGACAATATGTGTCAGGTCCGGAACCCTCCCGTTGGAAATATAACGGTGAGCGGAAAAGAGCATTCTCTGTTCGGAGATATCCTTCGGAATCGCCGCCGGAGCACTGTCCTCAGAAAAACTCTGCGGCCTGCACTGCAGAAGGTAGAGATCCTCTCCGTCGTGGGCAAACTCCACATCCACGGATGTCTCGAGCTTTTCTGACAGCATTCGAAGTATACCGTCCATCTGCTCGATCAGACTGGTCTTCTTTATCATGCCGTCGAAAGTAACCAACAGGTCATCCTTCTCAAAATCTATATTCATCGCCAGAGGGGTCTTCAGATGGCCTTCCTCATACCTGGATACCATCTTGCTTAACAGGGGAAGCTCCCGACCGTGCTCTCTCAGCAGATCCTTAATATCCACCGTCTCGAAAGACTTAGTCCGGAGGTTAATCAGATCGAGTTTTCTGGGAGAGTAGTAAACCACTTCATCCGGGGTAGCGTTTACCTTCAGCGAGGGCTGTCCGGGCGCCACCAGTACCGGATAATCCTCACTTATCCTGTCCACTGCCCTGGTTCCCAGCCCGGGAACCATCCGCATCAATCCATCTTCCCTCTTAATTCTGGGCGACCACCTGAAATCGTTCCTGCTGAAAGCTACGCCGGCAAAAGCGGGAAGGAAATAATCCCCGATCCTTTTCCCCACTACCTCCTGTATGATTATCCCCATCTCTTCGTTGAAGTCGAGAAGGTTCCTCTCCACCCTGTACTGTATCGGATCAGGCCCGAAGGTGGAAGAATACACCTCCGCGACAGCATCCATCAGGTCCTCCAGCCGCTCCCTCTTACTGCCCTGGTTGGCCAGGAACAGACTTTTGTACTTACCCGAGAAAGCCGCCCCCAGGCTGTCTTCCAGGAGGCTGGAAGATCTTACTATCAACGGCTTTTCGTCGAATTCATCCAGGGCCATCGAGAGCATCTGAACTATCTCCGGAGGGAAACTTCCGTTCTTGAATGTTCTTACCACGTAACGGTACTCCATACGCACCTGTTTTATATCCTTGTACTTCTGTTCCATGATTTCATCCAGGTTATTGTACTTCAGAAATCCCAGCAGAACATCAGAAGTAATATACCAGCTTTTAGGCGTCTTTATCTCCTTGAAGAGATCCTTTGAATCTTTTGACTTCTTTATAATATTCTCAGCCAGAAAAAGCCCGGCGCTCTTGCCGCCGAGTCTTCCCCGGCTGTCTTTGGTGTAAATTATGCTGTCGATAATCTTGAAAAAATCCTCTATTGAAAGGTAATTCTTGGCAATTCTTATATAATTCAGCTGGCTGGAGAAAAACTTCCTTATCAGAGAGACTACCACCCCTTTTTTCGCCACATTGGACAGTTCCACTCCCTCGCCGGCAATATCGCGGTAGCGCCTGACAGCTGATATCACTTCCGGCAGTGTCAGGTTCCTGTTGGCAACGTGGGCAAGGAATTTGAGCTTATCGTCAGCTATCCACTTCTGAAGGTAATTAAGTATCCTGCTGTCTGTAAAATGCTTGGCGGCGATACGGAAAACCTGTTCACATGTATCATCGCAAAAATCTATCTTCTGTCTCTCTCCGGGCTGATTTACTTCACCGCTCAATTCATTGTCCATTGTCCGGTTCTTTCCGATACAACCCGATTCTATATCTTCCACTTCAGTAATACCGCTCCAGTTCAGATGATTCAGCATCTTCTCGCAGAGGGTTGCGTGCAGATTTCTGTCAGTGTGCCTGAGAAGATTAAGGATAACCTGCCATTGTCTGGATTCATCCTTCTGTTCGCGGCTGGCTTCACCGTCAGGAGCTTCCTCAAGCTGCATGTAAAGAATATGACTGCCCAGTCTATCCGCTATCGCTTCGAGGAGTCTCTTTTCATGTTTGAGAAAATGGCCCTGTTCATCTCCGGACACCTCCCTGGTATAGTATACCGCGACCTCTCCGGCCTTCTTCTGCTGAACCATGATATCTGCTTCCAGTACCCACGGAGTTTCCTCAAAACCCGGGGGCTGGTAAAGATCGGTGCCGATGGTAATCCTTGCCATACAGTACTGTGGATACTGCCAGCCCCACGGTATGGCTTCTATAATCCTGCGGTAACCCTGGTCCTTTTCCTTTCCGGATTCTTTAAGGATCTCCTCGATCCTGTAGAGGCATTTCAGCTCCTTTTCCCTTTCACGGAAGGACTGGATCAGGTTGTCGGAAATATTTTTCTTGTCATTCATGCAACACGACTCCCATGCTCTTTCTGCCGTCGACTTTCACCCGCAGAGGCGAGGAGGTTTCGACATGCTTCAAATGTTCGGTCTCTTCTATAATATTATTGTTCCGCAGCCATTCCCAGTCAATGCCTGATTCTTTCCTGTGCTCCAGGGAGAAATAGAAGATCTTGAAACTGGTAACATTATGGAAGAAATGAGAACCCTGGCTCAGGGGAAAACTGAGTCCGGGAAGAGAAGCCTCAACAATCACCTTTGCGCCTGATATCTGGTCAAATTTAACCGGAATTCCGCCTGAAGAATCTGAAGTGCCCCACCTTCCGAATCCAACAAGAATGTATTCTCTCCCCGCCTGGACCAGCGAGCGGTTAAGAGCATCCATCTCTTCGGCTATCTTCTCTGTTTTTCTGATATCGAATTTTTCCGGGTCGACATAGACTATATCCCTTATGGAATCAATAGTTCCATTTCCCAGCACCGTCTCTGACGACAGAAGAACCTTTTCCCCCCTCATTTCATCCTCATCCAGCTCCACTGTGGCCTCCGAGACCACCATCGGCCTGATCTGGAGAAATCCGAACTCGGCGGGTTTTCCTCTTTTCATGTCCATCCGGACGGCAAATTCTATCTCCACCATTACTCCAAGGCTGTCCTCGCAGGCCTTGAGGAGTGTCTTGAGAAGGTCATTGAGAGGGATGATTCCAGCTTTAAGAATCGGGGCGAAATCTATAACCCGGGGGCCCTTTACACCTGTCCCCATAACGATTCTGCCGTCCTGAGAATCCAGTGTGGAGGCGATATTTTTAAGGGTTCCGTCATATTCCCCGTCTGTCAAATCGTACTTATTCATGTACTCGGTCTCATTCAGCGGATCGTAAGCGGCAGGACCTTTCATATCAACCGCCCAGAACTCTGTCTGGGTATTCTTCAGCATGTCGTTTATGGAGTTAAAAGGCGGGCCCGCTTTCGGATAAGCCGGAGAGTAGGACCAGGCCATCCCTTCGTCTACTATTGTTCTTCCCAACCCCAGGGCCAGATCCACCACCCCGTCTTCAGGGGAAGCATTTCCCGTGGGATAGAAATTATAAGACCTTACAACTCCCGAGATATTCGGATAGAACCTCTCTCCGAACCTCGATCCGACAACCTCCTGAATAATCACAGCCATCTTCTCGTCCCTGGTGGTGTGATGGGTAGCTTTCATGTAGTTTCTGGCCGATCCGAAGAAGGTGGATGCATATACATATTTAACCGCTTCGACGAGTTTGCTGAACCTCTTGTCGACTCCGGGCTGATTATTCGGTATCATCTTGGTGCCGTAGACACTGGCGAAAGGCTCGAACATGGCATCCTCGAGCATACTGGATGACCTCACGGCCAACGGCGTATGGACCTCATGTACCAGCGCCCTCAGATCCCCCACCAACCTTACCGGAAGATGGGCTCTCTGGAAGGCATGAGCAATCAGATCGTCCCTCTTATCGGAATACGCTATGGAATATAGATCGTTCTCCTTCATGAAGAGATCGAAATATTCTGTTGTTATTACAGTCAGTGTGGGGATATAAGCATTCAGTTCAGGGGCGAATTTTCCGCCTAACTCGGAATCGATAATGCCCTTCATCTCTGCCAGGCCATGGGCCTTGCCGCCCAGTTCGCCTCTCCCTATATATGTGAATCTATGATCACTGGAAAAGAAATACCGGTCAAAAGGCACCAGCAGGCCGCGATGCGGGCTGTAATTTTTCATCCCCATCAGTGAGATCCTCTAAGCTGAAAAAAAGATTAATTTTACCTACTCACCCAGGATAACGGCTCAGACCCAGCCGCGCTCCGTACAGGCTTCGGCAACTCTTCCTACAGCTATAACATAAGCGGCATCCCGGGAGTAGAGATCTCTGGATTTTCTCATTTCATTAACAGCTTCGAACGCGCTGGTTATCTGGGTGTCCAGTTTGCCTATGACCTCATCCTTCTCCCAGAAGTAGTTCATATTGCACTGTACCTGTTCGAAATAACTGCAGGTAACCCCCCCTGCGTTGGCCAGAAGATCCGGGATCATAAAGATACCCCGTTCGGCTATCTCCTTATCCGCATCGGGTGCGGTAGGACCATTGGCCCCCTCCGCGATTATCTTTACCTTTTTACTTATTTTCCCTACGTTGTCAGCTGTAATCTGGTTCTCCAGCGCAGCAGGCACCAGAATATCCACATCCTGTTCGATCCATGCATCCCCGGGAAGCACTTCATAACCGAGTTCCTGCGCCTTCTCCTTATCGATGCCGCCGAAACGGTCGGTGATCCCCTGAAGCTCCTCAAGATCTATACCGCCGCTCTTTTTGTAACTGTAAGATGTCTGGTCCTGCTGATCCCAGCAGGAAACGCATATAACTTTGCCCCATATCTTTGTGTAGAGTTCAATTGCGTATTGAGCCACATTGCCGAACCCCTGAAAACTTGCGGTTGTGTCGGCAGGCGGTATCTCAAGCTCCTTGAGCGCCTCCCTGACGCTGAATATTACTCCATATCCTGTAGCCTCTGTTCTCCCGAGAGATCCTCCCATCCCAACCGGTTTTCCCGTTATGAAACCGGGCAGCTTTTCACCCCTTACGGTTTCGAATTCGTCGAGCATCCACAGCATGTGCTGTGGACTCGTCATAACATCCGGAGCGGGAACATCATTGAGCGGTCCGAGATTCTTCGCCAGCTGTCTTACCCAGCCCCGGCAAATACCCTCCTGTTCTCTCTGACTCAGATTATGTGGATCACAGATGACGCCGCCTTTGGCTCCTCCCAGCGGAATATCCACTACCGCGCATTTCCAGGTCATCCACATGGCAAGGGCTCGAACAGTATCGATTGTTTCCATGGGATGGAAACGGATACCGCCCTTGGCGGGGCCCCTGGCATCATTGTGCTGAACCCTGAAACCCCTGAATACTTTAACATTTCCATCATCCATGCGTACCGGGATACTAACATGGTATTCCCTCTGGTTCAGGCGAAGCAGATCTCTGGTTCCCTCTTCCAGTTCCAGCATATCCGCAACACTGTTGAACTGAGCCTGAGCCATCTCGAATGGATTAAAAGACTTATCAGCCATTGCCTACATCCTTTCCGGTTAAGGGCATTTTACAGTGGCAAAATAATTATTGAATCCTGTAAAGTCAAGCATAGTGTAAAAATTGTTAACTTATTATATATCAACATATAATAACTTGTGATTCATCCGGAAATCGGTTGATAAAACAAACAACCAAGAATTATCAAACAGGTCGTCTGATGAGCAAGTTGTCTTTTCCCTTATTTTTTTGTTATCTCATAATTAATCAACAACAAAAATATTTTATTCAGATCAAACAGTTAACCGGTAATTCAATTGATAGGTCTTGACTGCTCTCATTTAACCCTGTATAATAGACAAACTAATTTGAAAAAATAGCAGATATATACTTCGAATAGAAGGGGAAATACCATGAAAAGGGTTTTTCCAATTCTGGTGGTCACTGCTGTTTTGTTTTTGATCTTTGTAAGTTGCTTTGAAGATGAAAACGGCCCTACTTCACCAGAGACGGATAATAGTATTAATGTTAATATAACCAGCCCGGCCAGCGGCGATACCTTTTTAGTCGACAGCACAATCGTTTTCACAGGTAACGCGGCCGACCCGGAGGATGGCATGTTGAATGATTCCAGCCTCGTCTGGCGGGTAAATACATTTCCTCAAGATACCCTAGGATTTGGCGATACAGTTAAAACAAATACCCTGCCGGAAGGAAGACACACTATTATTCTGACCGCCACTGACAGTGACGGTAACAGCAATCATGCTTATATCTTCCTGTATTTAAAAAAACTGCTTTTAAACCCTTCTCTGGAAAATATCTGGCCTAACAATGACGGTAGTAAATGGAAATATCAATATACTCAAAGAATTTGGAACTCAGATCCTTTGATTTATTATCCGACTGAGAGTGATGTTCCCGAGATACCCTCATTTTCTTATATAGAACAGATACTTGGGGATCAGCCAATAGGAAATATCAATGAAGAAATGTTAGGCGTATATAAATTGGAATTCGCCGGAGATACTACAACAGGCCCCGGCGTTACAGCGCAAAATCTAAGAGAAAGTGTACCCCAAACCCGGGGAGATGAACTCAAATTGAATGTTCAAAGTGCTAGAAATTCTTTCTTATTACGACTTGCTATGGCACGCCCGGTTCTTTCCGAAAAGATCCATAAAAGATATCCCGAACTGCCAGGTGACATAAATATCCTGAGTATAAATTCGGGCGGCGACAGAACATTATTAAAAACTCTCTTTGAAGTAATGTCTTACCCGTATTTTATCCACGGCGGGGCCTGGGAGAAGACAGAACAATATATCGGGACATATGGTGACCTTGATCAATCCTTAGCATGGAAGTTTCTAGAGGACAATCTGAATGTGTCTCATCAATTCAGTTTTCAGCTTGTTCCTTCCTTAGCCAGTGATGTCTTCCTGCACTGCAAGATAATCCGTAAATTCACAGCGGAAACATCATCAGGTTCTTACGAAAATGCCATAGAATGCCTTTATATAATTGACTATGGAGTGACGGAGGTTAGGGATATATATTCGCCATCTCTCGGCTACGCGAGGTTTTTCGATTATGGATCCGTTATATACGCGCCGGGGACCGGACCTGTCTATTGCTATGAGAGATCTATGTTATCTGCAGGAAATCC
>CAZKNG010000009.1:1638-51338 GCA_964554125.1 uncultured bacterium | reverse complement strand
GATCCTCAGGGATTTTCTTTATATTCTGTTTTGAGACTTTTCTTGACAAACCAGAACCCTTCGATTATTTTTTTGAAACACTGGAGGTGTATTAAATGCCGGAACATAAGTCATGTATGAAGAGAATGCGTCAGAACGAAAAAAAACGTCAAATAAATAAAAGATATAAGAGTTTTGTATCTCATAGTATCAGATCTTTTAAAGAGATCGAAGATCCGGAAGCCGCAAAGGAACAATTCCCCAGAATTACATCTATCATCGATAAATCCAGAAAAAAGGGGATACTTCATAAAAACAAGGCAGCCAGGATAAAATCACGCCTTTCAAAAAAAACCAGTTGATATTAAACCTTTTTTTGAACTGCGCGCAAGATCCTTTCCCTTACGTCTTCAACAGGAACGTCATCAACCTCGAGTGTTGATCTACGCATCAGTTCAACCTTTCCATCTTTAAGTTTCTTGCCTACAGTAAGTCTAAGAGGCACACCAATAAGCTCTGAATCCTTGAATTTAACCCCCGGACTTAAATCTCTGTCGTCAAGCAGAACATCCAGCCCCTCAGCCTCCAGCTCTCTGGTAAACTCTTCCGATATTTTCATTACCTCTTTATCTCTTGAATTAACCGGCAGCACTATTATATCGAATGGTGAAATCTCAGGGGGCCATATTATTCCCGCTTCATCATAGTTCTGTTCTATGGAAGCCGCAACCATTCTGCTTACACCAAAACCATAACATCCCATTACGAAATGTTTGCTCTTTCCGTCACTGTCCAGGAACCCCGCGTCCATACTTTCCGAATATTTTGTACCAAGTTTGAATATATGCCCCACTTCAACCCCGTTTTTCAGGAATAGTTTTCTGCCGCACTCCGGGCAGCAGTCACCTTCTCGGGCCAGGGCAAGATTCCGGGTACTGTCTATATTAAAATCTCTTCCAAGTACGGCATTCACATAATGAAGATCCTTTTTATTAGCTCCAATGACCATTTCGCCGAGGTTCTCAATCGATTTATCCGCAATAATCTGAACTTTACCGGGAAGATTTACCGGACCGGAAAATCCCTGTGGGCCGCCTGTCAAATCTTCCACCTCGTCTGGCTCGAGGAATCTCAGTTCTGTGCCGTCAAAGAGGCCGGCAAGTTTAGTTTCATTGACCTCTCTGTCACCGGGAATCAAAACGGCAACATCCTTTTCGCCGACTCTGTAGAGTAATGTTTTAACGATTTCAGTTTTGTCTTTTTTTAGAAACTCTGCAACTTCAGCAACTGACCTGGTATCAGGTGTTTTGATCTCTTTCATTCTCTCCGGTTCAGCTTTCTTTTCATTTTTTTTATTGATCTCAACAACAGCTTTCTCCAGATTAGCGGAATAACCGCATTCGCAGCCTAGAATTTTGTCTTCACCGTTATCGGCCAGAACCATAAACTCATGAGATTCATTCCCCCCTATATACCCTGAGTCAGCTTCGACTATAGTGTATTTCAGTTCACACCGCTCTATTATTCTTTTATAGGCTTCTGACATTCTTCTGTATGTCTCGTCAAGCGACTCTTCGTTTGCGTGAAAACTGTAAGCATCCTTCATTATAAATTCTCTCGCTCTGACAATTCCGTAGCGAGGTCTGATTTCATCGCGGAATTTTGTCAATATCTGATAGAGACACTGCGGGAGATCACGGTAACTTTTCATTTCATCACGGGCGATCATCGTAATTACTTCTTCATGTGTGGGACCCAGAGCAAAAATCCTGTCTTTTGAATCGTGCAGTTTGAAAAGCTCAGGCCCGAAACTATCGATTCTTCCACTTTCTTTATAAATATCAATAGGATGAAGTATCGGCATCAATATCTCTTGAGCACCAGCTTTATTCATCTCTTCCCTTATAATATTTTCGATCTTTTTAAGGACTTTTAATCCCATAGGAAGGAATGAATAAACTCCTGACGTGAGTTTCTTAATCAGCCCCGCTCTCAGCATTAACTTATGACTCGGTATTTCGGCTTCTCTCGGATTTTCTTTAAGGGTTGGAATACAACTCTCTGACCAGCGCATCTCTCCTCTTTCTGTAGTGGCAATTAGTGATAATTAAAGTTTTATAATTCCAATCTTACCGTTTTTATAGTAAGCTAGTGGAGGACTATTTGCAAGATTGAAGTAGTTAGAGCTGAATATAGTATCACATTTTTTATGGAGGAATTAACTAGATGAAAGTTGGAATTGGCAAAATGCTCGAGAAGGGATGCGTGATATTCGACGGCGCTATGGGCACGATGCTCTATGACCGAGGGGTTTTTATAAACAGATGCTTCGATGAAATCAATCTATCCAATCCAGATATGGTAAAGAATATTCATCGCGAATATATTGCGGCAGGGGCTGATATAATTGAAACCAACACATTCGGCGCGAATAGATTCAAACTTAAGTTACACGGGATTGACGATAAAGTACGGCAAATAAATAATGCGGGTGCTACAATTGCCCGCGAGGCTGCCGGTGACAAAGCCCTTGTTGCGGGTTCGATCGGTCCTCTAGGGATAAAAATAGAGCCATGGGGGCCAACATCCAACTCCGAAGCTCAAGAAGTATTCAAATCACAAGCAGAATCACTCCTTGAAGGAAAGGTTGACCTTTTTATTCTTGAAACTTTTGCAGACCTCAATGAAATCCACCAGGCGATAAACGCGGTAAAGGGTATTTGTGATCTTCCTGTAATTGCTCAGATGACACTTCAGAAAGACGGCTTGGGCCTGTACGGCACGGAACTCTCCGTATTTGCAGAAAGGCTTGAAAGCTGGGGGGCTGACGTAATAGGAGTAAACTGCACTGTAGGGCCTAAAGTCATGCTCGAAGCTGTAAAGAAACTTGCCTCCTCGACTGAGAAATATATATCTGTCCAGCCCAATGCCGGAGTTCCCCAGAATGTAAATGACAGAAATATTTATATGGTATCACCTGAATACCTTGCTGAATACGCCAGAAGATTCGTCAAGGCCGGCGCAAAGATTATCGGAGGATGCTGCGGGACAACGCCGGAACATATAAATGCTATATATAAAAACCTTCGCGAGGGATCCCCCCCAAGGGCAATTCATATAGAAAAACAAAAGATGCCGGAAGGCTTTAAGCAGGAATCAATAGTTCCTGCTACAGAAAAATCGCGCCTCTCATCCCTTGTAACGTCAGGCAAGTTTGTCAAAATAGTCGAACTCGTTCCGCCAAGGGGGTGTGACGCCAGCGGTATTCTGCGATCTGCTGAAAAACTTTACGAATCCGGTGTTCACGCTATTAATATCCCCGACAGCCCCAGAGCCACGTCAAGGATGAGTGCTCTTTCTCTTGCCGTGCTTATTGAAAAAGAGATCGGCATTGAATCTTTGCTGCACTACTGCTGCAGAGACAGGAATATACTGGGTATGCAGTCTGATCTCCTGGGGGCCCAGGCTCTCGGGCTTAGAAATCTATTAATCATAACAGGCGACCCTATAAAAACTTATGACTATCCGGACGCTACCGCAGTCTTTGATATAGATTCAATCGGATTGATGAATGTAGTTCGAAAATTAAACCATGGACTTGACATAGGAGGCAGAAAACTTAAAATGCCCACCTCCCTTTTTGCCGGTGTCGGGGTTAATCCAGGGGCAATTGATTTCGAAGAAGAGTTGAAGAGATTATACTGGAAGGTTGATGCCGGAGCCGAATTCGCGGTAACTCAGCCTGTTTTTGATATTGATATTTTTGTAAAGTTTTTTAAGGCAGCCGAATATATGGATATACCTGTAATAGCAGGGATATGGCCTTTATCAAGTTATAGAAACGCTGAATTTATGAATAATGAGCTTCCCGGTGTAACTGTTCCCGAAGATATAATGAAACGCATGAAAGAAGCCAGGAGTGGTAAAGAAGCTACTCGTGAAGGTGTCAAAATCGCGTCCGAACTTCTTAACGAACTTAAAACTATTGTATCAGGCGCCCAGATAAGCGCTCCATTTAACAAACACGGCCTGGCGCTGAAGGTTCTTGATTCAATCGATTGAATCAGGAGCGCGGAATACAGCTTTAATTAAATATCTTATCCTCTGTAATGATCCGCGGAGTAATAACCGCTGAAAGACTCTACAGCGGGTCCTGACAGCAGACAGTTCTCAGCACCTGAATCGGTTTGATCAAAACTTACTGTCAGTATATCCCCTCCGGACGTTTCGCACGATACCGGAGATTCTGTCATTCCTAAATGTGATGTTATTACCGCTATAGCGACCGCTCCGGTTCCGCAGGCCAGTGTTTCATCCTCTACACCTCTTTCGTATGTTCTGTAAAACAGATAATTCCTATTAATTACCTTTACTATATTAACATTCGTTCCATGCGGCTTGAACCTGCGGTTGTACCTGACGGGATGAATTATAGATAGAAAATCCTCATTTGATATTTCTCTTGCATCATCGCAAATCAATGCCGCGTGCGGAACGCCGGCCAGGGCAAATGAAAACACAGGGGTATTCTCTCCGGTATCTATGTTCAATTTTACACCGGAAACATCGGCCAACGATATTGTAACTCTTTCCTTCTCAATCTTCCCTTTAATTATCCCGGAATCAGTTTCAAACTCGAAATATTCATTAATAATCGATTTATCAAAAGCAAATTTCGCCGCGCACCTTGCTCCGTTTCCGCACATCCCGGCCCTGCTCCCGTCATTATTATAATATACCATTCTGAAAGAAGCAGCTTTAGAGGGCTGAACCAGAATCAGGCCGTCAGCACCTATGCCGAAATGCCTGTCGCATAAAGCTGATATCATGACAGGTGATGATCTGAATCTCTCATTCATATCATCTATTACGATAAAGTCATTTCCCGCACCGTGCATTTTTGAAAAAGGGATCTTTTTTTCCATCTCAATCGTTTCCAAGCTCAAGTTTTTCTATCTCTTTAATCTCGGCGGGCTTGATATTTATCGTATCCCCCAGGCTTATACCCGGTTCTTCATATGTTAAGCTTGAATCCTCTGGATCTGTGTAATATCCTTTCGCGCTGTCAGCATCTAAATCTATAAATGCGGATAACAGATAATCTCCGGGCAGAACAGTTTCAAATTTGTAAACCCCGGTAGAATCAGGGGTAACTTCATACCCTTTTTTATCTTCACTGACATTCCTTAATCTTACAGTGATGATCTTATCAAAACCTGTTCTATTATTGATTTTACCTTTTATTATTCCAGGTTCATCAGGGTCTATTATATTTAAAACAAAGTCGGTGTAACTACTGTTACGTCCGGTAAGATATACTGTGTCAGGGTAAATAATATAGAATTCCTTGGAAGCAGAGAAATCTCCATTCTTATCTTTATCTACAAATGCCCATATCCTGAAACCGGAACTGTCTGTTGGCAAATGACGGAAGGAAAAGCTTCCATTCTCATCAGCTTCCGATGTTCTTAATTCCGGCTTCTGATAAATATGCTCAAAAGTATCGGCCTCTGAGCTTGTTAATTTTGCTATCCCGTCTTCTGCAATTGTATTCTTAAAATGAATATCGCCGGTTATAATTCCCTTTTCCAGCGAATCTGCTGTCGAGAAATAGAAGAGATCGCTTTTCTCGGTTTTTACGTTGTGGTTATCAGCATAACCTTTTTTGAGGTAAAAAGAGATTGTTGTTTCCGGAAGTAATTCTTCAAATTGAATTTCAACCCTGTTGCCACTTACATCTATCTTCTTGAAGGTTACTTCTGGATAAACGATTATTCTTTTTCTTAAACTTTCAGAATCCAGTTTCTCACTGAAGATGATTTCAACCTTTTCCGATCTGTTTACTCCTGTAGAATTATCAGACGGTGTTATCTGAACTATTTCCGGCGGTGTCTTATCCTCCGGGCCGCCGGTTGGAGGTTCCATGACAGCACAAGCAAAAACTAGAAAAAGGATACTTAATAAATACCAGGTGAAGTGCCTCAAACTTCTATAACTCACTTTCTGAGGGTATAAGCAGGGCTATAATAGCTCTCTGGATATGCAGCCTGTTTTCCGCTTCATCGTAGACAACGGAGTGTTTACCGTCGATTACAGAATCTGTGACCTCTAACCCTCTGTGAGCGGGAAGACAATGCATAAAAAGGGAATCACTGTTAGTAAGTTTCATCAGTTTATCATTTACCTGATAGGACTTAAACTCTTCCCTTCTTTTTTTCTCCTCATCCTCCTGCCCCATGCTTGTCCAGACATCAGCATACACAACATCTGCGTCTTTGACTGCATCCAAGGGGTTCTCTATATATTCAAAGTCCGGATTTCCGTCAGATTTTAATTCTTCGAGAAAAGTGGGGGATATATTGTATCCCTTAGGAGAAGATAAAACGAATTTAAAATCAAATCTTGACGCGGCATTCAGCCAGCTTCTTGAAACATTGTTACCATCACCTATAAAGACAACCTTTTTCCCGTCAATTGAACCTAGTTTTTCAGTAATTGTAAATATATCTCCAAGTACCTGACACGGGTGAAGAAGATCTGTCAAACCGTTTATAACCGGTACGCTTGCGTATTTTGCAAGTTCGTCAACCATTTCCTGACTGAATGTTCTAATCTGTATAGCATCAAGGTACCTTGAAAGAACTTCTGCTACATCTTTCGGTGCTTCTCTCGAACCTATCCCCAATTCTCTGTCAGTCAAATAAAGACTCGAACCTCCTAGCTGCCTTATTGCTATTTCAAAACTGACTCTTGTTCTCAGACTTGGTTTGTGAAAAATGCAGCCCAGAACACGACCGGGGTGAGTTGGTTTTAAGGAGAAACTCTTAGCTTTGGGTTTCTGCTCTCTGCACAGATCCATTATAGCTTCAAGTTCATCACGGGAGAAATCCCTTAAAGAAACAAAGTCCTTTTTACTCAATTTCATTTCTGCTCCTTCCTAAAGGACATACCTTGCCATGTCATCATCTTTTACAATCTTTTCAAGCTTCTCTCTTACCTCTTCAGCAGTAATTGTGATTTCATTTATCTCTTTTGAAGGCAGTTCAAAAAGAATATCTTCAAGCAGTGTAGTCAATACGGTATGGAGACGTCTGGCGCCTATATTCTCCATTTTCTGATTTGCTTTAAAAGCCATATTTGCAATCTCTCTGATAGCTTTCTCGGTAAAATTAATTTTACATTCTTCTGTCTGTATCATCGAGCTATACTGTTTAATAAGCGCGTTTTTCGGCTCTGTAAGAATTTTTTCAAAGTCTTCTGCGGTTAGAGAATCAAGTTCTACTCTAATTGGAAACCTGCCCTGAAGCTCAGGTATCAGGTCTGAAGGTTTTGACATGTGGAAAGCTCCGGCTGCCATAAAAAGTATATGGTCTGTCCTTACGGTGCCATATTTTGTGTTGATTGTCGAACCCTCTACAATCGGCAGAATATCCCTCTGGACCCCTTCTCTTGAAACATCAGGGCCTCTGCCTCCGTCAGATTTTGCTATTTTGTCGATCTCGTCTATAAAAACGATCCCCGTTTCTTCAACAGATTTGATAGCGAGAGCAACAACTTTTTCCATATCCACCAATTTTTCCTTTTCTTCACTCAACAAAAGCTCTTTTGCCTCACCTACGGAAACAATTTTGTTTTTCTTTTTGTCAGGAAAGATCTTCTTTAAACCGTCAGGTATATTAAATCCCATTTCCTCTATTCCGCTTCCTGAGAATACCTCGATCATAGGCGTTGCTTTGTCAACAGCTTTTACTGTTATCTTTCTCTCGTCCAGGTCACCGCTTATCAATTTTTTCCTGAGTTTTTCCTTTGTCCTCACTCTTCTTTCCTCAATCTCTGCATCAGATGCTTCATAATCTTTATTTGAGGCGGGCAAAAGAAGGTCAAGAATTCTGTTGATCATATTTAGATGGGCTGTCCCCTCTATCTCTTCAAACATTTTCTCCTTTTCAGCACTTATCGCTATGGAAACAAGGTCTCTTATCATCAGCTCGACATCCCGGCCGACATAACCAACTTCAGTGAATTTGGTAGCTTCCACCTTTACAAAAGGAGAACCGGCCAGATTTGCGAGCCGCCTTGCAACTTCTGTTTTCCCAACACCGGTTGGGCCTATCATAATAATATTATTCGGCATTATTTCATCTTTAATGTCACCTTTTACATTTCTTCTTCTCCATCTGTTTCTTAGAGCTATTGCAACAGATTTTTTTGCTTCATTCTGCCCGATAATATATTTATCAAGTTCTTCGACTATCCTCTTTGGAATGAGATTATCCATATCATCTATCACCTCAAAATGAGAGAGTAGTTATACTGCTGTTTGTGTAAATACATATTTCAGAGGCTATTTCAAGTGATTTTCTCACAATATCCTCAGCCCCCAATTTGGTGTCCTTAACAAATGCCCTGGCGGCTGCGAGCGCGTAAGGGCCTCCTGAACCGATTGCCAGAATTCCGTCATCAGGTTCAACAACATCACCTTTTCCGGAAATTATAAGTGAATGCTTCTTGTCCATAACAGCCAGAAGTGCCTCCAGATGACGGAGTATCTTGTCGCTTCTCCATTCCTTCGCCATCTCTACGGCTGCTTTCATTATATTTCCGCTGTACTGTTCTATTTTACCTTCAAATTTAGTGAATAGTGTCATAGCATCCGCCGTACTGCCGGCAAAACCGGCTATTACGGAATTTTCCGTTATCTGCTTTACCTTAACAGCTCCGTGCTTCATCACAGTATCCCCGAATGTTACCTGTCCGTCGCCTCCGATTGCGTAATGTTTTCCTCGACGCACACCCAGTATTGTAGTTCCCTTGAACATAATATTTCCTTTCTCAACCTGTTATCTAATATCATCAAATCAATATATAAATCAAGCATCTAATCTAATATTAATTCTCACGGATATCGGTGTTTTGAGAATAACAGTCTCAATGTGGATTCCGGGTCAATAACCGGTCCCAATTACTAATATGCTAAACCTGTATGAAAAATAAATCTTTATTTTTCTAACGCCCTCGGATGAGCCTGATCATAAGCCTCTCTTAATTTTTCAGTTGTAATATGTGTATAGATCTGAGTGGTAGACAGATTGACATGCCCGAGCAATTCCTGCACAGCTCTGAGATCAGCGCCGGCGTCCAATAGATGTGTTGCAAATGAATGTCTTAAAACGTGGGGGCTCATCTTCGACAGGTTGGCGGCGCATATCAGGTATTTTCTTACAATTCTCTGAATCGTCCTTTTACTTATTCTTCTGTTTTTCCTGCCAAGAAAAAGAGGTTTATCAAGATTACCCTTGAAGAAATTCAGAAATTTCTGCCTTGATCTGCAAACCGATTCGGGCGCGTTGTGTGCTTCTTTCAGATATAACTTCAGTGAATCACAGGCCTTTCCGGACAGAGGCAAATATCTTTCCTTACTTCTTTTACCCAAAACCTTTATAATGCCTTTTTGAAAATAACAGCTTCCTATGTTACAACCCGTAAGCTCAGAAAGGCGCATTCCCGTTCCATACAGAAGTTCCAATATTGCTTTGTCTCTCACCCCTTTATTGTCGTTTAAATCCGGCAAATCCATAATTCTCTCTATAGCTTTAAGATTCGCGAAGACCGGAAGTTCTTTATTCGCTTTCGGTGTCTGAAGTCCGATTGTTGGATTATGCTCGATAAAATCTCTCTGCTTACAGAAAAAGAAAAGGCTCTTCAGTGACGCGGATTTTCTCGCGACACTGCTTTTTGAATATCCCTTCTTTAAGAGCAGGGCAAGAAATGATTTTACTGTCAGGTAGTCGATATCCCCGAGGCTCGCGTCTTCTGAAATCTGCGATTCAATATATTCAAAAAATTGCTTAATATCACACTGATACGCCCTGAGTGTCTGATCAGAGACACTTCTTTCAATTCCAAGGTAGATCAGATATTCCTTCAATGCTTTATATAATAGCATGACAGAAGTTTATCACAGTATTCAATAACCGTTCAAGTCTTGATAACAAAAGAGACACTACCACAAATAATTAAAACTTTTTATCTCTATTTGCACTCTTAATATCTATTCTGTAAGCTGAAATTCTTCATAATTATCACTTATTTATCAGGCATAAACTTCATGCTTACAGGCGGGACATTTTAAGAAATCACCCTTACTTTTTGTTGATTTTTCAAGAAGGATGCTGCTTCCGCACTGGGGACATTCTCTATCTACCGGTTTATCCCAGGAGGCAAAATCGCATTTAGGATAATTGCTGCATCCGTAGAATATCTTTCCCCTGCGTGTTCTTTTTTCAATAATATCTCCATCGCAATCATCCCGGGGACACTTTACTCCAATTTTAACAGGTTCTGTGTACTTACAGTCGGGGTAATTTGAACAGGCGATAAAACGACCAAATCTGCCGTTCTTATACTTTAACTTACCGCCGCACTTCGGGCATTCTCGATCGAGGTCCTCCTCGTCAAGGGATTTTGTAAATTTACATTCAGGATATCCCGGACATGCCAGAAACTGACCATTCCTGCTCCACTTCTTTATAAGATTTCTTCCGCACTTTTCACAAACTTCATCCGTCTCCTCCTGAACCAGTTTCTTAGCTTCACTTTTTTCTTCATCGAATCTTTCAAGATCGATTTTCAAATGGTTGTAATAATCCTCTATCACATTCTGCCATTCTGTCTTGGCTCTTTCAATTTCGTCCAGCTTATTTTCCATCCCCGCGGTAAATTTGATTTCGAATATATCATTAAAGAGTTTATCAAGTATCCTCCAGACCTCTTCTCCGAGTTTAGTCGGATAAAGGGTTCTCTTTTCCTTGGAGGCGTATCCCCTTGTTTGGATAATACCCAGAATACTTGCATAGGTGCTTGGACGCCCGATTCCATTCTCTTCAAGTGTTTTAATAAGAGCTGATTCTGAAAATCTTGCCGGAGGCTCTGTAAAGTGTTGTATTCCTTCGAGTTTTTTTATCGTAATTACTTCCCCCTCGGAAATGTCAGGAAGTTGGACATCCTCCTCTCTCTTTCTATCAGGCATAATATCAAGAAATCCCTTTTTCTTAAGTACTCTGCCGTTTGACCTCAGCTGATAAATCCCCGCTCTTATATCGGCGCTAATCGTTTGATAGACCGCGGGTGTGGAAAGTGAAGCTAAAAAACGCTGCCAGATAAGTTTGTAAAGAGCTAGCTGGCTTTTCCCAAGATACTTGGATAATGAACCGGGTGTTTTGAAACAATCGGTAGGCCTTATTGCTTCATGAGCGTCTTGAGCCGATTTGCTCTTCTTAAAACCTCTTCTCTTCCCGCTTATACTTTCCTTTCCGAATTTCTCTTTCAAGTATGAAAGACCGTTTTTATAAGCGTCATCACTTATTCGTGTAGAGTCAGTTCTCATATAACTTATGAGGCCAAATGACCCTTCGCTGCCCAGCTCCACACCTTCGTAAAGCTGCTGAGCGAGAACCATAGTCTTCTTAGCTGAAAAACCAAGTCTTGAAGCGGCGTCACGTTGCATTGTACTTGTAATGTAGGCGGGATAAGGATTTCTCTTCCTCTCCTTTTTATAAATCTTATTTACATAGACTTTTTCCGCCTTGATAGCCGAGACCGCGGATTCAGATTCTTTTTTATTCTTTAAATCAGCCTTTTTACCGTCAATCTTTACTAACTTGGTATCAAATGAATTGCCTTCCGCATTTATTAATTCACCTTCAACAGTCCAATATTCAACCGGGGTAAATTTTCTTATTTGATTTTCTCTTTCACATAATAGCCTGAGACCAATAGTCTGCACTCTACCGGCGCTCAACCCCCTGTAGAAGACCTTCCACAGAACCGGACTGATAAGATATCCAACAAGTCTGTCTAATATCCTGCGAGCCTGCTGAGCTTTTACCTTGTTCATATCTATATTGCCCGGGTCCGCTACAGCCCTCTCAATTGCTTTTTGTGTAATCTCGTTAAATACTATTCGTTTTATATCCACACCGCAATTATCGAGTATAGTGCTCAAATGCCAGGCAATAGCCTCCCCTTCTCGATCCATGTCAGTCGCTATCATTATATATTCACTTAATTGTGCCGACTTTTTGAGCTTTCTGATAACTTTAGTTTTATCCTTCATATTCACATATTCAGGCTTAAAACCATTTTCGATATCAATACCCAGCTTCTTCCTGGGAAGATCTCTGATATGCCCTACTGAAGCTATAACTTCATAATTGTTATCCAGATACTTCATTATAGTTTTTGCTTTAGCTGGCGATTCAACTATTACAAGTGGCTTGCTCATTATCTAATCCTTAATTAATCTTGATATTATCCGGTGAATTCTCTTTTCTGAAATTATCCGTCAAATCACCGCTGAAACTCCTGACCAGCCTCTTTACATCACTGAGGGTAGCAGGGTAAAATCTCTCAATAGAAATAGTTTCTAATAGAATCCCGAGTTCAGGTTCTGAAATAATTTCCGAATCAAGAAGCTGTATAACATAACCCTGAGCCTCAATAGAAAGGTTTAATTTCTCAGATTCGCTCAAAACTCTTTTGAATTTACGGACTGGCGGAATATCAAAGTTTCTACTGAAGACAGATTCAATAGCCTCATTAATTTCTTTCTCCGTATAGCCCATTTTTTCCAATTTGTCTATCGGGTCTTCATTATCTGAACATTTATGAACCTCTGATATGAAAGAGGTGATGAACTTTTTTAAATCTTTTTTCATTTTCCGTTTCCCTTTACAAAAATAGTTCCGAGAAGTATTGAAAATGTTAATTTTCACTTTCTTCCGCAACAGTTTTTATATTTTTTTCCACTTCCGCAAGGACAGGGTTCATTTCTTCCTATTTTTCTACGTTTACGCCGTATTGTCTTTCTTCCTGATTTGCCGGCTTCATCGGCACTCATTTGCCTCGTTCTCGTCAGTTCATCATCCTTTACTCCGGAACTGCTATATGCGTCAGTTACTTCATGTACTGTTTGAGCCTTTTCCTTCTCTTTACGGTCTTTTTCGAGTCTGGCGTGGAACAGTCCCCATAGGACCGACCTGTTTATATCTTCCAGAACATCGGTAAAGAGAGCGAAAGCTTCCTGTTTATATTCTATTACAGGATCTTTCTGGGCGTATGACCTCAAATGTATCCCCTCTTTTAAATTGTCAAGTTCGCGCAGGTGTTCCATCCACTTAGCGTCAATACTCTGAAGCATGACCATCTTTTCCAGTTTAGACATTATCTCGGGAGATATTGTAGATTTTCTTATTTCATAAGCTTCATTGGCTTTTTTCACGAAAGCGTCTCTTAAGGAAACAGGATCGACAAATTCATCTTCATTCTCTTCGGGAACTTCAAACGGTACTATAAAGATCTGTTCCAACTCCAAAGCTGCCGCTTCAATATCCCAGTCTTCCTTATACGCGTTCTCAGGCAGATACTTTTCAATTACTGAATCAATATATTCTTCGATAAAAACACTTACAAGCTGGTCGAGTTTTTCGCTGCGGAGAATCTCATTACGCTGATCGTATATCACCTCGCGCTGCTTGTTCATAACATCATCATATTCAAGAAGTCTTTTTCTTATCCCGAAATTATACATTTCAACACGTTTCTGAGATTTGGATATTGCTTTTGTAATAAAGCTGTGCTGTATTGATTCTCCCTCTTCAAGTCCCAGCTTATCCATAATCGCGGAAACCCGGTCCGAACCGAAGAGCCTCATAAGGTCGTCCTCAAGCGAAATAAAGAATTTTGAAGCTCCCGGATCACCCTGTCTTCCGGATCTTCCTCTAAGCTGCCTGTCAATTCGACGACTCTCATGCCTCTCTGTCCCTATAATATGAAGACCGCAAGGCATATCCTGGATGCAGGCACCTACTTTAACATCATTGGAATCTTCACATTCCCCGGGATTTTCAGAGTCTATACAGCAGTTATTACACTTCACTACTCCCTCTTCCAGTTTAATATCTGTTCCCCTCCCGGCCATATTTGTAGCTATTGTTACGGCTCCCTTTTTGCCCGCGTACGCGACTATCTCGGCTTCCTTCTTATGATGCTTCGCGTTCAATACGTTATGAGATATACCTTCTCTCTTTAACATCCGGCTGAGGGTCTCGGAAAAATCAACAGATATTGTTCCTACAAGTATAGGTAATCCCTTTGTGTTCAGTCTCTTTATTTCATTGATTATCGCGTTTATCTTTTCCCTTTTCGTTTTGTATATCTTGTCGTCATAATCGATTCTCCGAACCGGCCTGTTGGTAGGAATAACCTCAACATCCAGATCGTATATCTTATGAAATTCTTCTTCTTCTGTTTCAGCTGTTCCGGTCATACCGGCAAGTTTATCATACATTCTAAAATAATTTTGAAGAGTAATCGTAGCGAAGGTCTGAGTTTCTCCTTCTACTTTGACCCTTTCCTTAGCTTCGAGAGCCTGATGAAGCCCGTCGCTGAATCTTCTGCCGGGCATCAGTCTCCCGGTAAATTCGTCGACAATAAGCACCTTGCCATCCTGAACAACGTATTCAACATCTTTTTCAAACAGTGTGTATGCTTTAAGAAGTTGATTAAAGTTGTGAATTTTTTCACTCTTCGAGGCATATTCACGGTATGCTTTGTCTTTCTTCCTGATTTTTTCTTTTTTGGAAAGTGACTCGTCCATATCGATTTCATGGAGTTTCTGACCCAGGTCAGGAAGAACGAATAATTCTCTGTCAGAGCTGCTAAGTGTCTCTCTCCCCTTCTCAGTGAGATCCACAGTTCCCGCTTTTTCGTCAATTACTATAAACAGCTCTTCATCGAGCATGTGAAGTTTCTTCTCTCTCATATAATCTGCTTCAACAGAAAGCATCATTCTTTCGTACCCTGTCTTTTTCCTCAGTTTCATAAACCTTTTGTTTTTCGGGTCTCCCCTGTTAGCAAGAAGAAGGATCTTCCCGATCTCATATTCATCTTTTCCTTCATTCTCCGTATCCGATAAAGAAAGATCCTTTAAAATATCATTTACCATTCTCTTCTGCTTCTTGACCAGATTTTCCACACGGCTTCTCAACAATTCAAAATCATCTCTAATAGATGAGCCGGGTACAGGACCTGATATAATAAGGGGGGTTCTCGCTTCATCGATTAGAACGCTGTCTACCTCGTCAATAATGGCGTAGTGGTGTTCCCTTTGAACCTGTTCTTCCAATTCAAGCTTCATATTATCTCTGAGATAATCGAAGCCGAATTCATTGTTCGTGCCATAAGTAATATCGCAACTATACGCATCTCTTCTTTCATCGGTCATCATTTCGTTTTGAAGGCATCCGACAGTAACTCCGAGATATTGGTATATCCCGGACATCCAATCAGCGTCCCGTTTAGCTAAATAGTCATTTACTGTGACAAGTGAAGCACCCTTTCTATCAAGCGCGTTAAGATATAGCGGCATCGTTGCAACAAGTGTCTTACCTTCACCGGTTGCCATCTCAACAATAGAGCCCCGGTGAAGACAGATCGCGCCGGCAATCTGAACATCGTATGGAATCATATCCCATTCTATTTCATGCCCGGCCACGCCCCACTTATTTCCAACATTTCTCCTGCAAGTTTCATGAACCAGACCGAAGGCTTCATGCATAATGTCATCAGTGGTTTCACCTTCCGAAAGCCTTTTGATGAATTCCTCGGTCTTTTTTGGGATTTCCTCCTTCGAAAGTTCTCTGTATCTAATACTCCATTCTTTAACAGCTTCTATATCAGGCCTGAGTGTCTTCATCAGTCTTGTTTTTCGATCACCGAAGAATTTTTCGAGAATACCCTTAAACACATTTACCTCCATATCATCATCAACCTAATATATGAAGAACCTGTTATCAACCAGCAATAAAACTTCCAATCTAAAATGAAGTCAATAATTCTGACTAATTCATCTGTTAATATGCTGGATCAGTCATTCTCGGTAATATCGATTGAGTGGAATAATCCGTTATTTGAACCAAAAAATATTTTACCTCTGATAAATAATGGTGAAGAATAAATTGCCGATCCGGTCGAATAACTATCTAATATATTCCCGGATTTGATGTCGATTGCGGTTAACTTTGTATTATATCCTGTTATAAAAACGACCCCTTTGTGTATTGCCGGTTTTGATCTTACAGCTCGTCCAATATCCTGCATCCATAAAATCCTGCCGCTTACACCAATAGAATAAATCATGCCTCTCTCGGTACCGAGTATCACCCTTTTTCCGTCAGTCGCGGGTGTACTTCTAACCTTTCCTCTGGATTTGAATTGCCAGCGCAGAGAGCCGTCGGAAAAAGAGAAACCTGAAATCATTTTATTATTTGTTCCTATAATCACTAAATCGTCATCCTCAGAACAGATTGGTGTAGAATAAATTTCACCCCCGGGATCCACAGTCCACAGGATATTTCCCTCAAGATCGAGTTTTATTAAATGGCCGTCAACCGTTGCTGTAATTATGTAATCATCACCGGTAACAATAGAAGACCATATAGCTGACCCGATATCTTTCCTCCATATTTTCTTTCCGCTTCTGACATTAACTGAATGAAGATCTCCCGTCATAGTGCCTGTAATAAGAAAATCCCCGGTAATCGAAGGTGTGCTGATAATTTTGCTGCCCAGAGAATTTTCCCAATTCAGAGTTCCGTCTTTCGAATTCAGACACACCACATTTCCTTCGTAATCGCACCCGAAAACTTTCCCCTCGGAACAAATTGGTGACGATCCCACACCAGCTCCCAATTTATATTTCCAGATAAAATCCCCTCTTTGTGAGAAACTGTATATAAAGCCGTCTCTGCAGCCAAAAACTATACCCTTTCCGCATAAAGCGGGAGAAGAGGTTACAGGCCGGCCTAATTTTTTCTTCCATGCACTTTTAAGCGTAATATCAGCAAGTTTATTTTCAGAACCTTTAAGGCCTGAATCTTCCTGCTGCTTAGCATTGTACTCCTTTTCGGATCCAGTTATATCTGTTCCCGAAGACTCTTCAATGCTGCCATCTTTATTTCCGCTGATCTCTTTTGAAGATCTATTTTCAGAATCAGTATTTTCTGAAATATCCTCCGCGGATAATAAAACCTTTTCTTTCTTACTGATATTTTCTTTTTTGTCTTTGCCGGCAAATGGCCAGAAGAAAATAGCCAACGCCAGAACTGTCGCCAATATACCGGATACCGCGGGTATCGATACCTTTTTTATTTTGTTCATATTCAACCTTTTCTCCTTGGTTATATCCTCGGGGTCCTTGAAATTCCAGTGAACTGACGGTAAATGTAAGTCTGTACCAACTCGTATTCCCCTTGAATCCGGCACTTCGAATGAAGGGAAAAAAACACTGTCCAGAAAGAGTTCTCCGTATCTGTCCGCGAATTCAGCCGAAGGGGTGAAAATAAGGGTGTGCTTCTCCGGCAATTCTCTGACCTTTCTCAACAAAAATAATTCCTCAATCGATTTGTCGAAAAGGTCCGGCTGACCTTTAGAGATATTTTCCTTTAGATCTTCGATAACTGTAAGACGGTTAATGTCATCTGATTGATTCGGACTGCCGCCGCAAACTATGTTCAGCTCTCTATTATGAAGGAAATAAATTTCATTTCCGCGTTTTATCAGAAAGAGGATTATAGAACCTGAAAATATTTCTTCCAGATCCGCTTCTTCGGTCAGGCTATCCCTGATATTACTCAGCAATCTGATAAAATAGCTTCTTGAAGATCCCATTCTGGAAGTTGAAATAGCGATTCTAAAAAATTCTCTGAGTTTAGCACTCCATCTGGGATTGCCGGGAAGTATAAAGACAAAAAACTCCTCGCCCTTTTCATTTCTTGGTGTCTCGTTATATACAAAAGCCCTGTCTCTCGGGCTCTTTCCATAACATACAAATGCTGTTTTCCTCATATATACCACCTCGTAGCTAAAGAGTACTCACGGTAACGAAAAAAATCAACAGGAATTATAAATTACATGTAAAGTCGCGGCCTGAACTTAATTAACAGGTCTTAGGCAGCTTACTATACCTGTCTTAAATAGACTGACTGTCTTTGCTATGAGAATATTATTTAGAGGGAAGAACCGCCGCATTGGGTTCTATTCAGGTTTATAAAAAACTTTCTATCCGCAATTAATTTTGAAAAAGTTGATTACTCTCTCAATCGGTTTCTGATCTCTTTTTTCACCCTGTTTTATTTTATATATATATATCTTTGCGGTTTTGTTATCAGGATCCCATTTCAAAGCATCCATGAAATGAGTTAATGCCTGTTTATTCAAACCTGAATAAAAATAGACGACACCCAGATTGACAGTGAATTCAGGATTATAAGGATCCATCTGGACCGCTTTTTTGCATTCTTCGCGCGCTTTAAGAAAACCTGAGTTAGAAATCGCAAGACTGTACCCATACCAGCTATGGTAAGCGGCAACAGAAAAGTCATGTCTTATTGCTGAAGCCAATAATACTGCAGCCTGCTGATACGCTTCTTTCCTTATTGCCTCTCTGGCCTTTCTAAAGGCGACAGCCGCGGTCTTTTTATTTCTTTCGATGGAAGCAGAATCTGTCTCCGGTGAAGATCTTTCACTTTTTATAGATTCATCATACTCACGACGCTTCTGGCTGTCCGATAAAATGGAATAGGCTTCATTCACATCCTTTAATCTTCTGTGGTTATCAGGGATATCTCCGACCACTTCGGGGTGGACTATTTTAGCAATTGAAAAATAGTTCTTTTGAATCTCAGCTTTTGTACTCATCGGGTTAAGCTCTAATATCGAGTAATAATCCTTAGTCACGAATATTCCTTAGTTTAAAACACCAACCAGTTCCTTTTTCAGATTGACGGCAAGCTCATTACCCGGATCGATCTGAAGCACCCTCTCCAGGTGCCTTGAACTTTCATCGTTAAATCCGCATTCAAAATATGTGAGCGCAATGTTGAGATGCGCCTTCAAATATTCCGGGTTTATTTTCAACGCAGTTTTTAATTCCATTATGGCATCATCTTTTGCCCCTTTATTTGCATAGGCTATTCCCAGTAAGTTATGCAAATCCGCGAAATCTGGTTTCAGTGAGAGAGCCTTCTTCAACTCTGATATAGCGGAATCATACTGACCTCTCTGAATGTTTTCCAGAGCAATCTGCCTGCTGACCTGAACAGATGATGGTTTTTCCCGGAGTATCGAGATGAACTGCCTTATTACTTCTTCTTTATCAGTTCCGTTAATTATTTCGCGGATGAGCTTATTAACCTTGTTAATATAGAACCCCGGCGCGCGGGATAGACTGTCTTTAAGTTCGGCAACCGATTTTTCTGGTCTCTTTTTAGATAAATAGAGCAATTTAGCGTAAAATATCCTGGCGTTGAAATAATTAGGATTAATCGAAAGGGCTCTTCTTATATTTTTTACAGCTTCTTCAGTTCTACCTAATTTCTCATTTAAATCCGCGCACATATAAAACACATCAGAATAATCAGGCGCAATCTTTATCATCTTCAAAAGTAGATCATACGCCTCCTGATATTTCCCTTTTTCTTTAAGTGCTTTAGCGTATTCTATATATGCCTCACTAATATACATTCTAATAAGTTCATGCTTATCACTATTTCCGCAGAAATAATCGTTCTTTGAGATATATATTTCAAAATAATTACACGCCTTGGCGTAATCACCTGAACTCAGGTAATCTATAGCTTTCCTCAATGATGTCCTCGGGAATAAATTCAAGAAACTACGAATGAATGTCATCTACAGCACCTTCCTGTCATGAACTTGCTGTTTAATCAAAGCAACAAACAGGCCAATCATTATATTATTGATCGTTATTCTACGGTCTGTATCTGTTTCACAATAGATACTCTTTTTTCTACTCTGCAGAAATCCACGGAAGAATATGTGGGACTGGCAATTGCGAGAATACCTCTTATCTCCTTGTTAATTTTGTTTTTCCCTTTTAGCCTTCCCTCGACCACCTTGTCATGAACCCCGGGAGGAAACAGATAATCCTCGAAAAGAGTATATTTTTCATCCCCCTCATCGGTTTCAAAGTATAACGAAAATGTTGAATATTCAGTAAGAAGGAAAAAGATGTTTACCGAAAATTTGCCTGTTTTCTCATCGTAAGATATATTTTTTACCTTCAGATTTTTGATATCCGTACCGATCCAGAAATACTGGCAGCCACTCCTTTGAGATACGAATATTTGACCAAATCTCTTGTAAATAGCGATCCCCCGGGGTTGATCAAATGAAATCATACTATTATCGTCCTTGCCCCCTAAACCTATAATATACCTGAGATTGCGATCAAATTTATGAACATTGTTCTCGACAGGATCGGTTACATAGATATTTCCATAATAATCAATATCAAGATGACTGAAAAAACCGCTTCCCGGCAAAGATTCATATCTGAATAGTTCCGGCTCCCCTTCAGCCGGAATCTTCCATAGTCGATGTCCGAAACTGTCAACAAGAGCTATAAAATAATCATCGTAATACAACCACTGATCACCGGAAGAAGCAATCGCTATCGCTGTAGGACCAATAAGCTCAGGAGTTAAACTGAAACTGCTTTCAGTTTCCTTTACCCCATCTGCTATTTCATATATTGCTATTCTGTTATTACCACTATCTGTCACATAGAGACGGTCTCTGTCCAGGGAAACACCAAAAGGACTAGCAAGCGGTATACCATTATATGTTATTATATTATTAGTTGGTATAAGTTTTCCTTCATCTATTTTATAAAGCATGACCCTGTCATTTCCTCTATCGGTTACAAAGAGATTTCCATCCCTGTCGCCGGTGAGGTCGACGGGGTTTTTCAGTCCAGGTTCATCACTTCCCGATCCGTCTGATATCTCTAGAGACAAAAACCCTTTATTGTAGAGGATATGTCCGGTTCCCTCGTCTACACCGTATATTGTCAGTTCATCATCGTCGCATATAGAAGTAGAATCATCACGAGAATACAATTTTGTGCAGAATAACCCCTGCGGGTTTATGAATTCTTCTTTAAATCCCGAATAAACACTAAGATGGGTTTGAGTAACCTTATGAACTCCTAAGCAGTGATACCATGGAGGATAAACTAAAGTTGCTCTGTCATTTGTCTCTCTTGTAATAAAAAAATAACCGGAAACGGTTAAAATAAGAAAAAAAACGCCCAGTCTGGCTTTCATTATATTTCACTCTCGAAATCAAATTCAAAAATATCTTCGATATTATTCAAAAACGGTATGAATACTGAACCTTTCAAGATAACCTGAGTACTTCTTTACCGAAGTTAATTCACGCAGAAATCGCGCCAATAAATAAATTATTATATCTTTTAAATGGATAACCTCTATAACGGCAATAGATATATTTGTTCTATTCCCATTCTATTGTCGCTGGTGGTTTTGAGCTTATATCATAAAGAACTCTGTTTATGCCTCTTACATTGCCTATAATCCTGTTGGAGACATATTGAAGAAATTCATATGGTAATTTCGCCCAATCAGCTGTCATTCCGTCAACACTCGTTACAGCTCTTAGAACGGCCGTTTGCTGATATGTCCTTTCATCCCCCATTACTCCGACGCTTTTTACAGGTAAAAGCACTGAAAATGCCTGCCAAACCTGATCATACAGTCCATATTCCCTCAGTGCTTCTATAAAGATATGGTCCGCTTCCCTGAGAAGCTCGAGCTTTTGCGGCAGGATCTCCCCCGGAATTCTTACTGCCAGACCCGGCCCCGGAAATGGATGTCTGTTGTTCTGTTGATCCGGAAGCCCGAGGTAGGCCCCGACATTTCGAACCTCATCTTTGAAAAGAAGAGATAGTGGTTCAATCAATTTGAAGTCCATTTCATCCGGAAGCCCGCCGACATTATGATGTGATTTTATTGTATCAGATGGTCCAAAGGTAGATCGGCTTTCAATCACATCAGGATAAAGTGTACCCTGAGCGAGAAACTCAAAGGGTCCGTGTTCATTACTCTGCTGATTAAAAATATCAATAAAACAATTCCCAATTATCTTTCTCTTTTCCTCGGCATCAACTACCCCCTTCAACCTTGAAAGAAATTCATCAGAAGCGTCGATGAATACCAGTTCAGACGAAAGGTTATCTCTAAGCATTTCTCTGACCTCTTCAGCTTCGTTGAGCCTTAGAAGGCCGTTATCGACGAATACAGGGCATAATTGTTTCCCTATGGCACGGTCTACCAGAATTGACATGACAGAACTGTCCACACCCCCGCTTACAGCGCAGAGAACTCTGGAATCGCCAACTAACTGTCTAATCCTATCTATCTCCATATCAACAAATGATGCTGAATTCCAGTCGGCATCAGATCTGCAAATATCAAAAATAAAATTTTCTATGATTCTGTCACCGTATTCAGTGTGAAAAACTTCGGGGTGAAATTGAAGTCCGTAAATTCTCTCTGAAGTATTACTCAGAGCGGCTATCTTACAGTCATCAGAGGAAGCTGCCGATATAAAACCTTCAGGTACATTTAAAACTTTTACACCATGACTCATCCAGACTCTCTGTTTTTCAGGTGTTTCCTTAAAGATCGGGTTAGAACTGTCAGCTTCAATAATTGTATGGCCGAATTCTCTGCTTGAGGATTTTTTCACTTCAGAACCCAGCATCTTTGCGATAAGCTGCATCCCATAGCAAATACCAAGCACCGGAACATCTAACGAAAAGATATCGGCTTTCAGCTCCGGAGCACCGCTCCTGCCAACTTCTGCCGGCCCCCCTGACAAAATTATTCCGCGCGGGTTCTCTTCTTTGATATCTTTCAGTGTCGAATTGAAAGGCAGTATAACTGAAAACACATTCTTGCTTCTTATACTTCTCCCAATGAGCTGAGTATATTGCGAGCCGAAATCAAGGATCACAATTGAACTTCCCTGCCACTGGTTATTTTCCATCTTCTGCCTCAATGTTTGAAATGCCTCGTTCCGGTCATTGCCATCGTAATACCCATCTCTTCAGCCGCTTTTATCACTTTCTTGTCTCTTATTGAACCGCCTGGTTGTATAACAGACCTTACCCCGGCTTCAACAAGAACTTCTACCCCGTCGGGGAAAGGGAAAAAAGCATCAGATGCCGCGCTGGCACCCTCTATATCAATTCCATTGCTACGCGCTTTCTCAACTGAAATCCTGCAGGAATCAACTCGGCTCATCTGACCCGCACCGACTCCAATTGTCCCATCGCGGTCACATATTACAATGGCATTCGATTTTATATGTTTAACTATTTTCCAGGCGAGTTTAAGAGATCTTAATTCATCATTCCCGGGTTTCCGTGATGTAACAAAATTCAGACTGTCAAGCTCTTTGAAACCAGTGTCGCTTTCCTGAACTAATACAAGTTTACCTGCCTCCTTTACATCTGTTCCGCGGATCTCTTTTTCCCACTCTGAGTCCGGAATAACTATCAATCTCAGGTTCTTCTTCTTACTTAGTATTTCCCTGGCACTATCTGTAAACCCCCTGGACAGAAGCAGTTCTATAAAACCTTCGCAGGCAGCTTTCGCCAGTCTCTCGTCAACCACTCCATTGACCGCGACTACGCTCCCGAATGCTGACATAGGATCTGTTTTTCTTGCTCTCACGAAACTCTCATACGGTTCACCGCAAGCTGCCGCGCCACAGGGATTCATATGTTTGTTTACGGTACAGGAGGCGTATCCAATATCTTTTGAGAGCATAAAAGCAGAGTACATATCCATTATATTGTTAAAGGAAAGTTCTTTTCCCTGTAACTTTTGAAAATCAGCAAGGTATTCATCCTGAGAATCTTTTTCATACAATGCCGCTTTCAAATGCGGATTTTCTCCATACCTGAGCAGTCTTAATTTTCGAAATGAAAGAACACGCTGCTCTGGAAAGATCTCCCCCTCTTTCAACGAATCGAAGTAATTTGATATAGCGGCGTCGTAAGAAGCTGTATGATGAAAAGCTTTTGACGCGTATCCTCTTCTTGCATCCAGGGGTATATCTCCGCCGGCACCGGCGAGATATTCTATTACATCATCATAATCGGCCGGATCAACAATAACTGTTACTGAATGATAGTTTTTGGCTGCCGACCTTATCAATGTTGGGCCGCCAATATCAATTTTTTCGACAACTTCCCTCTTACTGAGCCTGGGGTTTGAAGCCGCTTCTCTGAATTTATAAAGATTAACAACGACCATATCAATCATTTCGATGTCGAGATCCTTTGCTTCCCGGATGTGAGTATCTCTGCTTCTGTCAGCAAGAATTCCTCCGTGAACCATGGGATGAAGTGTTTTTATTCGTCCGTCCATAATTTCCGGAAACCCTGTAACATTGCTTATATCAGTTACATCGATTCGGGCATCACGTAAAGCCAACGCGGTTCCGCCAGATGCTATAATTTCGATTTCCATTCCGGATAATTTACCCGCAAATTCCACTATACCCCTTTTGTCTGTCACACTGATAAGAACGCGTTTCATACTTATACTCCATACCTTTCTATATCTATATCGTCAAATAACCTTTCAACAGACATCTTATAACGCTCTGTAGTTTTCTCTACTATCTCGGCGGGCAGTTCAGGAGCGGGAGGATTGTGATCCCATCCCGTTTCATCGAGATAATCTCTTATAAACTGTTTGTCAAGACTGCGCTGTTTTCTCCCCGGCTGGTACTCCTCAGCAAGCCAGAAACGTGATGAATCAGGGGTGAGAATTTCATCTATGATAACAATATCTCCGTCTATAAAACCAAATTCAAACTTTGTATCTGCTATCAGTATACCTTTCTCTGATGCATAACTGCTGGCCCTGGTAAAAATAGTCAGGCTTAACTGTTTTATTCTGTCTATTGTATCTCTTCCCACGATCGAGGCAGCTTTTTCCATTGAAATATTTTCATCGTGTCCGGAATCTGCTTTTGTCGACGGAGTAAATATAGGTTCCTCTAACTTCTGTGAATTTTCAAGGCCCGCCGGCAATTTTATTCCGCATACCGACCCATTATCACTGTATTCCCGCCATCCTGATCCGGTGATATAACCCCGTACAATACATTCGAGGTCGATCCTTTTGGCCTTTTTTACAAGCATTGATCTCCCCTGAAGCAATTCTTTGAAATTATTAAACGGTGCCGGATAATCATTTACATCGATGCTTATTTTATGATTGGGAATATCAGTAAACCAGTCAAACCACCTTGACGATATAATATTAAGAACAACACCTTTTCCGGGGATCAAAGTTGGAAGAACAGAATCATAGGCCGACACCCTGTCAGAAACTATAATAAGAAGTTTATCACCAAGATCATAGATATCCCTCACTTTACCTCTATGAAGAGGATCAACCCCTAACAATTTTGAATAATCACTTATTTTCTTTGCATCATTCATGAATAATAACTCTCCTTCCTTTTATCTCAATTTTTGATTCAGCAAACAGCTTGACAGCTTTCACGTAAGCTTTATGCTCTTCTTTAAGAATCTTTCTGCTCAGAGTTTCTTCAGTATCTTCCTGAGAAACCGGAACTACTCTTTGTATAATAATGGGGCCTGTATCAACACCATTATCTACAAAATGTACCGTGCAGCCTGAAAAACGGACTCCATAGTCTATTGCCTGTTTCTGACCGCTCAATCCTTTAAAGCTCGGCAGCAGCGCGGGATGAACATTCATTATCCTTCCTTCATAACGATCAAGCAAATCACCCTTTACAATCCTCATAAACCCCGCAAGACATATAAGATCGATCCCCTCTTTCTGAAAAATATCACATATGATACGGCTGGATTCAGAGCTCATCGCACCTCTTACCGGACCACAGTCGACGACGGTACTTTCTATATTCATCTCGTTGGCGATCTTCAAGGCTCCTGCTTTGGGATTATCAACTACAAGATGCCTCATTACAGCCGGAAAATCATCCCGGGCGCAACTTGAGGCAAGTGCCTTGAAATTTGTACCTCTCCCTGATGCCATAACAGCGACATCTAACTGACTGTTCATATGTTTTGCTCCTGATTTCCTTTATTAATTGTATTCTTCTTAAAAACTATAAAACAGGTTCTACCTGTTTTCGAATAGAATAATACCTGCTTATTTTACGTTAAGAGGTATTATAGATTTATATTCGAGGATTTACAATAAAAAAATCAAAAGTCGCGGGAGTAACACGCCGGATTCTAAAACACACTACTTATTATCATTAAAACCCGGTGCGGAAAGATGAGACAACTAGTGGTAAGATAACGGGGAAATAGTGAACAGATAACTCATTTAAGTTAATTAGTTCCAAAAACAATCTATTTATGCCGGAAAGGCTATTTATTCAGAGAATGTTATTTTCCGCTGGGATCTGATATAGAAACCCTTTCTCTAATTCCACTTATCCCGGCACTATTCTGCATTCTGAAATTTGTAAATCTCTTTATCTCAATATCCCAATCGTACAATTCCGGTCCTGCAAAATCCAGTGTGTAGATCAATACAGAACCATCGTCTGTTCCTTTTGTATAATACACCCAGTGCTGATTGTTTCGTATATCATTAGCTAACAGAACATTCGGGAATCCCCATGAAGCAACCACTTCCTCACGCTTCATACCCCTTATAATCTCTCCACTAACTATCTGGGAACTATAATTACAGTCAGGATGAGAATTCACATAATCAGCTCTTAATTGATAATCAACACACTCCTCTCTCCCTATGGTTGTTATTTCCGAGCAACCAAAAGAAAGAATAAGGCTTCCAAATAAAACAAATACAAGGAATTGACGCATTGCGGCCTCCTTTCCCTCCCATATGGAGGTTTGGAGTTTATTCCCGTTACAAACTTGAGCAGCTAATACCCAAACCGCGTAATAAAACCGAAGCAGGACAGGAACAACAATCAGTGGGGCCTCGTCACTTATAGCGGTCTAATGAGCAGTCCCACACTACCTATTAAATATTATACCACAGTAAGACTTATCGTCAACCACCATAATCGCAAAAATATGGTATTATTTCACGATATTACATATATAGCATAAAATATACATTATATTGTAATATTCTAAATATCTTTCCATAAATAAACTTAATTCAGATTACTATTGGTTTATCCTTTAATTATCCGGGTAATTTTTTAAAAAGAATTAATTTTATACCTGGGAGCTTCCACTCTTCTACCACCTTCATCCTGCGTGAATAAACCTCTGTGGCCGGATGGTCTTTCCTACGCGCCCATTCTCTGCATTTAAAAAGCCAGACGCGATCTGCTTTCCCTGCTATCTTACTTATCTTTCCGATATCAGTATCGAAGCTGGAACCCAAGGGGAATATTCTTACATTCGTATTTTCCCCATTGTAATAATGATCGAATCCTTCGTTAACACCAAGAAGAGTAATTATGTCACCCTTCATTTCATTTTCCATTATTATCTCGACAGCCCCCCTGATATCATCCCTGAAATATTTATCATTCGTAAAATAATTGAAGTCTGAAATCAGCATGGGAATAACTAAAAAGATAATAACAAAATTGTACTTTGAAGAATTAAGTGTCAATCCCGCCGCCAGCAGAGCTATGAAGAATGGAAACAGAACAGTAAGATATCTGACATTGAACACTTTTATATTATAAAGCACTATTATTGTTAAAGATATGATAACGCATACCGGTATCACCGCAAAGAACAGTAACAGTTTAAACCTTCTTGATTTCAAGTAGCCGTTTATCAGAACTCCTCCGAAGAATAGATAAACAACACCCAGTTCGATCCAGAAATCCTCAATAAGTTCAATCCCGGATATTATAGTATGAAGCTCCCTGAGACTGGGCCCAAATGAGTAACCTGACGCTAATGCATAAAGTATATAGGGATAAGACCATATATTAAGTGTCAGATCTCCCCTTAACTTATCGCCCGTCGAAGAACTTGCTATATTTTTAATCTCAATACTCTGCAGATATGTTATCTCTCGATAAATCCAGGGTGACAGTATAACAACAACTATAAGAACCGCTCCAGAACCATAGCGGAGAAAATCCCCTTTTAATTTTCCAGCGGCGACAGAATAAACAAAAAGACCTATACATAATAATAATGCGGATGTATGAATTAAGCATGTCAAAGCTAAAACAAAACCTAAAGTAGCTGCTGATTTTAAATTTGGCTTTATATCAAACCTTCTGAATGCTATAAGAGATAATATTACAAAAAGGTTTAGCATCGCGTATGCGCGAAGTTCCTGGGAATAGTATAAACTGAATGGACTTATAGCGAGTAAGAGAGAGCCGGTCAAAGCGGCTTTCTCGTTAAAGGTCTCTTTCAACCACTTATACAGAAAAAATACTGAAATACCGCCGGCGAGAGCACTCGGTGTTCTCAGCCAGAATTCTGATTGAGACACCATGCTCCAGAAATGAAGTAAAAGAGAATAGAGTGGCGCATGTACATCCCACAGAAATTTGCGGAAATATGAGATATCCGAGGAGGGAGATTTAAACATACCTAATGATATGATCTCATCAACCCAGAATGACTGTTTCCCCAGCTGCCAGAAACGTATAAAGAACCCCGAGGCAATAATCAGCCATTTAAGAATAGCACCGCTTCCTCTCTTATCGACGTTCATGGCTTATTTATACTTCAAGATCATTAATATTTCCAGTTTAAAAAGCATTTCGAAGATTTTAAGAAAATCCTGCAAGGTTGTTATTTTTTGAATTTCAGCAACAATCCAAAAGCGGCTGATGTCATATATTAAGTCATGGCGCGAGTGTAGTTCCACACTCAATTTCGGCACGCCAGCCCTCCATATCGTTTGAATCTGCCGCTGAAACCGTAAAACAGAATTCCATATTAGCAGCTAACTCGGTATAGGTAACTTCCTCTGAATCAATATAATCGCTTACTGATAATGTATCAATCGGGTAGAGTACTTCACCATATTGAGTGTAATTTACAACGTATACAAAGAACTTTTCCGTTAAAGCCAAATTCTCAGGTGAATAATCCCAGCTAAGTGTCAAACAGTAAGTCCCTGCTGTTATTTCAAAATTTTCCGGCGCGGGGAGCTCTTCATAATTAAAAGAGGTCGGTGACCCCCCATGTTCTTCTGAACAACCGGAAATTACGAGTGCGGTCATTAAAATACAGAATGTTATCTGTCTGGTCATATCCCAACCCCTCCTAGAATTTGAAAGATTTTGTTATGAAAAATTCATTTTTATTGATTTTCATAGAAATAGGTATATTTTCAGGGTCATCTCCCCATATCATATCAATCATGCTCAAAGACCAAATCCCTATGGCGGCACCCGTCAGCACCGTCCTGTAAGTATTCATTCTGTCGGCATCTTCCCAGTTTTTTTTCATCTGATCATTATAATATTGAGCATCTCCTATATAGGTAGCGTTTTCAAATAAAGCTCTGGAGCTTTCAAGTGCTTCGATATCCCTGTCATATTGTATATTGGCAACAACAATACCTGTTAGAGCGACAACTTCCATTGCCATAAATAGGGTTCCCCTTCCGTAACGTCCTGATTTAATTTGCCCCCATCCCGGGAATATCGCGGAATAGACAATTTCTTCTTCCGTGGCACAATCCGCAATTGAGCTGAATAACAAAATAAATAAAATCAATACGGTAACAAGGCGCATTTTTACCTTCCTGTCTGCAAAACCGATCTTCATTTATTCTATCTACGCAAGTTTATCATCCATTGTTTCGTTAAAACAAGATATTTTAATCTTTCATATAACACTCTATTTATTTAACGCAAATCGGAGTTAAATTAACAGGCCTTGAAACTTTAGGCAGAAACTATTATTTTTCATATTAATAATAGGATTGAATATTCTTATACCAAGAGGAATAATTGATAAGAGTAAATGAATTATCCAAGTTCTACGGCTACAAACCCGCGGTAAGCGATCTGACTTTCAATGTCAAGAAGGGTGAGATTCTCGGATTTCTCGGGCCGAACGGAGCCGGAAAAACTACTACTATGAGAATGCTGACATGCTTTCTGCCGCCAACCTCAGGAACCGCTGAAATATTCGGGCATGACATTATCAGAGATTCTATGCATGTAAGGCGTATGATAGGTTATTTGCCGGAAAAAGCGCCTTCCTACCATGAATTGAACGTTCACGATTACCTGGAATTTTCAGCGAATATGAAGAGTATACCAAAAAACAGAATCAAAGAATCAATTGAATATGTAATAGAAAAATGTGGTCTTACCAACGAACTTAAACAGACGATTGGTAATCTTTCAAAAGGTTATCAGCAGAGAGTTGGTCTCGCACAGGCAATCATTAATGATCCTGAATTTCTGATCCTCGACGAACCTACCATAGGACTTGATCCAAAACAGGTTCTTGATATAAGAAAATTGATAAAATCGATCGGTTCGCGTACGACCGTTCTACTAAGCAGCCATATCCTTCCTGAAGTCAGCCAGATATGTGATAGAATTATTATAATAAATAAAGGAAGACTGATCGCGGTCGATTCACCGGGAAACCTTAGAAAGAAATTGAAAAGTTCAGCATCAACGATAATTAAACTCAGGAAAACTTCAGCGGCTGAGGATATCGCCGATATTCTTCTTGAAATCAGCGGTGTGCTTGATGTCACGGAAGCTGAAAGTACAGGCAACACTGTTACAATGACAGTTAAATCAAAACCGGAAGTAGATCTTAGAGAGAAGATCGCGGCTGTAATTGTCCAGAATGAATTCCCTCTTCTTGAAATATACGACGAAGAATTGACTCTGGAAGATATATTCATGGAACTTGTTACGACGGAAAATTAAATGACTAAAATAATCGCAATTTATAAACGAGAGATGAAATATTATTTCCAGTCGATCGCGGCGTATGTTTCTATTTCTGTCTTTCTCGCGATATCAGGTTACTTCTTTTCCAGTATTTTCAAATATTATAATTTTCTTTCTCTCGAAATGAGAAGATCGGCGGATATATCTTCACGACTTAATATCATCGACGGAATAACGAGACCTCTTCTGGGTAATATCAGTATTCTTATTCTCTTTACTGTGCCGATACTAACTATGAGGCTTCTGTCCGAAGAGAAGAAGCAGGGTACTTTTGAACTTCTTATGACTTATCCCGTCAGTGAAAGTTCCGTGATTGCGGGCAAATTCCTCTCAGCTCTAACGATATTTACCATCATGATCGCCGGCACCATTCTATACCCCCTACTCCTCATCATCTACGCAGAACCGGAAATAATGCCGATCTTTTCCGGGTATCTCGGACTTTTCTTAGTTGGCGCCACTTTCATATCAATGGGATTATTCTTCTCTTCTCTATCTGATAATCAGCTTGTATCAGGCGTATTAACACTTGGAACCGCATTGTTTTTCCTTTTGATAGGCTGGCTCGCGCCCATTCTTGGACCTGATCTTTATCATTCTATATCTCAGCTTTCAATTCTTTTTCATTTCGAACCGTTCGCTAAGGGGATAATAGACACAAAGGATATCTCATATTACGTATTGCTTACTTCATTATTTCTCTTTATGAGCAAGAAATCTCTTGATTCAACCAGGTGTAAGAGATGAGAAAATATTCGGCTGCTTTAAGAATTATATCTGTCATATTGATTGCTGTTAGTGTAATACTCTACACAATATTCGCCAGAAGCGGCACAATCATCTTCATAACTTTTTTTACAGGCATTATCATTCTTATTTCTAACTCTATATTCAGATACTATCAAACAGGAATAGAAGGACACAGGCGCGCGGCCCGCTCCAGAGCGGCTATTACTCTCTCGGTAATAATCTATATCATTATTATTATTTTACTGCAGGTAACATCGGCCCGCCATAATATCAAATACGATACGACAGCTAACAAGAGATTCTCCCTTTCTCCGCAAACAAAAAAAGTACTAAACGGGATTAATGAAGAAATTAAGATCACCTGCTTCTTTAGTGAAACAGCTGAAGAAAAATCAGCCTCCGAGGATCTCTTTAAAGAATACACCTATTTAAACAACAACATAAAATACCAGTTTATAAACCCCGACAGAGATCCAATGAGCGCCCGACGCTACGGTATAGATTCTTTTGGAATAACCGTTGTGGAAAGTGCAAATGGACGGGAAAAGATCAAACAAATAACAGAAAACAGTTTAACAAACGCCATATACAGGGCAACACAAATAGACAAGAAGAATATTTATTTCACTATCGGACATGGAGAGAAATCTGTAAAGAACACGCAAAATAACGGGATCAGTGCTTTAGCCCAAGCCCTGAAATCTGAAAATTATAACATAAATGAGTTGCCGCTGGCTACGAACACGGCTGTTCCATCCGATTGTGAAGTACTAATCGTAGCTGGTCCCACGAGAGATATCCTTGCCCCTGAGAAAGATCTTATTGATATATATTTGAAAGGCGGAGGAAACGCCCTTTTTCTGATCGATCCTGTTATATCTATTCCCCGCATAACCGATATCGTTTCATTTTACGGGATAGTAATTGACAATAATGTAATAGTCGACAGACTTGGTGTATTGACAAGCGGAACTTATCTGACTCCGGTTATAAACAGATACAGCGACCATCCTATTACAAGAGGTTTTAAATATTTCTCTTTCTTTCCACAAGCACGCTCAATTTCTAAAGCAGATGATCCCGGCGAAGATTATGAGGTCAATGCCATTTGCTTTACCAACAAAAAAGCATACGGAGAGAGAGACATAGACCTTATTCTAAACGGAAAGACAAGATTTGACGAAGGAATTGATAAACCCGGACCACTTTCTCTAGCTGCAACCTCCAGAGTTCTGGCCAAAGAAAAATTCGGCGGATATACAAAACAAAACCGTACCCCGAGAATCGCCGTATACGGCGACAGCGATTTTTTGACAAATAAAATAATTAATCTTTACGGAAACAGAGATCTGATCATGAACACTCTTAACTGGCTTGCCAGAGAAAGAGATCTTGTTTCAATCCGCCCGGAAAATCAATTAGTCCAACCTGTTCTGCTGACTATGATAGAGGGAAGACTTGTTTTCTGGTTATCTGCTGTAGTCATGCCTGCTCTTATAGCAATTATAGGTTCAATAACTCTCGCGCGTAAGAGAAGAAACTCTGAAAGCAATTGATCTTATGAAAATAAAATCGTTATATGTTCTTCTCATTATCTTGCTTGCCTCTACCCTGTTTGTATTCTCTGTTTATCGACCTACCGGAAGTGATGATAATTATCAAGAGCGTTGGGAGCTTCTGCCAACAAATAACCCTCAGGATATCACTAAGTTTGTTTATAAAAAGAGTGATGCAGAGAGGATTGAAATTGAACAAAGTGATTCCGGATGGATTATAACATATCCGATAAAAACAGAGGGATCGAAATTCTCAATAGATCTTATGATCAAAAGTATTATTTCCAGCCGCCTGAGAGCTGTTTTTTATAATGTCACTGATCTTTCCCATTACGGCCTGGAAAATCCGGAATGTCAAATTCTGCTCTTTTCTAAGATTTCATCAAAACCTGACACGCTTCATATCGGAGATAAGACGCCAACCAGCGATGAATGCTATTTCAGAATCAATTCTTCAAATGATGTAATGCTCTCACCTGATATTCCAGTAGAATTTTCAGAAAAAACCCTTTTCCATCTAAGAAACAAGATGCTTATCGATATTGATAAAGACAATATCAACAAACTCACGTTCAGATCATCTAAAGGTGATTTTACAATAGATAAATCAAAAAACAGCTGGGATTCAGATGAAATTTCCGTTCCTTCAAAAGATGTGTCTATGGCTGAAAATAATTTTCTGGAATCATTATCCAAAGCTCTCATCTACCAATTCCCCTCTGAGAATAATGATAATCTTGAAGCATTCGGGCTTGAGAACCCTGATTATTCAATTACTATAGAAACCCTTGATGAAGAGATAACAATATACTTCGGAGACCGCCTGAGTGATAAAATTTACGCAAGAAAAAGCAACCGTGCCGGAGTTCTTCTTATAAAGAGCGATATTCTGGCAGTTTTCAATTGAAATTTTTTTATGCCGCACAATATCAACCGGCAGATCCATTATTAAAAAGATAATACCGCAAGTCTACTTGCGAAATATTCTCTTCTGGTGTATTTTTATTCCGGAGGGTTAATTAAATGCCGATACGATCCGATAAATCTATCGCGGGAAAGAAAAACCCTGCTCAAGCTGCTATATCGCGCCGAACTTTTCTTATGGCAACCGGCTCTCTGTTAGCTTCAGGAACTCTGGGTATGCCTTTCGGCAACACGTTTGCCGAGAATACTGACTTCGAAGCCAGGTATTATGAAATTACAGACAACGGTAAAACGCATTGTCTTCTATGCCCGAGAGGATGCGTAATACCAGAAAACAGGAAAGGTTACTGCGGAGTCAGAAAAAATATTGGAGGAAAACTCTACTCGCTTACCTATGGCCGGGCATGCTCACTCCACCTTGATCCTATTGAGAAAAAACCGTTCTTTCATCTTCTTCCGGGGACAAAATCATTTTCTCTTTCAACTGTCGGATGTAATCTGGAATGTAAATTTTGCCAGAATTGGCAAATATCTCAATCATCACCGGAAACGATAGAAACAAAATGGCGCTCACCGGAACAAATTGTAAAAAAGGCCGTTTCAGTCAAAGCTCCATCCATTTCATTCACATACGGCGAACCTGTTGTTTTCATAGAATACGCGCAGGATATAGCCAGAGAAGCTGCTGCTAAGGGTATAAAATCGTTTGTTGTTACAAACGGTTTCTATAGGCAGAAACCTCTTGAGGAGCTCTGCAGGTTAACTGACGCCATTAAGATTGATCTTAAATCATTTACGGATAAATACTATCGCGATATCTGCGGCGGAAAACTAAAACCGGTTCTGGACTCTATTGTTAAAATACGATCCGAAGGTGTATGGCTTGAAATTGTTTACCTTATGCTTCCCTCTCTAAATGATTCTCCATCTGAAATACGGGATATGGCACGCTGGCTGGTAAGAAACGTCGGCGAAGATACACCTCTGCACCTTTCAAGATTCTTTCCGCAATACAAACTCAAAGATCTTCCGCCAACTCCCGTGTCATCTCTCGAAACTGCTTACAAGATATGCAGAGAAGAGGGTTTAAGATTCGTTTATATCGGAAATGTCCCGGGTCACAGAACTGAAGACACCTTCTGTCCAGCCTGTTCAAAACCGGTTATTGAAAGAAGAGGTTACAATGTAAATGTAAATATTAAAAATGGGCATTGCGTTTTTTGCGGAGAACCTATTCCCGGAATATGGGAGGGTTAATTAATATTGAAATATTTGAAGCTATTGTTATTAACATTCATTATCCTATCAGTCGAAAGCAGATCCGCCACTATGCAAGAAAAGAGGGATAAAATGGAAAAATCGGTTCGTAAACCAGTTGTAGCGGGCTCATTCTATCCCGCCGATCCTGCCAGACTTAGAAATATGATAAACCGGTTTATCGTGGAAGCCGACTCGGATAGATTAAACGGTAAAATATATTCTCTTGTTTCCCCACACGCTGGATATATCTACTCAGGCTCCGTTGCCTCTTACGGTTTTAAATTAATCAAAGGATCAGATTACGAAACTGTTGTCGTCATTTCTCCCAGCCATACGGAGTTCTTCGATTACTCCTCTATCTTCAATGGCCCGGGATATCGCACACCCCTGGGTGATATACCTATTGACAGGGAACTCGCCCATAAAATTGCATCTTACGATGATAATATACGTTTAGACACTAAAGGTCACACAATATCCGCTACAGGCAGAGGTGAGCATTCATTGGAAGTTCAGCTCCCTTTTCTACAAGTTGCTCTTAATAAGTTCAAGTTAGTCCCTGTTGTAATGGGAAATCAAAATAGCCAAAATATTGAATCCCTTGCCGAAGCACTCATGGAGGCTCTCAAAGGAAAGAATTTTCTTATTGTGGCAAGTACGGATCTTTCTCATTTTCATAACAGCACCGAAGCAAACAGGCTGGACAGCACTTTCATAGCCCATCTCGAAAAGCTGGATGCTGAGCGCCTGGCAGAATCGCTCGACTCAAACATTACGGAAGCATGCGGCGGAGGCCCAGTCCTGGTTGCTTTAATGACCTCTATCGGGCTGGGCGCGGAAAGCTGCTCAATCCTCAAACATGCTAATTCCGGAGATATATCCGGCGATAAGAGCAGTGTTGTAGGTTATGTCTCGGCGGCTATTTTTAAAAATAACGAAAAAGAGGAAGCCGCACTTTCAGACGAGGAACACAGTAATAATCCAGCTGTCGCCGCTGAGGATCATTCTCTCTCTCGCGATGACAAAGTATTTCTTTTGAAGCTTGCCAGGAAAGTCATTAAAACAAAGTTATCAAATCAAAAACTGGATATTGCCCCCCCCTCTTCTCCTATTATGAAAGAGATGCGAGGCGCTTTCGTTACACTTAAAAAGAATGACAGGCTAAGAGGCTGCATAGGGTATATTGAAGCGGTAAAACCTCTTTTCGATACCATTTGTGATATGGCCGAAGCGGCCGCCTTTAAAGATTACAGATTTCCTCCCGTAAAAGCCGGGGAGGTCTCCAGGCTCAGTATTGAAATATCAGTGCTCAGTCCTATTACAGAGATAGATGATCCTTCAATAATCAAAGTTGGGAAACATGGTCTGATTATAAGTCGTGGTGCAAGAAGAGGTTTGCTTTTACCACAGGTTCCCGTTGAGTGGGGATGGGACCGTGACAAATTCTTGGGCCAGACATGCATAAAGGCAAACCTGCCGGAAGAAGCCTGGAAAAGCCCTGATACAAAAATAGAAATATTCACGGCTGAAATATTTTCAGAAGAGGAATTTGGCCTTCCCTGATCCGGCTATTTATTACCTGTCATATGTCGGATAAATAAGTTTTCTTCCATTTTCTTGTCAGCAGCAACATGCTGGAAATGTGGATAAAAACGAAAAGAGCTATAGCACCGGGACTTCCCGAGAATGGATAAATAAATATTCCGCCCAAAATACCTCCCACACAGGCACCGAACATATCCCACGCGTAAAATACCGCAGGCTGCTGATTCGTTAACCTGTCGAGGGTTGAAGAAACAACGACTCTGTAAAATATTCCTGTAAGAAAACCCCCAATGAAAGAAGCGGCAATGAAAGCAATAGAACCTGTTATTATGCCTATAGCAACCCTGCCTATAACTAACAACCAGATAACATAGAAGAAAGAAAATATTATGAAAGCTGCGTGTATTCCCTGCGGATCTCTCGAGAATTTAAAAGGGATTTTATAAGTGCTCCACGTCCCGATAGATATACCAGCCATAAAGAAAGCTGTAAGAAAAACAATGCCATTGTACAGATAACCTGAAAATGACTGGTAAGCTAAAAGCAGATTTATCTGAAAGAGAAAACTCGTCAGTCCCACCCCCCATACATCCAATTTAGCTGCAACTTCCTCTCCGGGGATCAGGAAAATCAGAATAATAATAACAGCTCCGGCTACAACAGGGAACCACTTGCTGACCGCGGTAATTTTCCCAACCCGCGCTGCCTGGTTTAATCCCTTTTTCTTAAACTCCAGAAACATTTCGTAAGCGGTCAAAATCGGTATAAGATCACTATTTACATCAACATCAGAAAGGTCATGGGTCCTGGAAGATATAAGGTTCAATCTGTCTTCAGAAAATCTGTATGGAATATAATTCATGTTTATGAATTGTGTATCCAACCTGCGCTTTTTCAGGTTATTCAGTATTTCACTCGCAGTTATTTCCCTTTCGCTTCCGATAAAATGAACTACCGTTCCGGGTATAACGCTTACACCGCCGAAGACATCATCAAGGGACTTCCTGATCGTTCTCAAAACCATAGACAGAGCGTCTGAGATGAAATTTTCAGAGGAAGAATGCGAAATTGTGAAAATGCCTTCCGGTAGAAGAGCGCTCTTTGCCGTATTGAAGAATTCCTTCGTATAGTACCTGTTTAATTCGAGATTCAAGGGGTCCGGAGTATTAACAATAATAATATCATATTTGTTATTTGTTTCTTTCAAAAACAGTCTGCCGTCACCTACGAAATAATTTACTCGATCATCTTCAGTAAAGTCATCTTTATCCAGGTTGTCTTTCTTTGATATCTCCCGTACCATCTTCATAAGACGGTCATCGAGCTGAACACAATCTACACTTTCGACAGAATTGTGTTTAAATATCTCTTTTATTTCGCCCGCCAATCCCCCGCCTATAATTAAAACCCGTCCTGGATTCTTGTGAGAAAGAAGAGGGATATGAACAACCTCTTCAATATTCTGAATATCGGGAATAGTAAAATATCTTGAACCACCGGAGAAATAAGAGACCGCTCCGCCCTTTTGAACAGCTGCAATCTCGCCATATCTGGATGAACTGAAACCTCTTAAAGTAAATTCAGGAAAAAGCCAACTTATACTTTTATAATCCAGTTTATTAGAAAGGAAAATCATCCCGGATCCCAATATAATAATAAATATTATTCTACACCAGAACCTGCCTCTTATTCTAAATGGACGGAGAATAACAGTTATCATTATAAAGGAGATTATCAATGAAATTTCAAACTGAGTAAAAAATTCTAATAGTACAAAAGAAAATAACAATCCTCCCACTACCGAGCCTGCCGCTTCCAGTATATAGACCCATGAAACACCGGTTGAGATAACCCCTGTTTTTTCTCCCCACCATTTACTTGCCGCGTTGTAAATTAATCCATTAGCGAAAGCAACGGGAAAGATAGCAAAAACACAAAATAGAATAGATTTGAAAAATGGGGGCATTTCTCCAGGGGAAGTAACGAGCAACCCTCTCCCGTATCTAATAAACAGAATAGTCGCTGGAAATATTAACGCGGCGAAAACTATCAAACCCCGGAAAGCTGAAAACCGTTTGGCGAATATGCCTTTGAACAGCCTCCCCCCTTTTATCCCACCCACACCAACCCAAAGAAGCCAGCTTGAAATCAACAGACTTACAACAAATTCAGTCCCGCTGAAAAGCCCAAGCATTTCTCTTATGAAGATGGCCTGGGAACATATAGCATAAGTCCCTACGGCAAGCAGATCACGCTTTTGGATTATGGTTTTCACATCGGCAATTCTATCTCTTAAAATATTCCTCTTCAAAAATCTTCTTAAAATCAGATCCGTTTTTAAAATCATCTATTGAATCTTCAGATCTCTTCGTTAACAAACCTGCTTCAATAAGATTAAAAACAATATTTCCAAAATCTGTTGATTCCTTTATACCCCAATAATTAAAAACCTCTTTTGACATAGGTCCAAACTGGTCTATAGCGTAATCTGTTATTCCAGCGAGTAATTCCTGTCCGGAAATGTGCCTTACATACGAAAGGGCACTTATGGTTCTTTCAACTGCCACAATAACAAATATATAGGCATTTACCTTATATCTTGGATCAACTTTGATGATCCCTTCAACAACTTTAAGGTGTTCTCCAATATCCACTTGAGATTCCTTTAAAAATTAGATTCTACGCGTAAAATGATAAAATATTATATTACACCCGGTTCGAGTATCGTATCTTTTTTCCATACCGGATTAGTGTATGGATAGTCAGAATTGTAGTGCAGCCCGCGCGACTCTTTTCTTAATATCGCCGAATGAACCACAAGGCTGCTGACCAGTACAATATTACGCAGTTCAACCATGTCAACAGAAACGCCGTATCTGGAGTAAATGTTATTTACCGTCTCTCTTATCTGATCGACCCTCTTTTTGGCTATATTCAATCTCTCGTCACTTCGAACAATCCCCACATAATCCCACATAATTCTCCTTACAAGATCCCAATCATGATCAAGAATTACAGTCTGAATACGATGCACGTCACCCAGGACCGGATAGGATAACTGATTCTTACCAAAAGTCAGATGATCCTTAATAGAATCTTTTAATACCTTAGAGCACTCATCAGCCATAACCAATGCCTCAAGAAGAGAATTACTCGCGAGCCTGTTGGCTCCGTGAACACCCGAACAGGCGACTTCCCCTATCGCGTACAGCCCTTTGACATTTGTTCTTCCCTTTATATCTGTTTTTACCCCTCCGACCATATAATGAGCAGCAGGTACAACCGGTATCATATCCTTCCCTATATCTATCCCGAATTCAGCGCATCTCTGGTGAACAGACGGAAAACGCTTCTTAAGCCAGTCTGAGGGTTTGTGCGTAATATCTAGATAAACAAATTTAGCTCCGCTTCTTTTCATCTCGCTGTCTATGGCTCTGGCAACAACGTCACGCGGCGCGAGTTCTCTTAAAGGGTCTTTACCCTCCATAAATTCGACACCCTTAATATTTCTAAGTATAGCTCCCTCACCGCGCAGGGACTCTGATATCAGAAATGACTTTGCTTCGGGATGATACAGACACGTGGGATGAAATTGAACAAACTCCAGGTTAGATAATCTGGCCCCAGCCATATAAGCCATAGCGATTCCATCTCCCGAAGCCACATCAGGGTTTGAAGTATAAAGGTATATTTTGCCCGCGCCTCCCGTTGCAAGAACGGTTGATTTTGCTTTGACTGCTTTTATCTCATTTTTTCTTCTGTCCAGGAAATAACATCCTGTAACAGCACCCTGATTATCTGTAATTAGATCGATCGCGAAATGAAACTCATCTATCTTGATCGATGGCATCTTTTTTACGGTACTTATCATCTTCTCTGATATCTCAAGCCCGGTAAAATCACGATAATGAATAACCCTGGCATTACTATGCCCGCCCTCCCTTGTCATATCCAGCATCCCGGTCTCATTATCTAAATCGAAACGCACACCGATATTCATAAGATCTTCTATTTTGTCCTTTGCACCGTGAACCATCGTTTTAACGGCATTTAGATCAGATAGTCCCTTCCCTGTTGTCATGGTATCTCTGAGATGACTTTCGCATGAATCGTTCACGTCTAAAACCGCCGCTATTCCACCCTGAGCCTGAGTTGTGTTGGATGAATTTACTTCTCTTTTAGTTATAACTGTTACTTTCGCGTATGAGGACGCTTTATAGGCTAAAAACAACCCCGCCAGTCCGCTTCCTATTACAAGAATATCAGTTTCTTCGATAGTCAATGTTTACTCCATCTATTTTAATCCAATTATAATTCTATAGAATAAGAATAAATACCGCAACAATTAACTGCAATTTGCACAATGATGAACTACTAAAAATTCATATCAAGTTAGAGAATCAGCTATCTATATATTATAATATCAGTTACCACATATCTAAGCTGCCTGTGTTTGGCATAATCATTGCGTAAGCCTATATATTAAAAAGTAAGCAGTACCTATTAGAGGAGGTCACCTAATGTCGTCAAAGAAAATATTTATTATAATTATACTGCCGGTCATCGCCTTCACGGCTTTTGGGCTGGGTTGTGATAAAGATTCCACATATAATCAAAGAACGGTCGTATATGTAAGCAACATCAACGAAGGCGCGCCGTTTACAAGTGACGTTGTAAATCAGGGAGATTCCTTATACAACGAAGACGGCCTCACATACAATACTCGCGATGATTACGTTGTTGAAGATTTTATTACTGTCTCAATTACGAATAAACAGTATTCCGGTATAGTCAATGTAGATACAACATCCCTTGGAGACTTCCTTGTTACCGATTACAGGGTTGAATATGAAACAGAGGGTGCAACCATACCGGTCGAATCTTTTTCCGGGAATACGAACATTCTTGTTCCTGCAAATTCAACAGTTGAGGCGACAATTCTCCTTGTACCGTTTTCTGATAAAAACCAGCTCCCTCTCTCTGGAATTAGATATACAGGTACGGAAATAATCTCAAACGCCCGTATTACATTCATTGGACATGAAGTACAGGCGGATGACAGAACTATGAGCTTTGATGGTGGATTACAGGTAGGATTTGCCGATTATGTTGATGATGATTCCGGGAGTTAAAAATACCTTTTAAAGAGAACAAATATATATTATATATCCTACTTCAATGACCCTTACATCAAATAAATTAAGGGTCATTTAATTATCTGTTTTGCTATTCTTTTTTTTATGTTTATTATGAATCATGGAAGTAAAAAGTACCGATAAGTCACTGATAAGTCTTAGAAGGAAACTTCACAGCCATCCTGAGCTTTCCTGGCAGGAAGAGAAAACCGCAGGTGAAATATTTGATTTCCTCTCTCACTCGGAACCTGACGACATTATTACAGAAATTGCCGGCACCGGTCTCGCGGCAGTTTATAATGGAAAAAGAGAGGGGCCTACTTTATTAGTACGCTGTGAACTCGACGCCCTCCCCATAGAGGAAATAAATGATGTAAGTTATCGCTCTGTGAATCCCGGCTGTTCCCACAAATGCGGCCACGACGGGCATATGACAATAATCGCCGGACTTGCCGCTATTCTTTCCTCCTCAAGGCCAGACCGCGGAAAGGTAGTTCTTCTTTTCCAGCCCGCTGAGGAAAGAGGTGAAGGTGCCGCTCGCGTGATTGAGGATGAAAAATTCAATAGTATAAAACCTGATTACACTTTCTCCCTTCATAATCTCCCCGGTTTTGATCTTAATAAGATTGTTTTAAGCAACGGGATATTCGCTTCCGCGTCAAGCGGCATGTCAGTTGAACTCTTTGGGAAAACCTCACACGCGGCAGAGCCGGAAAGAGGAAAGAGCCCCGCCATCGCAATGGCGGAGATCGTAAAGAATATCACGCTTATGCCCTCTAAAGAATCAGATTACAAAGATTTTGTTCTCTCAACTGTAGTATTCGCCAGGCTCGGTGAAATCGCCCTTGGAACATCCCCCGGTTACGCTAAAATAATTACAACCCTCAGGGCATTTCGCGAAGATGACATGAATATGCTTTCATCCCGTTCCGTTAAACTCGCGGAGAATATTTGCAAGGAATATGGAATAGATATAAAGATCGACTGGATGGAGGAGTTTCCATCAACCGTTAATGACCCCGGCTGCGCTAAAATAGTCTCAGAGGCTGCTTCCCTGAATGGCTTCAATACTGTTTTTATAGATGAGCCGTTTAGATGGTCAGAAGATTTCGGACATTTTACAAAACTCTGCCCCGGTGCTATTTTCGGTATAGGGGCTGGACAAAACCATCCGAGTCTCCATAATCCGGATTATGATTTCCCGGAAGAAATTATTACAACCGGTATCAGAATGTTCAGCGAAATAATCAATTTGATATTAAACAGGTGATAACATGTTCAATACATCATATATTGAAATAAGTAAATCCGCGTTAAAAAATAATATAATATTCCTCAGAAGTTATCTCGGTAACAAGATCCGGCTGTCTTCAGTAATCAAGGGGAACGCCTACGGTCATTGTATTTCAAAATTTGTTCCCATGGCGGAAGAGTGCGGTATAGATCATTTCTCTGTTTTCAGCGCGTGCGAAGCCCTGGAAGCATTTAAGGTCAGCAGCGGAAGCACAATACTGATTATGGGTTACATCGGTTATGAGGAAATAGCCTGGGCTATTGAAAATGATATAGAGTTCTTTGTTTCCGATCTGGGTAAACTGAACAAATCTCTGGAGATTGCAAAAAAACTAAAAAAGAAAGCAAAACTGCATATAGATATTGAAACAGGTATGAACCGCACAGGATTCCAGGCCCGTGAATTAAAGAAGGTCCGCGAAGTACTTAAATCTAACGGAGAATATCTCATCTTCAAAGGACTCTGCACCCATTACGCAGGGGCGGAAAGTATAGCGAATTACGTCAGAGTGAAAAAGCAGATAAGGAGATACAAAAGGGTTTTAAGAGGATTCATAAAGTCAGATCTTACTCCCCAACTGCGTCATACCGCTTCTTCAGCCGCCGCGATTGCCTATCCGGAAAGCAGGATGGATCTTGTTAGAATAGGAATTATGCAATACGGATTCTGGCCCAGCATGGAAACTTATATTTATTATCTAAGCCGCAACAACGTGAAGATAAATCCCTTAAAGCGGGTTCTCACGTGGAAAAGCTCTGTTATGGGTGTTAAAAGGGTAAAAAGGGGAGAATTTATCGGATATAACACATCCTTTCTGGCTCCCGCGAATATGAAAATAGCCACGATACCTGTTGGATATTCCGACGGATACAGCCGTTCGCTCAGCAATTACGGCCGCGTTCTTATTAATGGAAAGAGGGCCAATGTTATAGGCCTTGTAAGTATGAACATGATGATTGTGGATGTATCGAAATTACCTCAAATAAAAAAAGGTGATGAAGTAGTTCTGATAGGTAAACAGAAAAACCGCTCGATAACCGTTTCATCATTCAGTAAATTTACCAGCCACGATATAAATTACGAACTTCTTGCCAGATTGACTGAACACATTCCCCGTGTAATAACCGATTAATCTCCGAGACAAATCTCCCGAAGATCGTTTTTTCTGAATACCATTTTCATGCTGACAGCATAAAGATCTATATTTTCAGGAAACAATTCATGCGTCTTAAACCAGTCCTTTTCCGTTGTAAGATAACTCGCGTCTTTACCGGTTTCTTTTATCATAGATTCAATATCATCCTTTTTGTAACGATAGTGATCTGAATATCTGAAGGAAGCCGAGGGGATTGATATTTCATTTGAAACCATATTTTCGAATGAAGGGTGAAAAGCGATTCCGGAATATAGAACGAGTTTTCTTTCTTTTAACTTGCCGGGGCTGATTCTTTTTCCGTCACGTCGATAAAGACAGGAAAATTCGTGACTTGAAAAATATACTCTCTTTTCCTGAATTAACCCGGATAGTTCAGGCGGGACCTCCTCACCTTCTGCTCTGGTAAATATTATCATATCTGCTCTTTTGACTGCTTCAGGTTTTTCCCTGAGCGATCCCAGCGGGAGCAGTCTTCCGCCATCAAAAGGGAGTCTGTAATCAAGAAGTAGTATATTCTTATCCTTCCCCAGAGAATTATTCTGATAGGCGTCATCCAGAAGTATATCTGTCGGATGAAGTAATTTATCGGCTAATTCAGCTCCCCTGGCTCTATTGAAGTCAATTACAACAGATATACCGAGATCATTGTATATCGAAACTTCATCTCCGAATCTCCGGGCAAAAAGTCTGTCAGTGAAGCTACTTTCCCCCTTATGTGTAAAATCAGAATCAGTTAGATAATCATCTCTTCCAGTGTTTAGGTTGATGCCCTTTGATATTATGATAGGTTTGTTCACCTTCTCGGCAAGGCTGCCGTATCCTCTTGTAATAACAACCGGTATGCCGCCATTTCTTTTTATTTCCTCAGCAATTGCTATAACGCAGGGCGTTTTCCCCCCTCCGCCCACGACGATATTGCCGACAGATATAACACGGGCAGAAAGATCTTTTACCTTGGAAACCTCAGCTCTTTTTTTTGATACTCCGGTCTGGTTGTCATAAAATTGCCCTTTTATTTTAAGCCATAAGATAAAAAAAAGGGACAAAAGATACCTGAGTGGCAAAAATGCGCTCCAGAACCCTTTCCCCTTAAATATCTTTTCAGCAATCGTGTATCTTTCATGAATTTTCATGAGGCCACACATCCGATCCTTTATGACCGGCTTTTCTATCAAGATTAGATGTCAGTTCATTTAATCTGTTCTGAATTAAAATCCGTTCTTTCTCACGTTCTTCAATTCCCGCCCCCTGACCGACAACAACCGGTTTACCGTAAGAAACAATAACATCAGTAAATGGAAGTGGTAACTGAAATTTGTCCCATGAATTAAACAAAATTCTCCTCCGTGCCGTACTTGAAATAGGTATTACTGCGCTGCCGGTCATTCTGCTTATCTCGACAGCGCCCTGTTGAACTACACCCCTTGGACCGGTAGGTCCGTCAACGGTCAGGCCAACATCCAGACCACGCTTTAAGACAGATACGAGCTTACGTATCGCACCCGCGCCGCCTCTTGTAGTTGATCCCTTAAGATGACCAAATTGAAGCCATCTTATCGTTCTTCCCATTAAATCTCCGTCTGAATGTTGTGAGGCTAAAACCTGAATATTCTCTCCCCTGTGCGTGTAGCTCAATACAAGAAGCCGGCTGTGCCAGAAAGAGAATATCACGTTACCGGAGAGTTCTCTCGCGATCTTTAGATTATCTTCTCCCTCAAACTTGAATCTCCAGGTTAAGCCCAACAGACGGATAAAGACTGCACCGAGGAAACTGACAATTCCGGGATGTATTCTAACTTTCATAAACTTACCTTACTAATATATCTATCGCAGACTCTTGTATGCCCACTATGCCGACAATAATTACCCTTTAAAAGATCTCATTTCTGCATTTCAGCTTCTATATTCTCCCCTCTTGCCAGTTTGAAAGCCATTTTCGCCACATCGCTCAACTCACCCCCGCCTTTGAGTTTTTCTCTTATATTCAGCAGTTCTCCGGAAACCTTTCTGTACCTGTCCGCGTCAGTCAGAAGGTCGAGGGCTTCGGCAGCAATATTTTCGCCATCCGCTCTGCCCTGTATCATCTCCGGTACGATCATTCTGCCGGCAAGAACATTCGGCATAGCTACATATGGAATCTGTATAAGGATTTTTCCGAGAAAATAGGTAAAAACAGATGTCTTATAAATAGTAATCAGAGGAGTCCCCGAAATAGCAGTCTGAAGGGTAACGGTGCCGGATGCAGCTAAAACAAGGGTTACCTCTTTTAGCTCTCTAAGTCCTTTTTTAGATATTTTAATGTATGGATAAATATCGGCGGGGATTTCAATATCTTCCTCCTTTATCATAGGAGCCAGTCCCAATATGAAACTGGCGGAGGGGATCTTTTCGTGAATATTTCGAGCTCCTTCTAGTATTGGGGGCAGTATTTTTTTTACCTCCTGCAATCTGCTGCCGGGGAATAAAAGTATCTTGAAATCCTTCTGATCCGCGGGTAATTCCTTTTTACCCCCGGGGTGAGCAATTTCTGCGAGAGCGGGATGACGCGTTAAAAAAACAGGGATCCGCGCATCTTCATAAAGACGCTTTTCGAAAGGCAGGATTACCGTCATAAGGTCAATATTCCCTTTCATCCTTTTTATACGCCATTTTCCCCACGCCCAGACCTGGGGACTTATAAAATACAAAACAGGTATCCCTCTTTCGTGAGCATATTTAGCCAATCTTAGATTCATACCGGGATAATCAACCGGGATAAACAGATCAATTTGTCCTTTCTCTATTACCGCTTTGAGTTTTCTCTCAAGTGAAATTATTCTGGGAAGACCGGATATTATTTCTGAAAACCCCATAAGAGCGTATCGTTCCATGGGAAAAGAAACTTCCGCGCCGGCACGCCTGAGTTCGTCTCCTCCAAGCGCTATAATACGGCAATTATCTTCAATTTTTTTAAGTTCCGAAACAAGAAGTCCAGCGTGATATTCCCCACTCGTTTCACCACAGGTAATAAGAATATTCATGATCTCACTCAATTAGTTTTTATACCTTCGATTATTTTTTCCGCTACCATCAGGGCTTTTACCGCCTGCTCGCCCGTAACAACAACATCTGTACTATTTTTTACCGCGCTGATAAATGAATAAATCTCTTTTTTCAGGGGTTCTTCCATATCAACCTCGACACGCAGAGGATCTATAAACGATGTGGGGTCTTCCGATACAGTGTTAAAATCAATTCGATCAGCTTTACGAAAAGCTTTCACCTTTTTCTTTCTAAAATCAGCTGAAAGATACAGGTTCTCCTGGAAGAACCGTATCTTTCGAAAGGGCTCTGGTGAAATTCTGCTGGCTGTAATATTCGCCACGCAGCCGCCCTTGAACTCAAGCCTCGCGTTTACAATATCCGCGGATTCAGTTATCACCCCGGCTCCTGAAGATCTTGTTTCAACAAGCTGATCATAGCCGAGTATTGCGAGTATAATATCAATATCGTGTATCATCAGATCGACAATAACCGATACGTCTGTTCCTCTGGGGGTAAATGTGCCCAACCTGTGACATTCTATAAACATCGGGTTTCTGATCAACGGAAGAATCGATTCAAACACTCCATTGAATCTCTCAATGTGCCCAACCTGCAGGATTCGATTTTTCTCTTTCGCTTTATCAACAAGTTTCGCGCCATCTCTCCAATCTGAAGTGATAGGTTTTTCCACCAGAACATCCACTCCGCTATCCAGGGCTTGACAGACAATATCAAAATGAGTAGTAGCGGGAGTGCAGACACTCAAGATATCACATTCTTTCAGTAATTCACTTAGAGACGGGGATAATTCGGCGTTGAATTTTTCGGAGATCTTCCTGGCGTTTTCGCGATCGATATCATATAAATAGACAGAATCTATATCGTCACAGCCTGAATAAATTCTAACGTGGTTTTTCCCCAGATTCCCTGTACCTATTACACCTGCTTTAAGTCCACTATTTGAAAGACTCAATTAAAAAACCTCCGGATTGTCTGGAAGATATATTATTTAGTAATTCCCCGCCGGCTGCTGGCGATAAAATCAACAATCATCTTAGTTTCAGTAGTCTGGGCAAGCTCGTTCTTTATTTTATCGATTGCCTGGGAAACATTAAGTCCATTCCTATAGAGAATATAATAAGCTCTTTTTATGACTTCTCTCTGTTTTGACGTAAAGCCCCTTCGCTGAAGACCTATGCTATTTATGCCGTTAACCTTAGGCGGAATACCAGCCGCTTTGACAAATGGAGGAATATCCTTTGATATTCTGCTGCCTCCCCCCACGAACGCGTGTGCTCCTATCGAGACGAACTGATGCACCGGCACCATTCCTCCTATTATAACATGTTCGTGAAGTTTAATATGACCGGCCAGATTTACGGCATTTGCAAGAATTACATTATCTGACAGAATGCAATTATGCGCTACATGAACATATGCCATCAAAAGGCAGTTATTGCCTACAACAGTACTTTCCCCCTCTTCTGTAGCGCTGTTTATTGTAACATATTCACGAATCGTGTTGTTATCGCCTACCTTAACATAACTTTTTTCACCCGCGTATTTCAGGTCCTGCGGTGGCGTGCCGATCGAAGTGCCGTGAAATATTTCATTATTTCTTCCTATCTCCGTGTTTCCGCTCAGAAGCACATTGCTGCCTATCTTAGTATCCTTACCAACACGGACATTCTCTTCTATTAAAGAAAAAGGACCTACACTGACATTCTCATCCAGCTGAGCTCCCTCCTTTACAACCGCCATCTTATCTATATATACCGCCATTAAAACCTCTCAACGTTTTATTATCGATGATGTAAGGACCGCTTCAGCTACGAGTTTACCGTCAACATATGCTTTGCCCTTCATCTTGGAGAATTTCCTCTTAAGTGAAACCATCTCAAGCTCGAAACGGATTTGATCTCCGGGAACAACAGGTTTTCTGAACTTCGCTTTATCAATGCCTATAAAATATACGAGATATTTATTTGGATTATCAACAGAGGATAGTAGAAGAATACCTCCAACCTGTGCCATAGCTTCAATGATCAATACGGCGGGCATTATTGGGTGTCCCGGGAAATGACCGGTAAAAAAAGGTTCATTTATAGTAACATTCTTAATACCCACAACCTTCTTGTCATCTTCAAGCTCCAATATCCTGTCAACAAGCAGAAATGGGTACCTGTGAGGCATAATGTCCATTATATCATTTATATTCCACGACTTATCCT
>CAZKNG010000009.1:0-1628 GCA_964554125.1 uncultured bacterium | reverse complement strand
CGTCAGTTTTCTTAATCCCGGCCTTATATGCTTCTGACAATTTTTTGGCGAACTTAAGATTGTAGTCATGACCCGATTTTACTGCAATAATATGAGCTTCCATGGGAGCACCGGCAAATACAGCATCTCCGATAAGATCGAGAATCTTGTGTCTTACGAATTCATCATCGAACCTTAAGGGCTTTTCGTTCAGAATCTTATTGCCTTCCACTACAATAGCGTTATCAAGACTTCCACCCTTTATAAGTCCCTGTGATTTCAGCAACTCCACATCTGACATAAGGGCAAATGTCCTCGAAGGCGCAATCTCTTTCCTGAATACTTCCGGGTTGATGTCGAATGAAGCGAACTGCGTACCTATACATGTACTATTATATTCAATAGTAAAACTTATTCTAAAACCGTTATACGGAAGGGCAATTAATTCAATATCCCCCTCACTATATGAAATAGGCTCTGTTACTTTAAATGAATTCGCGGGGATTCCCTGGTTTTTATATCCTATACTGTCAAATAATCTTACTATCTCCCCGCAACTGCCATCGGGGGGTTCGGGAGGTTCCCCCGCGTCCAATTCAACAATCAAGTTATCGATATGAAGTCCTGAAATCGCGGCCAGAATGTGTTCAACAGTCTGTATCTGATGACCGTCTTTTGATATTGTTGTATTGCGAATATTCTTCCCGGAATAAATAAATTCCGCTTTCGCCGGGATTTCCACAACGGGGTCCAGATCAACCCTTCTGAAAATTACACCTGTATCCGGATCAGCAGGTTTAAAAACCATATTGACCTTATTCCCGGTGTGAAGCCCGATGCCGTTGTAGGAAAATGACTTTTTAATCGTCCTCTGTTGACGAACCACTCTTATATCCTTTCTCGAGTTTATCGATTCTTTCCTTCAAACTCCTGAATTCCTTAACTAGAGCCGGAAGACGCGCTGTCGCTGCGTAAATCTTACGTGCCTTCTTATGTTCTCTGGCTGGATAACCTGAAACGCTCGTATCCTCAGGAATAGATTTTGTTACCCCTCCCTGCGCTCCTACTTGAGCATTATCTCCTATTTTAATATGTCCTACCAGCCCTGTCTGTCCGGCGAGAACCACATTTCTTCCTAATTCCGTACTCCCCGATATGCCCGCCTGGGCGGCAACTATGCAATTTTCACCAATAACAACATTGTGAGCTACCTGAACCAGATTATCTATTTTGGCCCCTTTGCCAATAACGGTCTGGCCCGTTGTTGCCCTGTCAATTGTGCTGTTAGCTCCGATTTCAACATCATCCTCAATTCTTACTATACCTATCTGCGGAATTTTCTTATGGATACAGCCTTCCTTAGCATATCCGAACCCATCGCTCCCAACTACGGCACCCGAATGAATAATTACTCTTCTCCCGATACTGCAGCCTTCCCTTACAGTAACACCGGGATAGATAAGGCAATCATCTCCAATTTCCACTCCGTCGCCTAAATACACGAACGGTAAGATCGTCGCCCTGCTACCTATAGTCACACCTTTGCCGATGTAGACACTTTTCCCAATATGTATATCCTCTCCAAGCTCTACGCTTTCATCAATGGATATTGATTTATCTATACCTCTTTTATATTTCTCGGTGTGAGG
>CAZKNG010000008.1:1501-56873 GCA_964554125.1 uncultured bacterium | reverse complement strand
ACTCCCACCTGCGCACCCGAGCCAGATACGGCATTTTCTTCGCGTAACGTTTCCTGATATCAGTCGGATCAATAAATATCAATGTGTCTTTATGAATTCTTCGTGCCCCCGTGCGCCACAACTATTTCATTGATTTTCTGCCACAGTCCTTTAATAGCTAGATGATGACTCAATCGTTCTTCAGTCTTTTTAAGTAATATGTCTTCTCCCAGTGACCGGCTTATCGAGCTGAGTTTTCTCGTTACGTCCGGCTTGAATTCCATATATCATCTGCTCGATAAATTTTGATCGTGGTTTTGAAAAGTGGGGATAAAATATCCCCAAATAATTATGAATTTGTCCTCGCAGGCTTTGTGGCAATTTGTCTATACTCCATTTCGGCCTCCTTCGTTTTTTTGTGTTCATCGATGATTATAATCGTCGATTTCCAAGGAGGCCATCTTTTTATTTGTCATACCTCGTTATTGCTTAAATATCAACAGATTAGACGATATTAGGCCTGAAAAATGGAGAATGTCCATTATATTACAAAAAATCCGGGAATAGGAAGAAAGATCATGACCTACTCCCTATTCTAAGGAAGCTTCTTTGTTTTGGGGAGGGTGCGTGAGCGGCTCTTCGGGGGGGGCGGTGGAGTCTATGCGGGGAGCGGGGAAGAGAAAGAAAGAGAAATACAGGAAGGTGGTATGGGGAGCTAAACCGTTTCACGTAAAATCACCACTGGATAAACCGGGTGATCCCGGAAACCCGGTGGATACTGAAAACCCCCTTTAGGTTCAGAAAGATTGTGCGCCCGGTTTAAACCGGAAAAAGCGGGGATTACGGCTGCTGCGGCTGAACCAGGCTCGAATCAGCATATTCTATATCTGCTTCCTCCCTGAGACCGGCGATATAATTATTTATGACCTCGTTCTTTTCCATCCCTTCCAGATAGGTTGTTATATTCTCACTGGCCTCTTCAAATGAAACCGTTTGGGCTTCTTTCTTATCATTTACCTTTATTATATGGTAACCGAAACGGGTTTCAACGATATCGCTGATTTCACCCTTATCCATAGAGAATGCGGCTTCCGAAAAGGGTTTCACCATATCTGTTTTACTGAAGAACCCGAGATTCCCGCCCTTCGATTTTGAAGGACATTCGGAATAAAGAGAGGCGTTTTCACTGAAAGACGCTCCATTTCTTATATCTTTCAGTATTCCTTCCAGCTTTTCCCTTTTCTTCTTCTTCGTTTCGCTGTCGTCCTCTTCATTAACCTTTATGAGGATATGACTCGCGCTTACCTGCTCGGGCTGTTTAAAAACGTCGCGGTGTGAATCATAATACTCCCTTACTTCACTCTCCGGCGGAGATTCGATTTCGACGGTCTGCTTATCAATAATTTTCTGTATTTTCATCTTCTTGGCGAGTCTTTTTTCAAACTCGGTCTTATTCATTCCCAATTCCTTCAATCTGTTTAATAACTGCTCTTCCGATTCGTATCCGCTCTTTATTTCATTTATTCTTTCGCTAAGTTCTTCATCAGATACGGTTACCCCCGCGTCTTCTGCGGCCATAAGAAGGAGCTCGTAATTAATCATATTAGCAAGAGCCTCTCTTCTCATCTGACCTCCCATCTGCATGCGGTTGTTCCCCGCTGAGGACTTCTTGATATCGTCTATTTTTTCAGAAAGTTCCTTTTCCGTGATATCAACTCCGTTTACTACCGCTACTATATCGGAAGAATCCACAGCACTATCCCCTTTTGTTCCCGCTGAATCAGCATTTTCCTTTTCACCGGAACAGCCATTTAACAAAAAGATGGAAATCATCACGCTGACGCAAACAACAAATACCTTTTTCATATTATCACTCTTTCATGGTTTAATTGAAAACAGGTGTAAAATTATTTTCTGGAAAAACCTTAACAATAAACTTTATACTACAAACTAACATTGCATATCAGTATTGTCCAGCAGATAGTAGATAAAAAGTCAAGGGCTGAGCTGCCCGGAAACAAAAGGCTGAATTCAATGGATGGATCTGAACCGACCCATTATCCTATAGACGGCGTGCTTGATCTACATACATTCGATCCTTCTGAAGTAAAAAATCTCGTGCCTGATTATATTTCAGAATGCCTCAAAAAAAGAATTTATCTGATTAGAATCATTCACGGAAAGGGAAGAGGGGTACTGAGGAATAAAGTCCGTTCTATCCTTGACCGTTCACCCCACGTCCATTCTTTCCGGACAGCTCTGGAGGAGGAAGGAGGATGGGGGGCTACTATCGTACGGCTGAAAGAGAAATAACAGGATTCGGGATTGAACCGGCTTAAAGGGGTTGTCTGCGCGGTGTATGGCCAGACTCTTATGCCAGATAACCCTGAAGTAAAATATTTTTACCTGCCTCTCAGCCGGGATATTTCTGCATTCTGAGAGGTTTTTCCAGATTGCTTTTTTTCAAAAGCTGTTCATCACTGAATATTTCAAGTGAATTCCCGTCAGCCGCGACTTTTCCTTCAACAAGCACAATCGTTCTAGGACACAGATCGAGAACCATATCAAGATCGTGAGTAGCTATTATCTTTGTGTGCTTGAACGTCTTGAGCAGTTCTATCAATCTCCTTCTCGCTCTAGGGTCCAGATCTGAATTAGGTTCATCCAGAACCAGTATGTCCGGCGAAACCGCCAGAACAGCGGCTATAGAGACAGCTCTCTTCTCCCCCGCTGAAAGACGGGTAGAGGAGCGGCCTTTAAGATAAGCAACCCCGACCTGAGCCAGAACTTCGTCCACTCTGGCTTCGACCTCATCGGGCGGCAACCCGCAATTAACGGGCCCAAAAGCTACGTCGTCAAAAACAGTAGGCATAAAAAGCTGATCATCGGGGTTCTGGAACACCATCCCCACCGTACGGCGGACCTCTTTCAACCTGTCTTTTATTACCGGGAAATCCCCTACTCTCACCTCTCCTCTCTGAGGAAGCACCGTTCCGTTAAGATGACGAAGCAAGGTCGATTTGCCCGCTCCATTGGCGCCTACAACCGCCACTGATTCTCCGTGTGTTATCCGAAAATCAACACCTCGAAGCGCGGGAGTACCGTCCCTGTAAGTAAAATGCAGACTTCTTGCTTCGACAATATGATGGCTCATCTAGAAAATCCTCAAAAAGAAACTCCCTATCAACTCGGAAAAATTATATCTCCTCATTAAAATAAAGAGCACGGGCCAGAAAACAACAAAGAAAGCATCAGATGTTCTAAACTTAATACGCCTGTTCAATGTTACACTACCGTCAAATCCCCTTGCCAGCATCGCGCTGTGAATTCTATCGGCTCTATCGACGGTTCTAAGAAGCAGGTTTCCGAGCAGGCTGCCGAATGTCTTTATCTTAATGCCTCTGTCCGAAAAGGATCTGAGGGCGTGAGCCCTCACCATACGCGCGCCCTCGTCCAGAAGAACGAAAATATATCTGTAAAGGAACAAAAGCTGCATTACAAACAGGGAAGGTACTCCAATTCTCTCAAGGGCCATGCAAACCTTATAGAATCCGGTGCTCGCGATAAGTATGAGGATAGAACCGGCGGTCAGAAAGAATCTTATCAAAATCGAGAAAAAAGAAACCCAACCCGCGGAAATTTCCGCTCCGGCAAGAATGAAAGCGGTTTCACGGTCAAATACCGGATTAAAGACAGCAATTAAAACCACGATCGGAGATATAAGGAGAAGCTTCTTTGTCAAATAACCGGCCGGCAGATCTCCCGAAACCATCAGAAAGAGAGGAAAAGTAAAGAAGGTTACAAGCGCGGATATTTCATATCTGTTGAAGGATAATACCGTGAATATAAAGAATATATTGACGATTATTTTTGCGCGGGGATCGATACGGTGGACCGGAGTATCTTTTTGAGACAACTCTTCCATATATAGAGCGTCGTCTCTGGCTGATCCAATCTTCATAACACTTTACCCTCAGGCTGAACCGCAGACATTTATCTTGAAGGTCTAATCTTCCTGCGCATAGTCAATGAAATGAGAAAAGTAACAATAAGAGTCAACAGCCCTCCCGCAATACCCGCTATGGTAGTTTCAGAATTAATGTCCGGCCACGCGGGCTCTTCACTGCTTCCGCCCCCGCTGATAGAGTAATCCGGCATTATAGATGTTTTATCCTGAAAAAAAGCCAGGTGAGAATATAAACTCTTTTCAGGCGCTTCAAGCTCCGATCCGCTCGTCCTGAATATCGCCCATTCAAGGCCGTCGGGATTACTGGAAGCAAACCACGAGACAGCGCCTCCAACTACTACCGCTGCTACTACAAATACCGCAATGAGATTCTTCATTGAGATGCTTGCTGAACCGGCGGGCTTTAACCCTCCAAGAATTTCCGGTCTGGAGTTCCACACAAAAATTACGACAGCAGCGGTTACAACCCCCTCTACAATTCCTATTGCCAGATGTATCGGCTGCATCAATAACACAAATGTACTCAGCGGAAGACTGCTTATACCCGAAAGCAGTGTTTCTATCACAACGCTGAAGGCGCCCAGCTGAAGACTGACAACGGAAGCTGTAACAGAAGCGGCAACTATCATCGGTTTACCCGGTCTCTTATTTATCATTTTCCTGAAAATCAGAGGATAGGCAATAAAAGCGGGGAAAAACCCCATATTAAATATGTTACACCCGAGAGCGAGTATTCCTCCGTCGGCAAAGAATAGTGCCTGAACGACAAGTACCGAGGAAATAACGATAAATGCAGCTTGAGGGCCCAGGATAATCGCGAGAAGAAGTCCTCCGCCGAGATGGCCGCTTGAGCCTGTTCCCGGTATGGAAAAATTTATCATCTGCGCGGCAAAGATAAACGCGCCGAGTACTCCCATAAGGGGCACCCGGACGCTGCCGATAAATTCCCTCAATTTCCTGGAACAATACCAGAGAATAGCACTCGTTGTTATCCAGAACATCCCGCCTACCGCGGGTGAGACAAGTGCGTCTGACATGTGCATGGAAGATCCTTCCGTTTACCCTGTAATATCATTAGATTTCTTCAGTTTAATAAAGATGCTAAATTAGATCGCAGCGGTCAAGGAAGAAGGATTTACTCATTTTAAAAGCAGAGCTTATCTGCCTTTCTAGCGGTTATCCATTTCGTAAAGCCCTCTTTTAAGCCGGAGTTTCGTAATAAAACCGTCTCTTGCGGGAGGGACTCATCCTTACATGGATGTGATGCGGCTTTAACTCCGGAAACAGTTGAAATAATATCTGGAGGAATATAGTATAATACGATAACATTTTATCAGCCGGGCTGAGAAAGGTACTATTATCGTACAGATAAGAGAATCTTCGTGACAGCTTATATCTTAACTTTAAGGGGTATGCCATGAAAGATACTAAAATGAAAAGAAACTACATAACAATCCTGGTTATTGTTCTATCGCTCGTTTCAAAGATTATCTTCGCCGCTTCTGTTGATGAATATATTAAAAAAGCGAAAGACCTGCAGAAATCGGGCAAGCTTGAGAAAGCCCTTGTTATACTAAATGACGCCCTCGTTGAATTTCCGGAAAATTCCACTCTGTACGCCTATAAAGGCCTCTATACAGGGATGAAAGCGGGACGAACGGACAACTTCCTTGAAGCGGGTGAATTGAGTTCGGAATCTTTCAGACTTCTTGACAAAGCGGTGTCGCTTGGCCCTGACAACCATATCGCTCTGATGTTCAGAGGCTTGATGTCGGTTAAAGTCCCCGGATTCCTCGGTAAACTGAACGGAGGGTTAGAGGATCTTCAGCGTATATGCGATATTATAAAGAGGTCACCGGATAAATTATCTATAGAAGATAAGATTCTCACCTGGAATCTTCTCGGAGAAGGGTATAATAAGAAGGGGGATTTTGATAAAGCTGCTGCCGCGTGGGAGAAGATAGTAAAGAACGCCCCGGGATCAAGCGAAGCTGAATCTGCCGAAGCGCGGATCAGGCAACTTGAAATTTCCCGAGAAAATAAAGCAGAGCCGGAAAAAACGAAGTCCAGACAGCTGCTTTCTGAAACAGATTACAGCTTTGATAAATTATTAAAAAAGGGGAAAGAGAGATACAGGAGGAAAGATTATGACAGGGCAAGAAAGATATTTGAAAAAGCGGTTAAAGAAATTCCTCAAAATGCTGAATCCTATATGTGGCTGGGGATGACGATTTCAAGACAGGCGGAAAAGGGCTACGATGAAAGAATATCAAAAGATACAGATCTTAGAACCGCTCTTGTTTTTGAATCGATGGAAAATTTTGACAAAGCCGTTGAGCTGGCGCCGGAAGACGCGAAGCTGAGATTCATAAGAGGATCAATGGGAATTCAATTCCCCTTCTTTGCCAATAAACTGGAGCAGGGAATAAAAGATCTAAAGATCGTTCTCGAAAGCGGCCTTTCGGATTCACTCAAATCGGAAGCAAAGTTCTTGCTTGGACAGGCATATCAGAAAAAGGGGATGAGTTACTGGATAGACCTTGCCGTAAGGCATCCGGAATCCGCCCCCGCCCTGGCAGTATACGATTCCCTGCGTCCGGAAATAAAAAGAATAGATCCGTCAAAACTGGAAAAACCATGCGTTATAATCGATTTTGTTCTTGGATTCAGAGATCAGCTTCCCCCTCAGACCGCCGTCTGGATAGAAGATGAAGAGGGAAATTATGTCAACACCGTTTATGTTTCAGGATTCAGCGGAAACGTAAAGGGTGTTCAAATCGTACTTCCTTCCTGGGCTGAGTCATCGGATTTCAGCAATATCGATGCTGTTACAGGCGCGAGTATAGATATAGGCCATCATATCTATACCTGGGATCTTGTTGATTTTGAAGGTAACCCTGTAAACAGAGGCTATTACACTGTAAAGGTCGAGGTCTCACACTGGCCGAGCATGAAATATCAGCTCGCTGAGACCGGAATCAAGATCGGCGGGGGAAACGGCAGGAGCCTTTCTGAAGAGGGGATCTTCATCCCGTATCTTGAAGTCAGATACCTAAAGAATTAGATTCAGCATTCCGCCGACAAGCAGTGTTGATAATATCATTATCGAAGCCGATTTTATCATGTCCTTTACGCCCAGTTCCTTCACCATTACAGCAAATGTGGCGGCGCAGGGAAAGTACATCGTTAACACCACACTGGCGATTATAAGCTGCTTGACCTTCAGATCAAGCGGCACGAGCATACCCACAGCTACATCTTTCCTCAGGAACCCCACAACTAACCCCCCTACGGCACCGTCCGGAAGCCCGAAAATTCCGGAAACAAGGGGACTGAAAATCTTTCCTATGAATTCGATAACACCGAGCGTGTAGAGAATATTGATCGTGAACACTCCAACCAGAACCCAGGGTATGGCTTCTCTTACAAACCAGAATACCCTCATCCAAAGTTTCTTAAGCAGAGCTTTCCAGTAAGGAATACGGTATGGAGGTATTTCTATAAAGAGTTCAGGGGCTCTGCCTTTCATAATCTTATTCATAATAAATCCCAGAACGAACCATACCGCAAACAGGGTTCCAAAAACAATAAACAGCGCGCCGGCTCCTTCTTTACCCACGAGCCCCATGATCATGGCGATTTGCGCCATACAGGGAACAGATATAGCCATTATCGTAAGTGAGAGGAACCTCTCCCGTTTTGTCTCCATAATTCTCGTTGAAAGAGCTCCCGGCACATTGCAGCCCAGTCCGAGGATCATCGGCATTATACCGAACCCGTGCAGTCCAATCCTGTGCATCGCGTTATCAATCAGTACAGCTAACCTGGGAAGATAGCCGGAGTCCTCTAAGATGGAGAGAGCCAGATAAAAGGATATTATATAAGGCAAAACCGCCGCAATTGGAACATAAAGTCCGGTTGTAAGCATGCCGAATGATTCCCCGAAATCGATCTGTCCATCTACAAGCTTTCCAATCAGAATATCATGCAATATCCCCTTTGAGCCCATAATCTCCGAAAGTTTAATCATAACGGGCAGCCAGATTCTATCGAAGAGAGGGTCGAAGAGATACTCTATAAGCCCCTCACCAATAAATCTGACAATCTGGAAAGAAAGGAAAAGAACCAGAATTGCCATGGGAATTCCGGATAAGGGCTGTACTGAAAAATCCCCGAATCTTTCAAGTAAAGTGTGATGCCTGTGCGTTAGAGTTTGGGTTTTATTTATTATATCGCCTATCTGATTCCACTTTTCTTCCCGCTTAAATTCAAACCCGCTCCTCTTTGCTTCTTTTATTCTTTCGACAAACTCTTTTATTCCCTCACCTGTTATCCCGCATGTCGAAACAACAGGAACACCAAGTATTCTCTCCAGTTCATTCTTATCAATATTCACACCTGTATGCTGAGCTTCGTCCCAGAAATTAAGAGCTATAATAACAGGTATCTCCCTGCTTAAAAGCTGTAAGGTCAGATTCAGACTACGTTCAAGATTAGTAGAATCTATCACGTTGACAACTGTTGTGTTCTCCGGTTTATCGCCGCCGGTTATTTCATCAAGAATAGTTACCGCGACTTTCTCCGCTTCTGAAATCGGATCAAGGGTGTATGTTCCGGGGATATCAATAACTTCCTTTTCTTTTCCTTCAACCCTTAAAATTCCCCTGCTCAGCTCCACTGTGGTTCCCGGATAGTTGGAAGCTATCACTTTTGCCCCGGTTAAGCGGGAGAAAATAGCTGATTTACCGACATTCGGATTGCCCATCAGTAAAATTTTATCCATTCAATTTCCCTCCCGGGGATTATTAATCTTCAGGTTCTGTAACTATTTTCTTCGCCATACCGAATCCTATCGCCACCCTGGAGTTTCCAACCAGAACCACAACCGGCCCCCTCATAAAATGGCGGCTTACTACCTTCACTCCCACACCGGGTCTGATCCCCAGATTTTCCAGATTCTTTACAAGTCCTAATCCTCCGTCAACCCCGGTTACCATTGCTCTATCACCTGGTTTAAGGTTAACGAGAGTTTTTGTATTCTTCTTCAATTTTTTCCCTTCCCTGAAATATTAAAATCCTGTTTATAAAAAACTATAACCTATTGTTCAGCCTCTTTTCTGTGACGCTCCTCACTGTGAGGACAGGATTCAACCATTTCAATAAAATCGGCCAGCCTCTTCTGCGTCTCGTCACTGATATAATGTTCGATCCGGCATGTTTCCTCCTGTGCTTCTTTACCGGGAACTCCAAGTATATCAGTTAAGAATTTAAGAAGTATCTCGTGGCGGCAATATATCTTCTTTCCCGCTTTTCTCCCCTTATCTGTAAGTTCAACATGGCCGTAGCTCTCATGCCTGATAAATTTTTTCTCCTTAAGGAGGCTCAGGGCATGATGAACACTCGGCATACTCACGCCGAGCTCGGCGCTTATATCCTTTACCCTGACTGCATTCTTCCTCTTATCCAGGAGGAATATAGATTGGAGATAATCTTCAGAACTCGGGGTCAGCATATCAAAGATTCCGTTTCAATTATTAGTCATACCTAACTTTATTAGATAATACTAACATTTAGACCCTCTGTCAACCCCTATCATATATATGACACTTAAAGGTTCTTGCCGGTTTATGTATATACGGCTACTGTTATCGCGAAACTCTCTTCTTCTCAGCAATCTTCGCTCAATCCGATATAAAAGTTGAATTCCGCGGATTGTCAGCCTAGCAGATTATTGTCCGTCTTCTATTGTTTTATCTCTTCTGATTTCGCGTCTACTTTGAGAACACCTTCATTTTCACCCTCTCCCATATACAGCGTTACATGGGGGAAAGGTATTTCGATATTTTCCTTGTCGAATCTTTTCTTTACCAGACGGCGGTACTCCCTGGCGGTGCTCCACTGCTCTATAGGTTTCGTCTTGAACCTTACCTTGATATTAATAGAGGATGAACCGAAGCTGTCCAGACCTATTACCTCCATCGGCTCCATTATCTTGGGGCCGTAAATCTCGTCTTTCCTGATCTCTTCGCCGACCTCTTTCAGGATACCGATAACTTTATCCACATCCTCCTTATAGGCTACGCCTATCTCTATCAGTGCCCGCGAGTATTCCCTGGTAAAGTTTGTAACAACCGATATTTCACCATTCGGCACTATATGGACCTTTCCTTCGAAATCCCTCATCACCGTTATTCTCAGATTCATAGACTCGACCAGTCCTGCTTTGCCCGCTATTTCAACCACATCTCCCACATTCATATGGTTCTCCAGAAGCATAAAAAATCCGCTTATAATATCCTTCACCAGACTCTGTGCGCCGAACCCAACGGCCAATCCCACGATACCGGCGCCGGCTAAAAGGGGAGCTATATCTATCCCCACTTCCTTCAGAACCATGAGCAAAACGGTAATCAGTATCACTACCTTCAGAGTGGTTTCTATCAGTCCTGAAAGTGTCTCAGCCCTTTTGGCTCCTTCGATACCCACCTTTGTTCTCGATGAATATTTTGATTCGAATCTTCTTATTATGATCTTGAAAATTCTGATCACAATAAAAGCGCCGACCGCGATCGCTACGATCTTTATACCGCTGGTAAGAGCAAACTGGCGCAACGTTTCGATAAACCCGTTCATCTCTACACCTCCTTAACGAAATAAATCATCTTCTCTGTAGAAGTTTACAACGACCCAAACTATGGCAATGCTCGATTTTACATTTGACCCTCCTGTTCTACCGGGGCATATCGGTCCAGCCCCTGCTTTTCAGCATGGTATACAAACCCCCCAGCCCGACTAAGAACATAATTCCAGCCTGAATCCATGTTTTGGGTGTTATGTCGGAAACTAATATCAGCACCGCGGCTGAGCAGATAATTAAGATCCCGTAAATAAAGTACATAACCTTTCTCGCCCTCATGCGTGTGGCTGTTGTATCTTCACTGAACAGCTTATTATAAATCATCAGGCCGAACATCGTCACGATTCCGAGTATGGAAAAAACAAGCCAGAAATTGCGGAGTGTGGCGCCCACTCCCTGCTGCCCCACGATGGGCGCGAGAAACGCCTTGTACATCTCTCCTCCCACATTGGAGCCTACCAGAGAACCGATCACACCGTAGAGAAAAGCATATCCCATATAGACAGCTTTCTTATCCTGAGGGGCGACCAGCCCTATATAGCTGTAGTACTTGGGATGACAAGTCATCTCTCCTATCGAGAAGATCGCCATTCCCAGAATAAAGACCCAGACGTACTGAGACATGGCGAGGCATAGAAAACCGAGTGAACCAATAAGTATCCCGCCTACCATTGTGGGAAGCGCTTTGAATCTTTTTACAATAAGATTTACGAATATTTGAAGAAGGACGATTGTGCCTGCATTTATAACGGTAACATGCTCCGCGTCAAACTGAAATCCCTCTATACCTATACGGGAGAAAAAATTGTTTACCGGAGTGGGATCTATAAAATCCCTCAGATACCAGAGCACCGTTCCGAAATTCTGAAAATATATTATCCAGAAACATGAATAGACGAAGATCAGGAGCATAAACCGGGCATCTGAGAGTACGGTCAGCGCTCCGGATAGAACCTCTTTTAATTTCTTGGTACTTTTAGGTTTCGGCGGGTCCCGGTAGAGAAAGAGTGTGGGAAGTATCATCAGCGCGCAGTAAATCCCGCTCGCTATGAAAACATATCTCCAGGAAAACCCCCTCAGCCACCCGGCTATCAACGGCGCGGCCAGCGCGCCTAGATTAATCATCCAGTAATACAAACCGAACCCGAACCCCGATGTTTTCTCGTCGGTTGTCCTGGCAATCGTTCCGGAGACGATAGGTTTGAAAAGTCCGCTCCCGGTCGCCATAAGAAGCAGAGTGACGAATATAACACCGTACCCGGTCACTTCCCCGGAGAGAAAATAGCCGGCGGAGAGAAGTGAAAAGGCGGCAAGGAGCATCCTGCGGTATCCATATCTGTCTGCCAGCGCGCCCCCGAGAATAGGCACCACATAGGTTACCGCGTAGACAACACCCTGAAGAAGTCCCACCCTGTCTTCTGCAAACCCGAGCCCCCCACCCACCTTATCGGTAAGATACCGGGCAAGAAGAGCGTTAAGCCCGTAATAAGCGCCCCGTTCGAACAGCTCCATCACATTGGCGAGCCAGAAATTCTTCGGGAATGACTTTATCAATGAAAACTTAGATGATTTCTCTTTCATCCTATATCCTCTCCGGCAAAGTTATAAAAGGGCAAACTCTTTATAAGAGTATTTATAATCCCCAATACACTTATAAAAAACAGTTTTTCCATATGGTGGAATAATAACAGGTGATAATATATTTTTTAAGAAAAATAAAACTACGGCGTAAGGTTTTAAGGGAAAGTCCGCCTGTCTATTCCGCCTTGATAATAACAATAGTAATATCGTCTTCCTGCCGGTTATTTTCAGTAAATCTATTAATATCTTTCAGTATTATATCCCGAATTTCTCTGGATGAGAGGTCAGACGTGTCAAGTAATCCTATAAGCTCTTTCAATCTTTCATCGCCGTAGAAATCTCCCTTGTGGCCTCTCGCATCAGTAACACCGTCCGAAAATAAAACCATAACATCGCCTGATACAAGCTTTACCCTCTCTTCATCATAACGGCTGTCGGGCAACGCTCCAAGGGGAAGGCCGCACCCCTTCCCGTGTAAGACAGAAACCCCTCCGCCCGATTTAAGCAGGGGAGATTTCATGCCCCCGCATGTAAAAACCACTTCCCGCGCCTTAATGTATATAGAGCAGAAACAAAGAGCTGTAAATATCATCTCCCCCGTCTTGTCATATATCGCTCTGTTAAGCTGAGTTATCAACCCCTTGACCGAATCCCGGTCGTTCAGGGCGGCGTTGACCATACCGCTGGACAAAACAGCGATCATTGCCGCCTGCATGGCCTTTCCGGAAACATCTCCGACAACTACACCGAGCTTTGATCTATCCTTCCCGAGCCATATATAATCGAAGAAATCCCCTCCCACCTCGTAAGCCGGTATACATATTCCGGATATGTCAAAACCTACAACTTCGGGAGAAGTTTGAGGCATAATCGACATTTGCACTCTGTGGGCCGTCTCCAGCTCAGTCTTCATTCTCACATTCTGTACTCTTCTTCTGTACCAGATAACTCCCAGGCCGGCAAGAAGCACTATTACAACAGCTCTGAATGATCTCCTGCGCCAGAATGGAGGAGTTATAGTAATGGCGAGAGAGACACCCTTATTATTCCATATCCCGTCATTATTAGACCCCTTTACCCTGAACCTGTACTCACCGGGGGACAAAGTTGTAAAATTAGCAAACCTCTTCCTGTAGTCGGTATAAGTCCAGTATTCGCTGAGTCCCTCCATCTTATAGGCGTACATATTCTTTTCCGGGGCTGAATATTCCAACGCCGCAAATTCGAAAGAAAAACTGTAATCTTTATAGGATAGTGTTATATGATCAGCTTCAGAAATATAATCCTCTAAACGCACTTCTTTGTTCAGTTTCTTAAACGAAGTAATAACAACTCTCGGTTTGTAGAGATTATCCTCTATCAGTTCAGGATAGAAAGCGTTAAACCCCCTTATACCGCCAAAGAACATCTCGCCGCTGTCAGAGATGAAATATGATCCGCCGTTGAATTCATCGCTCTGAAGGCCGTCCCTTTCGTTGTAATTTTTGAATTCACCCGTCCCGGGGTTAAAGCAAGAGATTCCGTTATTCGTGCTCATCCATAGATTGTTATCACCATCCTCCAATACTCCGTATATAGAATTACTTGAGAGACCGTCCTCAACTGTATAGGCTTTAAAAATACCTGTTTCCGGGTCAAACCTGTTAAGCCCACCGCCCCACGTGGCAAGCCACAATATTCCAGATCTATCCTCATGAATCGAAAAAACGTAATTACTGTTTATACTGTTTTCACGATTCCGGTCGATCATATAAGTAACGGCCCTTCCCGTTTCCCTGTCGAATCTGTTAAGTCCGCCGCCCTGAGTCCCGAGCCAGAAATTACCCGCGCTGTCTTCGTATATCACCCTTATATAATCGTTACTGATTCCCCCGGGATCATCCGGATCATACCTGTAACGTTTAAACTCGCCCGTATCCCTGTTGAACCTGTTAAGTCCTCCTCCGTTAGTCCCGACCCACATAGTTCCTTCACTGTCTTCGTATATCGATCTAATCTCATCATGGCTGAGACTCGATATCTCCCCGGGTATATTCCTGTATATCTTAAATCTGCCCTTCCCGCTCATCATCCGGCATATGCCTCCGCCGTTTGTTCCCACCCACAACACCCCGCCGGCGTCTCTGAAAATAACCCTCACGATATCGTGACTGAGACTTGCCGGATCATCGGGGTCATGCCTGAAATGCTCAACCCTGTTATTCTCCCTGTCTAATCTGTCAAGTCCTCCCCCATGAGTTCCTATCCACAGAATGCCCGAATCATCTTCGAGTATGGACCAGACAATATCGTGACTGAGGCTGTTGGGATCATTTGCCCGTGACTTATAATGCTTGAACTTCTTCCTTTTCGTATCGAATTTGTTTATTCCACCCCCGTAAGTGCCGAGCCATACAACGCCGGTGCTGTCCTCAAAGATCGCGTAAATCTCATCATAACTAAGACTTGTAGGGTCATCGGGATCATTCACATAGTGTTTGAAATGCATCTTTTCACGGTCGAGCATTTCGAGCCCGCCTCCGTCAGTCCCTATCCAGAGCGATCCTGTACGGTCTTCGAATATGTCTTTTATCGAATTACTGCTTATGGAAAGCGGATCATCCCGGTCGGCCATAAACCATCTGAAGTTTTCCTTTTCCCTGTTGAAAAGATTCAATCCCCCACCGTCAGTTCCAACCCAGATATTGCCGGATGAATCTCTCAGAATCGCCGATATTGAATTACTGCTTAGTTTCCCCGACCCGGGCGGTCCCGCCTCAAATCTCTTGAAAGTCTCTCTCTCCAGATCAAATCTGTCAAGACCGCCTTCGGTTCCTACCCAGATAGTTTGTTCTTTACCTCCACATATAGCATTGATTCTATTGCTGCTAAGAGAATATTTATCGCCGGGGTCATGATAATATCTTTTGAAATCGCCGGCATCTCTGTTGAGAAGGTTCAGGCCGTTGTCCGTTCCTATCCACATATTTCCATGACTGTCTTCATAGATTACACGCACCATATTATTGCTTAATGTAGCAGAGTCTTCGGGGTCGTTACTGAAATGAAAAAAATCGCCGGTTGAAGGATCAAGCCGATCCAACCCTCCCAGAAAGGTCCCTATCCATATATACCCCTCTTTGTCGGCGCACAATGATATTATATGGTTATAAATCATGCTTTTATCATTGTCCGGGTCATGCCTTACAACTGTAAATTCATATCCGTCGTACTTATTGAGACCATCCTCGGTTCCAAACCACATAAAACCGTACTTATCCTGAGTTATACATGTCACAATACTCTGAGAAAGACCTTCGTCTATTGAAAGCTGCTCGAATCTTATATCGCCAGTCTCTGCCCCAGCCCGCGAAGAACGCACAGGCAATATTCCCGCCGCGGCAAAAACAATGAGGAAATAAATAAGAAATTTTCCGGTATACACGCGCGCTAAAATATCGTTCATCTTGCCTCTAACCCCATGCTGAGAGAAGGCTCTGCCGACAACCCTATATAGATTAATCCGCTATCCGGTTCGTAGAGCTTTTCTTATTATACGGCTGAAACTCCGGGGCACGCAATTAAAAAATATCATGTCACTTTTCCGCCCTGATTGCTACAAAAGACCCTTTCCCGTAACCTTCGACCGCTTTCTCAACCCTTTGCAACCCTTTGGGGGGATGAAAAAGTGTCTGTCTGAAACTGAAACGCCCGAAACCAGCACGTTTAAGATAAGCTATAACCTCATCCACGGAATAAAATTGAGCGTTTTGATAGAAAACACTCGATTCCTTATTTTTCTGATACTGTCTGCCGATTGGGCTGTCCAGGTCTATAAATCCTATTATAAAAACCCCTTCAGGTTTCAGAATACGAAATATTTCCTGAAATGATCTTTCTATTTCATCAATAAAGCATATTGTAGTTACCATAAGAGCGAAATCGAATACGCCTTCTCTAAAGGGAAGATCCTCCGCTATGGAATCAACAACTGTTAGATCTCTTTTCTTCGAGAGGGACCTCATCTCTCGCGAAGGCTCTACGCCTAATCCGATTCCCAGAGGCGCGGCGAATCTTCCGCTGCCTATTCCGATTTCAATCCCGGATCTTCCTTCCGGAATAAACTCTTTTAACACTAAAAGCTCAGATTCGTAAGCGTATCTATTTTCCTCAAACCACCGCTCGTATCTCTCCGGGTATCTATCAAATGGTTCTGTACGGGGCAATTGCTATCTCCATGCAAGTTCAGTATCCAAAAAATTGTATTCAACTGCTAATCGCGATTCAAAAAGATATAAGGTTAAAAGGATCGGCTGTTATACCTGAAATCTCATTCATGCAAGTAAAAGAAGAGTTTGTAATCCAGGATACACAACCGCCCGAACATAAAAGTAGCATATTTCCTCATTTTCTAAAACTGAATATCTGAGTAAAATAGCAGCCCTAAAATCAAGAGCTGTTCCACCGGCTACAGGCCGGGCACTGATAGTGAAATTGAGCGGGTATTTTCATGTCCGAAAGGTAATATTATATGGAGATACAGGGCAAAACTGCCGGACGACCGCGGAAGCAAAAACGGTTAAGGAGCAGCTGCCAAAGCTGAAGATAAAAAAATGGCTCCCCAGGTAGGACTTGAACCTACAACCCTTCGGTTAACAGCCGAATGCTCTACCGATTGAGCTACTGAGGAGCAAAAATAACAGCCGGGCTGCAATTTATATCAGTAATAGATAATAGTATCAAAACAGGTATTTGTCAACGCTCAAAAAAGTGGAGTTTCCTCAATTTTTAAATTTAAACCGGGCAGAAAACCGCCCCGGACAGCTTCCGGTTGATTGAATTCGTCAAAACCGTAAGGGGGGATGCTGCCAGCCGGCCGAAGAACCTCGCGCTCAGAGCTCCGGAGAATAAGAAATTCACTCAACCCTGTTTCTATGGTTTACTGATACGCTTTAAATCTCCGACTAGAAGCTCTACCGGAGTTTTAACTGAAACCTTACCTGCTCTGTGTGTTTTTTCCATGTATTCGCCCCCCATCTCCCTGCCCGTCATATCGATAAGCTGTATACGGCAGATGGGACAGGATGTAGATACAATATCAGCGCCCGCCCTGGCAATTGACAGCGCTTTTTTACGGGCGATCTTCTCGGATATCTTAGACTCCGTAAATGTAAACACTCCCCCGCCCCCGCAGCAAACGCTGTCATTTTCCATCTTTACGTAACGATACCCGGGAAGCATCTTTAAAATATATTCCGGTTCGCTGTAAATCCCCTGCCCCCTGTTCAGATGACACGGATGATGATAAACGACAACAGGTCTGCGTTCTTTTCCGGTAGATCGATAATCTGTAATTTCCTCACCCTTCCCCTTTTCTTCAGCTCCGCGTCCCGAAAAAAGCCTCTCATAATCGTTCTTCTCAGGCACGAAGAAAAGCAGTTCAGCTACGAGTTCATTAATATCTCTTATCTTTCCTTTAATATTCTCGGAATATAACCTGCCCTCTTCGCTCAGGCTTTCCTTATAACCAGTTTTTCTTTCCAGAAGCTCACCCCCGCTGCCGGGTTGTATATCAAAAAAACCGTCTTTATTCAGGTCCAGAAGCCTCGGATATTCTTTTTTCAGCATCAATCCGCCGGAAGCACACGAGGTTACAAGCCAGTCATAACTATAAGACGACAGTATTCTTATAAGCCGCCGGGCTCCCTTCCGGGCTCTCGCTATATCGCCCGAGTAGAAAGCGGGAGCAAAACAGCATGTCTGGTTCTCAGGAACGACGACATCCACTCCCAGAAGATTCAGCAGATAGACTATGCTCTCTGCCTCTTCAGTAAAGAAATCGTTAACCATATCTCCCACAAAGAAACATGCCTTACTATTTTTATTCAGATTTATCTCTCTGGCTCTTTTCACTCTGTCCGCGAGGTCCTCGGCTTTTTCCCAATCAAATCCTGGCATCTCCTTTTCCGTGAGCAGCTGCGGATCGAAAAATGTTATCTCAACATCAGACGCGCTGAAAAAACCGGAATTATCCCGGACAAATGACCTGTCATTGGGCATAGGCACAAAACGCTGCCTCGACCAGCCGAGCAAAGGAAACAGAAAACTGAAAGGACTGCGATTCGTCTGGGGACGGTTATCTTTACGGGTAAGTTTGAAAAGTCTCATGGCACTTAAGATAAAATTGTTCATTTTATCGAGGAGAAAAAGAATAACCCGCTTATAAAAAGGTATCAACCCCCTCCCTGCCATTTCATTTTTCACAGCCATGATAATTTCATCGGCTCTTGTCCCTGAGGGACAGTTCTCCTGACATGTCTTGCAGTGAAGACACACTTCGGAGACTCTGTTTATTTCTTTCTCATCTACTTTCCCACCTTTGAAAAAGTTCTCCGCGAGCTCCACCTTCCCCCTCGGCCCGGACCATTCTTCACCTATAACATCATAAACCGGACAGGCAGACATACACGAGCCGCACCTGTTACAGAGAAGAAAATCCTCAGTAACATCCGTGTCGGTTTCTTTATCTCTCGCTATTTTCAAAAAACAGCTCCCAGTATTGCAATAACCTGCCTTCAACTACTTAGCCGTGATCATCCTTACGGGATCAAACAGGCGAAGAAGGCTTTGATTTAATTCAAGCAGATCTTCTCTGCCTGCTTTACTGCCGCCGGACGGCAAATACGCGTTTTTTTCGGTAAATCCTTCTCTTTCTATCCCGATGCCGCTGTGAAAGTAGTAAGGAACGTCTCTTATTACTTCAACGATCTTAACATCGCCGCCATCTTCAGAATTGAATATGTGTCCGGCCAGCCTCCAGTCGCCAATCGGCAGCTTTTCCAGAGAATCCCCCTTCGGCACAATACACTCAGCTCTCAATCCCGGCACGCCCTCCTCACTCAGAGAACGGACAACAGGCGTGCCCCTCAAATCTGATATCCTTGTACCGCCATTGCAGGGAATAAGATAGTGGATTCTCCTGGGATAGAGGTTTTCCCAAGCAATCGATTCTGCCGGTATATCGATATCCGCCCGGGGGGTGAAAGAAATATGAATTACAGCGGCATATTCTTCCCCTGCGTTAAATAACCCTTCAATAATATCCCTTCCGGAAAAACTGCCTTCGGGGCAAAACTTTTCAACCTTCAGGCTGTTTGAAATAATAATCTTCTCTATAGCATCCTGAGCGCACTGAAGGGCATCTGCGCTCTCACTTTCCAGCCGAACCCCAAGAACAGCGTCATCGCTGAACATACTTTCACCGGCGGGCTGCCCCTCAGGAAATTCTGATCCGCCCGGACGGTTCTTCCCCCCTTCAATAAACCGGAGCGAACCCGCATGATATATCGTCTGGCACAGAGATCCTACTTCAAATATGATCTTTGAAGAAAGCATTTCGAGAACCGTCGCCTCTGCTCTCCAGTAAATCAGTTCTGTGCTTTTATAAGCTGGTAATAATTTAGAAACAACCTTTGTAATGAGCCCGCATCTTCCCATCGCCCCATATACGAATCCCGTTATATTATAACCCGCCACATCCTTTACTGAACGCGAGCCGGAAGAGATCACCTCTCCCGCCGGAGTCACTATCTCCAGCGAAAGGATATATTCGCGAAGATTGCCGTAACCGCTGTCAAGATCGGATACGAAACCCTCGTCAACCAGCTGTGCCATTGTAATATTGTCGTAGAGAGGAGTGCCCAGCGGGAAGAATAATCCCTTTCCCCTTATTTCCTTTAGAAAGTCGGAAACTCCCACCCCCCCTTCAGTTACAGCAAGCATATCTTCTTCCGAAATATCAAGTATTCCCTTCATGCCGGTTTGAGATACCGCGATTACTATCTCTGCGTCCCGCGCAAAATCTTCAATTTCATCTATATCTTCGATAATGATTTTTTTACCGTTTTCAAGGCGGTTAAAATAACCGCCGGAATCTATCAACACACTCAGATTACATTTCTCTGCCTTTAACCTCGCGCACAATTTGAAAAAACGTTCCGAGTCTTTGGCGCTGACGGGATTATACAAAAGGAGATTCCGCTCTTGGGGTATGTTCAAATGAACCACATTCTTTCTTCAGCTTTATCTAAGTCTGACAAGGATCGTTCGCCGGTCAGATCAAGTAATTCAGAACCAATGTTATAGTAGCTATACTGGCAACGGTTGAGGCGAGAATACCCACGGTAACTATCTCCGGCCTGCAGTCGAACTCCGTTGCCATTACAACTGCGTTTACAGCTGTCGGCATCGACGCTTCAACGATAAGCACCTTCCTGATGAGTGAATCGAAACCGAAAATTTCGCAGAGAAGTAGCCCCGCGGCGAATCCTCCGCCTATCTTTATCACGGCAGCGGTAGCGCCCTGCAATAACTCTTTTCTTCGATCACCGTCATTAACATTATCATCATATTTCCCGACTCCAACGAATCTCTCGAAAATTATTTTTTCAAGCTGCATGCCGAGGAGCAGGAGCCCGAGTGGAATCGCCGAATGACCCAGCATATCAATCATTTTCATGAAGGGCTCGGGAGGAAGCAGATCAAAATTAAGTAGCAACTTCGAAATTATTATAGCATAAATCATCGGCACCTTGAATACAGCGCCGATTGCCTCGGGAATCTTCTTTTTCCCGGCATTTGCCACGAATATACCCAGAGTCGACTGAACCGAGGAAGACCCTGCAACAAAAATAGCGGCATAAACAACCCCTTCTTCCCCGAAAGCCAGCATGCAGACAGGTATACCGTAGAATCCGCTGTTGGAAAAGATCGAAGCAAGGGAGATAGCATTCCTTGTAACTTTATCCTCCTTGAATAAGAATCCAACCGCCTGAGCCGCGGCCAATAGGATAACCGATAATGAAGCTACAAAGAATAAGACCTTAAGAAGAATCGATATCTCCGCGTCATTGCCAGTCATTGCCACGAATATAAGAGCCGGCGTAAGCACATAGAGCTGGGTGCGCGAAAAAACTCTCTCGTCTACCTTCCCAAGCCTTCTCAGCAACAGTCCCAGGAAAATGACAAAAAATACAGGCAGGACGACTTGCGTAACTATCATTGCGACAACCTTAAAGTTTTAATCTTCCGGAAAGTTTCAAACGTTTTAAAGATACAGGTTTTTCCAACTCCCATCAAATAAATTGTGCTATTCTGGTATAGTCGGTATGCGGCTGTTGAACCGTACGAATAAGCAAGCCTGTGAAAGAGGGTAGATAGTCTTAATCCCGCTCTGGAGGGAAAACTGTAACTACAGGAAGGAAAGATACACTTTGTGCCGCCGATATGATGTATTGGCAATCTGTTTTCCTGTTTTGGCAATGGCTTGTAAGCTAATGCAGCTTAGATATTTACAAAGTTAGTATTGGCCGTCCATTCGAAAAGCGGGAACACCAAACCATACCCCTGAATTATTTAAAGAATCGAGCTCAGCCTGAATTAGATCGAAATGTGAATCCTCCCATTCAGCCAGGCGTAAAAACATCTCTCTGGCCCGGGGATCATTCACTTTATCAGCCTGCTGCCTGAAGAATTCCGCGGCTTTGCTTTCAAGGTCCAGAGCTGTATTAAGGGCGTCGATTTCTCCCAGCTTCGCTTTTCCTTTGGTTTTGATCTGTTTTTCTCTGACCTTCGGAATCAGTGATGCCACTTTTGACTGTGGGATTTGAATTTCTTTCCACTCCCCGTTCTCAGTCAGATGTTCGAGCTGCCTCTCCAGTATCTCTCTGTGTTCGATCTCATCCTTTTCCAACTGCCGAAACATCTTCTTTCCGTTTTCATTTTCGGTCTTATCGGCAAGATTGCTGAAGGTTGCCATACCGTTAATTTCTACTTCTATAGCTGTCCTGAGTATCTTTTCGAGCTGTTGAGTCGAAGACATATCACTTCCTCCTTATATGATTTTCTAAAGAATACGAAAGTTCGCCCGCTGTGTCAAAGAAATAACAGATTGTGGATATTCCTCCGGTTTTATTCTGTCTATTGTTCGGATTTTGGTGTTTCAAAACCCTCCGGAGGGCGAGCGGGCATGGTTTTCTGCCCCTTTAAGGGGCAGAAAGAGCAAGCCCGAGGCGGGAGCTGCGATTCACTCGCCGGGGGAATCGCCAGCGATTTTGAAACACCAAAATCCTAACTAAAAATCCTGGAATACATATTCTACTTATCAATATTAATAACGCCCTGTTATTTATGATATTATGAAATTATTGCAAAAATTTTCGAGGAAAGGCCTCAATATGAGATATGGACATTACCCAGACTGACGTTGTAAGATCACCTCAGGCTTACGATCTTCCTATACTTAAAAAAAGGAGGGAGAAGATGGCAAAACTCTTTTTTGTGTTGATTGCAGTTATTGCATTCAGCGCCTGCGGAGATAAATCATCCGAAAGTCAGGAAAGGAAACTCAGCCGCGCTGAAAAAGACAGCGTACTTTCAGAATCAGCCCTTCCGGGAGCAAAAACGGTTGGCAGGGCCATCGCCGCCACAGATTCAGCCGCTGCCCGCGCTGAGCGGCTCGATCAATCAGCAGAGTAGGAAAATCTTGATAGATAAAAGGATTATTATGGAAGATTAAGCGGGGCCGCTGACCTTATTCTTTTTCTTCTACCTCTTCCTTTTCCTCAGGCTTGTCTTTTTCTTTATCCGGCTGCTCTTTTTTATCTTCCTCAACCGGCTTCTCTTCTTTATCACTCTCTTGCGGTTGGGCCTTTTCATCCTCTTTGACGGATTCTTTCTTCTGAGCAGCGATAGGATCGTCCGGGATGTCAACCTTATGGTATTTTTTCATCGACTTCTTCTTGCCGCGCTTCTTCTCATCAGCTTTGAGAAGTTCGAGTAAAACCATATCGGCATTATCTCCTGGACGGTTAACTAACCTGAGAATACGGGTATAGCCGCCCTGCCTGTCTGCAAAACGGGGACCTATATCATCAAAAAGCTTTCTTAGAACATCTTTATTCTTTACGGTTTTTGCCGCCTGCCGTCTCGCCGAAATATCTCCGCGCTTGGCGAATGTAATCAAATGTTCCGCTACCCTTCTGGCTTCTTTAGCTTTCGCTGTTGTTGTTCTAATCCTTTCACTCTTAAAGAGTGAAGTTACCATATTTCTCAACATAGCTTTCCTATGAGAAGCGGTTCTGTTTAGAGCTCTACGGTCGTGATTGTGACGCATTACTTCTTCTCCTCTTTCGTATTTTCATCATCACCCATAATACTATCAACATCCATTCCCAGATGAAGATCCATTCCATCGAGAATATCTGTTATTTCTCTTAAACTCTTGCGTCCAAAATTACGATACTTAAGCATTTCGCTTTCAGATTTTCTTACTAACTCGCCAAGAGTTTCTATTTTAGCCGCTTTCAGACAATTAGAAGATCTTACCGACAATTCGAGTTCTTCAACACTCCTGTTGAAGAGTTCTCTCATCTTCAACAGCTCCTCATCTACCTCTTCAACTTCCTCTTCTTCAAACGGTTCTTCGTCAAAATGTATAAACATAAGGAAGTGATCCTTTAGAATCTTAGCCGCGAATCCGAGAGCGTCCTGTGGTGTAACACTTCCATCTGTATGTATATCTAGAGTTAAACAATCAAAGTCGATTTTCTGTCCAACACGTGTATCCTTAACTTCGTAATCAACCTTGATAATTGGACTGAAAGTGGCATCCATAGGTATAAGCCCTATCTCATAATCATCAAGATTGTGCATTTCAGATGAAACATACCCGCGCCCGTGGCCAATCAGGATTTCCATTTTCAGTGGAATTTCTTCTGTAACAGTAGCAATCAGAAGATCCTTATTAAGTATCTCAACATCTCCGTCAGCTTTAATATCGCCGGCTGTGACCTCTCCTTTTTTCTTTGTTTCCAGAGTCAGGAATTTCGGTTCGTCACAATGCATAACAGGTATTAATTGTTTCAGGTTAAGGACAATATCCGTCACATCCTCTTTAACCCCTTTAATTGTATCGAATTCATGCCTGACGCCGTCGATTTTCACAGCTACTACAGCCGCCCCCTGGATAGAAGAAAGCAGGGTTCGCCTGAGGCTATTTCCAATAGTATACCCGAAACCCCTCTCGAAGGGCTCAATCCTGAATCTTCCGAAAGTAGGAGTTGAAACCGATTCATCTATTTCAACTTCCTTTGGCATTAAAAGGTTGCGCCATTTCATTAAATTTTCCTCCTTGCAGGGTAAGCAAACACACACCTGTCTGTCCGCAAACAACTATGTGGAAAAATTACAGTAAATTACTTTGAATACAGCTCCACTATCAAATTCTCAGAGATAGGTACAGGGATCAAGTCTCTTGTGGGTTCCTCAACGTAGACGCCTTCTTTCTTGTTAACATCCACTGAAACATAAGGAACATTCTCCCTGGTTCCGTGCGTCTTGAGTGATTCATCGATAACAAGCAGATTTCTGCTCTTTTCCCTGGGAGCTATCCTGTCACCAACTTTTACCTGATAAGACGGAATATTTACTCTCTTCCCGTTTACTTCTATATGATTATGAAGCACAAGCTGTCTGGCCATCGCGCGTGATGGCGCAAAACCCATTCTATAAATAATGTTGTCAAGTCTCGTCTCAAGAAGGATTAATAAATTCTCCCCGGTAACACCTTTCATCCTGTCAGCGGTCTTGAAATAGTTGTGAAATTTCCGCTCAAGGAGCTGATAGAGACGACGTAATTTCTGTTTTTCTCTAAGCTGGAGCCTGTAATTACTCCTGCGTCTGTATCTCATTCTTCCATGTTCTCCCGGAGGATAATTCCTCTTTTCAAGAGCACAACGATCAGAGTAACAACGGTCCCCTTTAAGAAAGAGTTTTGTTCCCTCTCTTCGGCATAATTTACATTTGGGGCCAGTATACCTTGCCATTTAATAATACCTCCCTGAATTTCGATCCCTATATAATCAAATTATTCAATATCAATTATGTGACGGAATTAACCCGGCACTCATCAAAATTAACTACATTCTTCTTCGTTTCTTGAGCCGTACTCCATTATGAGGGACGGGAGTACAATCTCTTATACCAGTAACAATTAATCCTGCTGCTCTAAGTGAACGTATAGCCGGCTCCCTGCCGGGGCCGGGACCCTTTATCCAGACTTCCACTTTTTTCATGCCCATACTTACAACTTCACGAGTAACGTCCTGGGCGGTCTGCTGCGCGGCAAACGCCGTACTTTTTCGTGATCCTTTAAAGCCGAGTTTGCCCGGACTCGACCATTTAATAACAGCTCCGTCATGGTCCGTAATAGTTATTATTGTATTATTAAATGTAGATTTAATATGAGCGATCCCCGCTGCATCCACCTTTCTTCTCTTCTTTTTCACCCTCTGCTGTTTCTTGCCTTTTTTTCTAGGTTTGGCCAACTGACAACCTCCTTCCTCGAATAATATTATCTATAAATAAATTACTTTCTTTTAGCGCCCGGACGATGACGGGGGCCTTTACGCGTGCGGGCGTTCGTATGCGTTCTCTGACCGTTAACGGGTAACCCCGCTCTGTGCCTGAGTCCGCGATACGCCCCAATATCCATTAATCGTTTGATTCCTCGAGTAACATCACTTCTCAAAGCGCCCTCAACCTTATATTCTTCTTCAATGATATCCCTTATCTTAACTGTCTGATCTTCTCTTAGATCCTTAGTTTTTACATCAAAGGCGATACCGGCATCTTCCAGAATTTTCTTTGCGCTCGAGTTGCCAATCCCGTGAATATAAGTTAAAGCAATTCCGATATGTTTTTCGTCCGGTATATCAACTCCTGCTATACGCGCCACAAAATACTCCTTTCACTCTCCAAGGTTTTCTTCCCTTTACCCCTGGCGCTGCTTATGCTTCGGGTCCCTGCAGATAACTCGAAGGATACCCCTGCGCCTTATAACTTTACAATTCGGACACATTTTCTTTACTGAACTTCTTACCTTCATTTTTTATTCTCCGTTTAAGTCCCGGTTAAAAGACAAAATTATAAATTACTATTTATACCGGTACACAATCCTGCCCCGTCCAAGGTCATACGCACTCAGCTCCAGTGCTACCTTGTCACCCGGGAGAATCCTTATAAAATTCATTCTCATCTTTCCCGAAACATGAGCGAGAACAACATGCTCATTCTCCAGTTCAACTCTGAAGATAGCATTCGGCAAAGCTTCTATTACAGTTCCTTCTACCGGTATTCCTTCCTGTTTGACCATTTTTATCTTCTTCCTGAATCCTCTTTCAAACTCAAAACAAAAATCTCTACTTCGTTAAAACTTCCGGTTTACCGTCTGTCGCGACAACTGTATCTTCGAAATGACAGGACAACCTGCCGTCCCTGGTAACAATTGTCCAGCCATCCTTCAAAGTCATTATATCCTCAGTTCCTTCGTTAAGCATCGGTTCGATGGCGAAAACCATTCCCGTTTTGATAACGGGACCTTTCCCCGGAGGCCCGAAATTAGGAATTTGAGGGTTCTCGTGAAGCTCTCTCCCAACGCCGTGGCCTGTAAGTTGTTTTACAACGCTGTATCCATTCCCTTCGGCGTGCGTCTGTATAGCGTGTGATATATCCGATATCTTATTGCCGGGTCTAACCTTATCGACGCCTATTTCAAGAGCCTCTTTTGTAGTTTTCATTAATCTCTCCGCCTCGGGACTTATCTGTCCAACGGCGAAACTCCGTGTTGAATCTGAATAATAACCATTCTTGATCACACCACAGTCTATCCCTATTATATCCCCTTCCTTAAGTTCTCTGGGGCCCGGGATGCCGTGTACAACCTCTTCATTCACGGAAGCGCAGATTGTTGCAGGGAAACCCTGATAACCCTTAAACCCCGGTTCTCCGCCATTCGATCTAATAAACTCTTCCGCGGTCCTATCCAATTCGGCCGTCGTAATCCCGGGTTTTACCAGTTCTCCAACGGTCAACAGGGCTTTCCTGAGGATCAAGGCACTCTCCCTCATCAATTCAACTTCGGAATCTGTCTTCAGAGGTATCAAGCTAATTCCTCCATAACATTAGAAGTTATATCTTCTATGCCCGAATTTCCGTCGATCGAAACCAATAATCCTGTTTCTTCGTAGAAATCAATAACGGGCGAGGTTTGCTTTCTGTAAACCTCGAGCCTCTGTCGTACTGTCTCTTCGGTGTCGTCATCTCTGGTTATAAGTTTTCCTCCGCACTTCTCGCACTTTTTAGTATCTTCAGGCAGGGTGGCGACATTATAAACTGCTCCGCAAGAGTCACATACCCTTCTGCCGGTCAAACGTTTGACAAGAAGATCCGGGTCAACATCTATCAAAATAACTTTTTCAAGTTCAATCTCTTTTTCTTCGAGCAGCGACGAGAGCGCTTCAGCCTGAGCCAATGTTCTCGGGAACCCGTCAAGAATCCATCCGCCGGAGGCGTCTCCGCTCAATCTGTCGGAAATCATTCCGAGAATAACTTCATCAGGCACAAGCAGCCCTTTGTTCATAAATTCTTCAGCCTTATTGCCAAGTTCGGTGCCCTCCGAGACAGCTTCACGCAGGAGATCACCGGTAGAAATATGCTGAATCCCCAACCTGTCTGCTATCCTCACGGCCTGGGTTCCCTTACCCGCTCCGGGAGGACCTAATATAATAAGATTCTCTGCCAATTGAAAAAACCTTTCTTCAATTCTCATATGAACGGGAAAATTCGATCTTTCCCGTCCGTAACATCTTCATATTAAACTCTGTCTGATGAAGCATTCTACCGTCTTCCTCTAAGATGGCCTTTTTTCATGAAACCATCGTAATGCCTCATTAACAAATGTGTTTCCACCTGCTTTAAAGTGTCCAGCATAACCCCCACGATAATAAGAAGCCCCGTACCTCCGAAATAGAAAGGCAGTCCTCCTCTTCTCATGAGAATATCAGGAAGTACGGCGATAAACGCCAGGAAAATAGCCCCGGGCAATGTAACACGCGTCAATATCCTGTCAATATAATCACTGGTTCTTTTACCCGGTCTTATCCCGGGGATAAATCCTCCGTATTTCTTCATATTTTCGGCCATATCAGTGGGATTTAGAATAATAGCCGTGTAAAAATAAGTGAAAAAGACGATGATTATCGCGTAGAGCAGAATATACAGCCAGGATCCGGGGGCTAGAACCGCCTGAATTCCGGATATTATTGTGCTCCCTTTAAAGAACATCGCTATTGTACTTGGAAACATCATAATCGACTGGGCGAAAATAATCGGGATAACTCCGGCAGTATTGACTCTGAGGGGGATATATTGAGACCTGCCTCCATATACCTTATTACCAACTATCCTCTTGGCATACTGAACCGGTATCCTTCTCTGCCCCTGTGTAATTAGAATTACTGCCGCCACGACGGCAACCATTATAACCGCGAAGAACACCATCCGGAAAGGAGTAATCTGCCCCAGCTTTATAGCTCTCCAGGTATTGAGAAAGTTGCCCGGATAACGGGCGAGAATCCCTACCATAATTATAAGAGATATACCGTTACCGATACCGCGCTCTGAGATCTGTTCCCCCAGCCACATAATAAAGATAGTACCCGCTGTCATTGTAATAACAGTAAGTATTCTAAAAGCAAGCGGTGACATCGTAACAACTGAACCTCCGCCGGGATTCATACTCAATAGAAAATATGAAATACCTATCGACTGAACCATGGCAAGAAGCACCGTTCCGTAACGTGTATACTGAGTTATCTTCTTTCTGCCTTCTTCCCCTTCTTTAGCCAGCTTCTCAAAATATGGAATTACAGCCTGAAGAAGCTGTATAATAATAGAGGCGCTGATATAAGGCATGATGCCGAGAGCAAATATCGTAGCCCGCCTGAGATTGCCGCCGGCGAATAGATCATACAGCGCGAAAATAGTGCCTTTCTGATTTTGAAAAAAGGCTTTCAGTGCGAGAGGATTAACTCCCGGCGCAGTTATATGACCGCCGATACGGTAGACAATGAGCAGTCCTATCGTAAAAAGTATCCGCCTCTTGAGTTCGGGAATACTGAATATATCCTGAAATTTCTTGATCATTGTGTATTCTCCCCATCATCCAGTCCGGGCACCTTGTCGCCGGAGACAAGTTTTACAGAACCTCCAGCCTTTTGTATTGCCCTCGCGGCTGACTTGCTTATTTTGTCAACTTTAACCTCAAGAGCAACTTCAACAGCACCATTACCAAGAACTTTGACAGGCGAAGATGCCTTATTTATTAACCCGGCTTCTGCCAGTACTTCACCGTTCACCTTCGAGCCGGTATTAAAATCTTTCAGATCATCCAGATTTATAATCTGATAACACTTCTTAAACTTATTGTGAAAACCCCTCTTAGGCAAACGTCTCTGAAGCGGCATCTGCCCGCCTTCAAACCAGGGAGGCACACCCCCGCCTGACCTGCTGTTCTGCCCCTTGTGACCGTGGGTACACGTTTTGCCCCTGCCGGATCCCGCGCCTCGCCCAAGTCTCTTGCCCTTTTTGACGGCGCCTTTCGGGGGCTTAAGTTCATTCAATTTCATATTTCACGCACTCCTTAATAACTTGATAACAAACGCCTTACCCTTTAGCGTCCCCCGTCTTCTTATCCGATCTATCCTTCCCGGCCCCTTTTCCCTTACCTTTAACAGCTGTGATCCCAACTGAAGATTTCCTGCTCACAGGAATATCTTTCTCGTCGATCTCTTCCCACTGGACCAGGTGCGAAACCTTTCTCAACATCCCGTTTATTTCAGGCGAGTCATTCTTATATAATGTCCTGTAGTTCCTTCTGAATCCTAAAGCACGCATAGTTCTTTTATGCTTCTTTTCCTGGGATCCGATTATACTTTTTATCTGTGTAACTTTTAATTTTTTCGCCATTGCTTTCCTCACTATCAGGGATATCCTACGGTAACCCAACCGCTGATAGATATTGATTATCTATCACTCCGCGGCAGGTTTCTGCTCTTCTGTTTCCTGCTTCTTATTCTTTTTATCATCTTCTTCCAGATCAAATAGCTGACTGATCGACAGACCTCTCCTCCGCGCGACATCTTTCGCGCTTTCCAGTCTTCTCAACCCTTCCATAGTAGCCTTAACCATATTATAGGGGTTATTCGAACCTATCGATTTCGTGAGTATATTCTCTACACCGGCAACCTCGAGCACCGATCTTACCCCTCCGCCTGCGATCACACCGGTACCGGGGGAGGCGGGTTTCATTAACACCCTCGAAGCTCCGAAACAACCCGTAACCTTATACGGAATAGTTCCATCCTTAAGAGGGAGTCTGATCATATTCTTCCTGGCATCCTCATTCGCCTTCCGTATTGTATCGCTTATCTCATTGGCTTTTCCAAAACCGATACCAACTTTTCCCATACCGTCGCCAACCGCGACAAGCGCGTTGAAACTAAAGTTACGGCCGCCCTTTACAACTTTGGAAACACGGTTTATATGAATAGTCTGTTCAATATATTCCGGTCCCGCGGCATCCTTCTGACGATTTCTTCCTTTTTGTCTTCTTTTCTTATTATCCAACTAATACACCCCCATGGGTAAACATCCTGTTCCCCTGAGCTATTTAGATTAAAATTCTAGACCATTTTTTCTGGCTTCATCTGCGAACGCGGCAATTCTGCCGTGATAAAGAAAACCTCCTCTATCAAATGAGACTTTCTTAATATCCTTCTTTAGAGCTTTATCAGCTATGGCTCTGCCGACAGCTTTAGAACGACGCATTTTCAGAGTCGCCGGTTTCTTCTGAGCCTTTTTCTTATCCTTGCCTTCCTTCTTTTCATCTTTCCCTGCAGATTCAGATTCGGGAGGCAATTCAATTTTCAGGCTTGACGCTGAAGCTATAGTATTGCCCTCAACATCATCAATTATCTGAGCGTATATATGATTAAGGCTCCGATAAACCGAAAGACGGGGTCTTTCGGAAGTACCAAACACCTTGTGTTTGTACCTGTTATGCCTCTTCTTTCTGGCTCTTCTCTTTTCTTTGTTCTCATTTCTCACTGTCTCATGCTCCTGTTCCGGAAAAGATGCAGCTCCTGCGTAATTATCTTCTCTCGTGTTCCGTCAATCCTTAAACATTCAATTAAAATCCTGTGCCGACGGCCGCTTTACCAGCTTTACGTTTTACTATTTCATCAACGTATCTGATACCTTTCCCTTTATATGGTTCCGGTGGACGAAGAGCGCGCATTTCCGCGGCAACTTCTCCAACTTTTTGCTTATCTATCCCCTTTACCTTGATCTTCTTTTCATCGATTTCCACTTCAATTCCATCTATTATTGGAAAGTTTATCGAATGAGAGTAACCGAGATTAAACTCAAGAGATTTACCTTTTTGCTTGACCTTATATTCGATCCCCCGGATTTCCAGTTCTTTTATAAACCCCTCGTGAACCCCTTTAACCATATTCGCTATAAGGGATCTGGTTAATCCGTGCAGAGATTTATGTCTTTTCGATTCTGAGGGTCTTGAGACAATAATTTCATCATCTTTCAGCTCGATTTTCATATCTTTACTGAAAGACTGCTCCAGCTCCCCTTTGGGACCTTTAACTTTAACATAACCCCCTTTGATATCGATATTTACACCGGACGGAACCGGTACCGGGCTTTTTCCAATTCGTGACATATCCTTTTTAACCTCCGTAATATAAATCTATAATAAAACTATCCGGCAGCTTTCCGGGCAGCTCCGCGGCATAAATTACCAGACATGGCATAAAACTTCGCCTCCGATACCCTCGGAACGACATTTTCTACCTGTCATAACTCCTCTCGAAGTGGATATTATGGCAGTTCCCAATCCACCCATAACTCTGGGGATATTATCTTTACCTACATACACCCTGCGGCTCGGAAGACTGACGCGTTCAATCTTTTCTATAACACTTTTATCATCCTCGGTATATTTAAGATATATTCTTATTACACCCTGCAGCCCATCATCATAATATTTGATATCCTTTATGAATCCGTCTGTAAGCAATACTTTAGCAATCTCCGCTTTAATTTTAGAAGCGGGAATATCGACATGTTTCATCCCTATTCTGTACGCGTTTCTCATGCGGGTCAGCATGTCGGCAATTGGATCAGTCATCATCTTGGTTTCACCTCATGTAAAAGATTCTTTAATCTACCAACTCGCTTTTACAACTCCGGGGATTTTCCCTTCAAGAGCAAGTTCTCGGAAACAAATACGGCAGATGCCAAATTTACGCATATATCCCCTCGATCTTCCGCACCTGCTGCATCTGTTATATTCCCGTACTTTGAATTTCTGTTCTCTCTTAGCCTTAGCAATCAAGCTTTTTCTAGCCACGAATCATCTCTCCTTTAATCAATCTTTACGTAACGGCATTCCCAGCAACGTTATAAGTTCTTTAGCCTCTTCGTCAGTCTTTGCGGAAGTTACAATGGTAATATCCATCCCTCTTACTTCACTGACGTTATCGTAGTCGATTTCAGGGAAAACAACCTGCTCTTCAACTCCAAAGGAATAATTTCCCCTTCCGTCAAAACTTTTCGGATTTAATCCTCTGAAATCTCTGATACGCGGTATAGCAACATTTACCAATCTGTCGAAGAATTCATACATCCTGTCTCTGCGAAGAGTAACCTTACAGCCAATTTGTGCTCCGGCGCGGATGTTGAATCCAGCGACAGAGGTCTTTGCCTTAGTTATTAAGGGTCTCTGACCGGTTATCGCGGCCAGATCGGACACCGCTGAATCGAGTATTTTAGGGTCATCCTTAGCACTGCCGAGCCCCATATTTAATACTATTTTCTTCAGTCTGGGCACCTCAAAGACATTGCCGTAATCGAATTTCTTGATAAGTTGCTGAACAACTTTATCCCTATATACTTTTTCTATGTTAGCTAAATCTTTAGTAGCAGCCATTTTTTCTCACCATCTAAACCAATAATTACAATGCCAATTGTTATTTGAATAAATATTATACTTCATCACTCAACGTTTCTCCGCATTTCCCGCATTTTCTAACTGTAGGTCCATCGGATAACTTTACATTTGATGTACGCGTTAATTCGCCACACTTCGGACAAATCAACATCACATTTGAAGCATCAATAGGTGCTTCCTTTTCAATGATACCTCCCTGATCCTGCTGGCTGGTCTGTCTTGTATGCCTCATAATCATATTGACCTTCTCGACAACAAGGCGCCGGGATTTGGGAAACACCTTCAGAACTCTACCCTCAACCCCTTTCGAGTTTCCAGCTATCACCTTAACTCTGTCATCCTTTTTTATTCTCATCGTAATTCCACTTTCATTCACTACACAACTTCCGGAGCAAGAGATATTATCTTCATAAAGTTCTTTTCTCTGAGCTCTCTCGCTACAGGCCCGAATATCCTTGTGCCCACGGGTTCCTTAATCTCATTTATAATAACGGCCGCGTTCTGATCAAAACGTATGTAACTGCCGTCCGTACGCCTGACTTCCTTCTTTGTACGTACAATGACACATTTTACTACTTCACCTTTTTTTACTCCACCTCCAGGCACTGCCACTTTAACAGAAGCACTGATGATATCACCAATAGACGCGTACCTCCTCCTCGACCCCCCCAGAACCTTAATACACCTTACCCTCTTGGCTCCTGAATTATCAGCAACAGCTAAATTTGTCTGCATCATAATCATTACTGTTTTCTCCTACTGAGCTTTCTCAACAATTTCAACAACTCGCCATCTCTTAAGCTTGCTGAGTGGTCTCGTTGAAACAACCTTTACCTGATCCCCTACACTACACATTCCTTCTTCATCATGAACCCAGATCTTCGACCTCTTCTTTATATATTTTTTATATTTTTCGTGAAGCAGCTGTCTCTCAATGGAAACAGTTATCGTTTTGTCCATACTGTCACTTAGAACTTTTCCCACTAAGGTCTTTCTGGTTTTTCTTTCCGTCATCTTGTCTCCTCACAAATGAAAGATTCAAGCAGAGAATCGATCAGGCATCCGAACTGGATTTCCCTTCCCTTATCTTCTCATTGATTATTGTTTTCACTCTTGCCAATTCCCGTTTCGTCTCTCTAACCTTCAAAGGATTATCCATCCTTTTGATAGACAACTGAAGTTTATATTGAATCAGCTCTTCAATCAGCTCCAACTCTCTCCCTCTCAATTCCTCCAGCATCATCTCTCTTAATTCTACTGCTTTCATATTATAAACCATCCTGCTCTCAGCAAATCAAACCGCGGTTGCTGCAATTTATCCCGGAACCTTCCCGGTCGGAATCCTGCGTACGAATTTTGTTTTAATAGGTAGTTTAGAAGAAGCAAGCCTCATGGCCTCTCTGGCTACTTCCCGGGAAACGCCCTCGAGCTCGAAGATTATACGCCCTGGTTTTACTACACACACCCAATATTCCGGCGTTCCTTTTCCCTTACCCATTCTTGTCTCGGCCGGTTTTATCGTAACCGGTTTATCGGGAAACACTCTAACCCAGAGTTTCCCTCCTCTTTGTATATAACGCATAATAGCAACTCTCGCGGATTCTATCTGGCGTCCGGTCAGCCAGTACGGAGATTCGGCCTGCAGAGCGTATTCGCCGAAGTTGATTTTACAACCCCTGTGGGCCAAACCCCTCATCCTGGATCTCTGCTGCTTTCTAAACTTTGTTCTTTTTGGCATTAACATAAACTGTAACCTCTCTACCTATTATCTGCGTGAAGACTCCTCCATAGCTTCTTTGGATAATTCCTCTTTGAAATCTTTCGAGAAAAGCTCTCCTTTATAAATCCATACCTTTACACCTATTTTGCCGTAAGTGGTATATGATATAGCATTAGCGTAATCGATATTCGCCCGTAATGTGTGAAGCGGGACTTTACCTTCCATATAATTTTCAACCCTGGACATCTCCGCGCCGCCCAGACGTCCGGCACATGTAATTTTTATACCTTCAGCCCCCATTCGCATAGCTGATCCAATCGCCTTTTTCATCGCCCGGCGAAATGAAACCCTCATAGCGAGTTGTTCGGCTATATGTTCAGCCACTAAACGCGCGTCCATCTCCGGTCTCTTAACTTCTTTAATATCAAGATTTATTTCTTTGTCTGTAAGGTGAGCAAGCTCCTCGCTTAAGAAATCAACTTCAGATCCCTTTCTACCAATTACCATTCCGGGTCTTGCCGTGTGAATAGATATTCTTATTTTACCGCTCTGGCGTTCTATAATTATGCTTGAAACACCCGCTCTCGCCAAACGCTTCCTGAGATAACGCCTTATTACAATATCCTCTTCAAGCCAAGCTGCGTAGTTCTTGTTAGCAAACCATCTTGAATCCCACGTCCGATTGATACCTAACCTCATACCGATGGGATTAACTTTCTGACCCAAAATATCCTCCTTATTTACCTTTTCCGGCTGTTTTCAATTTCTCGCGGCCAACTTCATCACTGATAATAACTGTAATATGACTGCTTCTTTTACGAATCCTGTATGCCCTTCCCTGAGCTCTCGGCCTGATCCTGTACATCGTCCTGCCTTCATCGACAAAAATCTGTTCTATCCGCATATCCGCTGGTTCTATTGGGTGATCTGATTTTTCGCCGAGATTGTGCATGGCTGAAAGAATCGTTTTCTGAACAATCTTCGCCGCTTTTTTCCCTGTATATTCCAGTATCTGCAGCGCGTTTTCTACAGATTTACCGCGCACAAGGTCCACAACAAGCCTTGTCTTTCTTGTTGAAACCCTAACTCCCCGCGCTATAGCGCGTGCTTCCATCGTCTACTACCTCCATCAATATTAAAGAGTCTTCGCCCTTGCTTCCTTCTGAGCTTTAGTCGTATGCTTCCTGAATATTCTGGTTTTCGAAAATTCTCCGAGTTTATGTCCTACCATATTTTCAGTAACAAAAACCGGTATAAACTTGTTCCCATTATGGACAGCGAAGGTATGTCCCACGAATTCCGGGGAAATCGTAGATCTCCGGGCCCAGGTTCTAATGACTTTTCTGTCACCCATTTCATCCATTTTCTCAATTTTTCTGAGCAGCTTCGGGTCTATGTAAGGACCCTTCTTCAACGATCTTGACATTTATCTCCTCCAGCCTCTTCGCACCATAATAAATAGGATGCAAATTATCTTTTTCTGCCTTTATTCCTATCTCTTCTTTTTCCTTCTATAAACAATATCCTTGTCTGATTTCTTCTTCTTTCTGGTTTTGTAGCCCTTCGTAGGTTGACCCCATGGGCTTACGGGATGACGTCCCCCGCTGGTTCTCCCTTCGCCTCCGCCCAGCGGATGATCGATTGGATTCATCACTACACCGCGAACTTTAGGACGACGTCCGAGCCATCTGGACCTGCCGGCTTTACCTATTTTGACATTGTCGTGATCTATATTACTAATCTGCCCTATAGTGGCGTAACATTCTTTTCGAACCTTCCTTATTTCACCACTTGGCATGCGGAGCAGCACTTTTCCCCCCTCTTTTGCCATCAATTGAGCATAAGATCCGGCGCTGCGAGCTATCTGTCCGCCCTTACCGATTGTGAGTTCGATATTGTGCACGAAAATACCGGTTGGTATCTTTTCGAGCGGCAAGGCGTTTCCGATATGAATCTCCGCGTCTTCTCCGGAAACAAGATTGTCCCCAACCTTTATCCCGCTCGGAGTCAGAATATAGCGTTTTTCTCCGTCCGCGTAATTTAAAAGGGATATAAATGATGAACGGTTCGGATCGTACTCGATAGAGGCCACCCTTGCCGGTATTCCATATTTATCTCTCTTAAAATCTATTTTCCTGTACCTGCGTTTGTGCCCGCCACCCCGGCGCCGCATTGTGATCCGCCCGTTATTGTTCCTTCCGCCTTTGCTCTTCATGGGTTCCAACAGCGATTTCTCGGGAGCTTTTTTACTCAGCCCGGAATAATCTGTTACAGTTTTATATCTCTGTGACGAAGTAGTGGGTTTGTATTTTTTGATAGCCATGCTCTAAAATTCCTTCTCTATGAATTCAATTTGATCTATTTCTTTCTTAATTCCTTTTTAATTATTGAGTTATACCTCATCAAATATATCAATTGTGTCGCCTTTGGCAAGTGAAACTATCGCTTTCTTTCTGTCGGGGCGTTTTCCTGTAAAACGTCCCGCTTTTCTGAAGGTAGTCTTCATCTTGCCTCGCAGAACACTCGTGTTTACTTTCTTGACTTTTACTTTAAATACACTTTCCACGGCTTCTTTTATCTGCTTCTTGTTAGCTCTTGGATCGACCTCAAAGACGAACTTGTTGCTTTTCTCCTTAAGATTCGTAGCTCTCTCCGTTATAACAGGCTTGAAAATTACTTTGTTGATATTTACCATATTACACAAACACCTCCTCAAGAGAGGAAAGGGATTCCTTGGTCAGAAGGAGAACATCCGCCTTGAGTATTTCATAGGCGTTAAGGTTACGTCCCAGTATAAACTCAACTCCCTGGATATTCCTTACGGACTTGTGAATATTTTCATCAAACCGGTCAATAGCAAAAAGTATCTTCTTACCATTCAGCCCGGCGGACTGGAGAAATTGAACAAAATCCTTTGTCTTCGGCTTCTCCATCGAAAAATTCTCAACTACTACGACACAATCGTCATTGGACTTGTCAGAAAGAACACTCTTTAGAGCCTTCCTTCTTACCTTTCTGGGAACATCGGTCCTGTAGTCTCTTTTTCTCGGACCGAAAACCACACCCCCGCCCTTCCATATAGGTGAAGATCTCTTGCCGGCTCTCGCCCTTCCGGTTCCTTTCTGCCTGTACGGTTTGGCTTTACTGAACCGAACCTCTCCGCGGCTTTTCGCCTGGGCCGTTCCGCTGCGCCTGTTAGCCATATAAGCACGGATTACATCGTACAAAACTGATTTGTCGACATCAGCTTTAAAAAGAGATTCCGGCAAATCCATATTCCCTTTTAATTCTCCATCAAAATTATAAACCTTAGCACTTGCCATTATTCCAACCCTTTTATGTTTATTTCTGTACTGTTATTCTGAGCACATTATTCCTCGCGCCCGGAACGGATCCTTTTACCAACAACAGATTATTCTCAGCATCCACATTGACAACTTGCATGTTCCTTATATGCTCTTTTTCATTTCCCATTCTGCCTGGAAGTTTCTTTCCCTTTATCACTTTACCCGGATAAGCGGCCATTCCCACCGAACCCGGAGACCTGGGGCCTCTTCCGCCGTGAGTTTTTCTTCCACCGTGAAATCCGTATCTCTTCATTACTCCCTGGAAACCTTTTCCCTTTGATTTTCCCGACACATCGACCTTTTCGATCCCTTCAAATATACCAACATTGACCAAATCCCCAACTTCATAATCATCCGGGTTGTCAACACGGAACTCCTGAAGGTATTTATATGGGGGAAGGTTTGCCTTGCGAAAATATCCAAGCTCAGGAAGATTCGATTTAACCGGTCTGATAGGCTCGAAGGCCAGTTGAATCGCGTTATACCCGTGTTTATCTTCGGTTTTCTTGCAGACAACCGGACACGGGCCGGCATTTATAACCGATACCGGAACGGCTTCACCATTCTCCCCAAATACCTGACTCATTCCAATTTTCTTTCCAATCAGCCCTAACATCTGGTCCTCCACATTAGACTTTGATTTCGATATCCACACCCGCTGGGAGATCAAGCTTTTGCAAAGCGTCAACAGCCTTTGGTGTAACATCAGTAATCCAAATCAATCTTTTATGAACTCTTATTTCAAACTGCTCTCTCGACTTCTTATTAACATGAGGCGATCTAAGTACAGTATAAACACTTCTCTTTGTTGGAAGCGGTATAGGCCCAGCGACCCCGGCCCCTGTCCTTCGAGCAGTTCTTACAATTTCTCCCGCACTACGATCAAGCATCGTGTGCTCGTAAGCCTTTAATCGAATTCTTATTTTTTGTCCTTCCACCGGACAACCTCCGATATTCTCAGTTACTCAATAATTTCAGTTACAACACCAGCTCCGACGGTTCTTCCGCCTTCACGAATAGCAAACCGCAATTCCTTCTCCATCGCTATCGGGCTTATCAGCTCTACCGTCAGCTCAACATCATCACCCGGCATTACCATCTCCGTGCCTTCCGGCAGAGTTGCTACTCCCGTTACATCTGTCGTGCGAAAATAAAACTGCGGCCTGTATCCTTCAAAAAACGGCGTGTGTCTTCCGCCCTCTTCCTTCTTCAATACATATACCTTACACTTGAACTTCTTATGAGGCGTTATCGAACCGGGCTTCGCAGCTACCATTCCCCGAAGCAGATCCTTCTTGTTTATCCCCCTCAGCAGCAAGCCTACATTGTCTCCGGCTCTACCCTCATCGAGAAGCTTCCTGAACATCTCCACTCCCGTCACCACCGTCTTCTGCGTGTCCCTTATCCCCACTATCTCCACATTCTCTCCCACATTTACTATCCCGCGCTCTATCCTTCCCGTTCCTACCGTACCTCTTCCCGTTATCGAAAATACATCCTCAACCGGCATCAAAAACGGCTTGTCCAGATCCCTCTCAGGCTCGGGTATATAACTGTCCAGCGCATCCATAAGCTCCCATATACACTTGACCTCTTCCGAATCCGCGTCATCGCTCTCAAGAGCCTTAAGCGCACTGCCCTTTATTATCGGTATCTCATCCCCCGGAAATTCATACTCGTCCAGAAGCTCCCTCACCTCAAGCTCCACAAGCTCTATAAGCTCAGGATCATCAACCATGTCCGTCTTGTTCATAAATACCAGAAGCGCAGGCACATTAACCTGCCGCGCCAGAAGTATATGCTCCCTCGTCTGAGGCATAGGCCCGTCCGCCGCACTCACTACCACTATAGCCCCGTCCATCTGCGCCGCGCCCGTTATCATATTCTTGATGTAATCCGCGTGACCGGGACAATCAACATGCGCGTAATGCCTGTTCTCCGTCTGGTATTCAACATGCGCCGTGGCTATCGTTATGCCCCTGTCTCTCTCCTCCGGCGCCTTGTCTATCTCGTCAAACGGAATGAAATCCGCCCAACCCTTGGTCGCCAGATGCTTCGTCATAGCTGCTGTAAGCGTCGTCTTGCCATGATCAACATGCCCAATTGTCCCTACATTTAAATGCGGCTTGGTCCTTTCAAATTTCTCCTTAGCCATACTCAGTTCTCCTTTACTACGCCAATCCTCTCAGTCTGCCCTGAATTTGCATCATCAATTCCTCGGGCACAACTTCATAATGAGAAAATTCCATTGTGTGAACGGCTCTCCCCTGAGTCAGGGATCTCAACCCTGTTGCGTATCCAAACATATCAGAAAGCGGTACTACCGCTGAAATCACCTGGCCGCTCTTTCTATGGAACATCCCTTCTATTTTACCTCTTCTAACGGTAATATCTTTTATTACATCACCAACATAATCAATGGGAAGAACAATTTCAATGTTCATTATGGGTTCGAGTAAAACCGGTCCGGCTTTTCTAATCCCCTGGACAACAGCTTTGTTGCCGGCGATACGAAATGCAAGCTCCGAAGAATCAACTTCATGATATGAACCGTCAACCAGAGTTACTTCGACATCGATTACGGGAGCACCGTTTACGGGACCGGCATTCAGCGCTTCTTTAGCTCCCTGCTCAACATATGGTATAAATGATTTTGGTACATCCCCGCCCCTGATCTTGTTAACAAACTTGAACCCTTCTCCCGGCGTGGGAGCAATTTCAACCACGACATGTCCGTACTGGCCTTTCCCGCCGCTTTGCTTGATAAATTTGCCTTCCGCTTTGACCGCTTTTGTTATTGTTTCACGATAAGCAACGTGAGGTCGCCCCACATTTGCCTTGACCTTGAATTCCCTCAGCATACGCTCTACCAGTACCTCTAAGTGAAGCTCCCCCATTCCCGAGATAACTGTCTGTCTTGTTTCTTTATCGACATTTACCTGGAAGGTGGGATCTTCATCACTCAATGCCCTCAAAGCGTTGGATAATTTTTCTTCTTCAGCCTTGGTCTGGGGTTCAATCGCGACAGATATGACAGGTTTAGGAAAATTCATCACACTCATTTTAATCGGGTGTTTCGTATCACATAGCGTGTCTCCCGTGCTTGATTGCTTCAGTCCTATAACCGCAGCAATATCACCGGCGTACAGCTTCTTTACATCTTCCCGGGAATCAGCGTGCATAATAAGAGCTCTCGTGAAACGCTCCTTCTTTTTATTAGTAGCATTTATAAGATTCGTGCCGGCCTCTAATTGGCCGCTGTAAACTCTTATATAATGGAGCTTGCCGACAAAAGGATCCCTCGTGACTTTGAATACTATTGCTGAAAAAGGATCTTCTTCTGAGGCCTCTCTGGTTTCCTCTTTTCCTGTGAAGGGATTTACCCCGGAAACAGATGGCACTTCCAGCGGAGTTGGTAAATAATCGGTCACAGCATTGAGAAGAATCTGGATCCCCTTATTCTTGAAAGCTGAACCACATAAAACGGGGACCATTTTAATATCAAGTACGGCTTCTCTCAACGCTTCTTTTATTACCTCTTCGGAAACATCAGCTCCGTCAACAACATGATGCAGGATGTCATCACTGAAATCCGACAATTCCCCCAGCAGTTCTTCCCGTGCCTGAAGAGACTCGCCGATCAGTTCTTCAGGTATCTCTGTTTCTGTATATTTAGCGCCGAGGCTGTTCTCGTCGTAGTAAAAGGCTTTCATTTTAACAAGGTCGACCATTCCCCTGAACTCCTCCCCCGAAGAAATGGGAATCGTTACCGGGCAAATGCCGACATCAAACTTTTTCCTCATCATTTTTACTGTATCATTGAAACTCGCTCCGGCCCTGTCCATTTTATTGACGAAGGCGATTCGCGGAATATTATATCTGTCAGCCTGTCTCCAGACCGTCTCAGACTGCGGTTCCACTCCGCCGACGGCGCAGAAAAGCACAATCAGGCCGTCTATTACCCTGAAACTTCTCTCAACTTCAGCGGTAAAATCAACGTGTCCGGGGGTATCGATAATATTTATTCTGTTATCATTCCAGAAGCAGGTAGTAGCGGCGGAGGTGATTGTAATACCTCTTTCCTTTTCCTGGTCCATCCAGTCCATTACCGCGCTTCCCTGATGCACTTCACCCATCCGTGTTACTTTTCCGGTGTAATACAGCATTCTTTCGGTAACCGTCGTCTTACCCGCGTCTATGTGCGCGGCCAGTCCGATGTTCCGAGTCTTATTTAGAGAATACTTTCTCAAAAGAGAACCTCTCCGGTATCGGGACAACCAATCCCCCAACCGAAAAGGTTGAAGGGCTAGCTTATCCCTAGATATTCTATAGTGCTACAAAAAACTAGCAATCTAGACATTTATTTATTCCCTACCTCCACTGACATCCGTAAATAATTTCGGACACCTTTATGGACTCCACCCTACATCCCAGAAAAACCTTTATTCCAATCCAGCCATAAAAATAGCACCGGGCATTTTACCACTTATAATGCGCAAACGCCTTGTTGGCTTCAGCCATTCTATGAGTATCGTTGCGCTTCTTGACCGCGGGACCTTCCTTGTTGTAATCAAGAATGATTTCTGACGCCAACATATCGGACATCGAATGACCGGATCTCATCCTGGCAAACCCAATGATCCAACGCATTGCAAGTGCCAGTTTTCTGTCATGTTTCACTTCGACAGGGACCTGGTATGTTGCTCCGCCTACACGTCTCGACTTTACTTCGAGCATGGGCTTTACGTTATCCAGAGCCTTCTTGAAAACTTCCAGGCCGTCCTTGCCGGTTTTTGACTCTATGATTTCCAATGCCCCATACACAGCCTCTTCCGCGGCGCTCTTCTTCCCGTCAACCATCACGTAATTTACAAATCTTGCCAAAACAACATCATTATATTTTTCTTCAGGTTGAATTTCTCTTTTTGTTATTCTTCCTTTACGAGGCATCTATTCATTCTCCTTTACGAAGTAAGGCCTATTCTTTTGGTCTTCTTACACCATATTTGGAGCGGCTGGCTTTTCTGCCTTCAACTCCCTCAGTATCAAGACTTCCTCTGACAATATGATATCTGACACCGGGCAAATCCTTTACACGTCCGCCACGGACGAGCACAATGGAATGCTCCTGCAGATTGTGTCCTTCACCCGGAATATAAGCGGTTACTTCCATATTATTCGTTAACCTTACTCTCGCGACCTTTCTAATGGCAGAATTCGGTTTCTTTGGTGTGGAAGTATAAACTCGCGTGCAGACACCCCTTTTCTGGGGGCATGACTGCAGCGCGCGCGCTCCCGTTTTCTTCTTTATCTTTTTTCTGCCTTTTCTTACAAGCTGATTAATTGTAGGCACTTAACACCTCTTTAGATCAAGTCATTTATAAAACCTACACCCCGGTAACAACCACAAAAACAAAGGATGCAGAAGAGTAAATTTATCAATTAGTAAAGTTCTTGTCAAGTCATTAATTGTAATAAATTTATAACATTGCGCCGGGATGATCCCCCCGTGATTTCCTTAAGAAGCCCCCTCCTTCATATCATCAATCATTTCGGACAATTCCTCTTCGGTAAAATCTCTTTCCATAATCTCCTGCTCAGTTACATCTTCTACGAGCTCGATGTTTTTATACTTACGCATTCCGGTCCCGGCAGGTATCAAGTGGCCCATTACAACATTTTCCTTGAGTCCATGCAACTTATCGACCTTACCCTGTGTGGCCGCGTCGGTAAGAACCCTCGTTGTTTCCTGGAAGCTCGCCGCCGAAATATAACTGTCGGTGCTCAAAGACGCCTTTGTTATACCAAGCAGCAGCGGCTTGAATGTGGCCGGCGTTCCTTTTCCCTTCCGGGCTTTCTCGTTTTCTTTTTCAAATATCTTTTTGCTGACCACGTCACCTTCGAGGAAATCGGTAGAGCCCGGATCTTCGACCAGAACCTTCTGAAGCATCTGGCTGACAATAACTTCGATATGTTTGTCATTTATATGAACACCCTGCAGCCTGTATACTTCCTGTATCTCATTCACAAGGTATTCCTGAACGGCATTAACCCCTTTGATATTCAAAATGTCAAATGGATTAACCGGACCTTCGGTAAGGTTGTCTCCAGCTTCTATAGTATCACCTTCATAGACCCTTAGATGTTTCCCCTGAGCGACAGAATAGGTCCTTTTATCACCACTTTCATTTTCTACCACAATCTTACGGATACCCTTAGAGACAGCTCCAAATTTAACATTTCCGTCTATCTCCGAAACTATCGCCGCCGCTTTCGGTTTACGTACTTCAAAAAGCTGCGCCACCCTGGGCAAGCCTCCCGTAATATCGTGTGTTTTCGTTATTTCCTTTGGAATCCTGCATATTACATCTCCGGGAAGAACGTCGTCACCGTCATGAACAACCAGCCTGGCTCCGGTAGGAATAATGAAGTTGCCGATTATTTTACCCTTATTATCGAGCATTTCAATGTGAGGATGCATTTTCTTATCGCGGTCTTCTTCAATTATCCTCTGTCTGAGGCCAGTTTTATCATCAAGTTTTTCATTCAGTGTGACACCCTCGACAATACCACGAAAACGCAATTTCCCGCCTTTATGGGAGATAATAACATTCGAATAGGGATCCCATTCATAGGCAATCTGTCCCTTCTTAACCTTGTCACCTTCATTGATTTTCAGGATTGCTCCATAGGGAACGCCAAAACGCGCTTTTACCCTGTCCTTCTTGTTGCTTAGTATAACAACTTCACCTTTTCGGCCGGTTATCTTTGTTTCCTTGTTCCGGTCCTCTACATATTTTATTCTATTGAATTTTACATACCCTTCATGAGAACAGGTTTTTTGAGTAGTTTCGGCGATTCTGCTTGCCGTTCCTCCAACGTGAAATGTCCTCAATGTAAGCTGAGTGCCGGGCTCTCCAATACTCTGCGCGGCGACAACACCTACCGCCTCGCCAAGATCAACCATTTTGCCGCTGGCTATATTACTCCCGTAGCAGAGAGCGCATGTTCCTCTCTCGGCCTCACATGTCAACACAGATCTTATCTTGACGGTCAAAACTCCCCGCTCTTCGATTTCATCCGCTGTATCTTCATCTATAAGACTATTTGCTTCAGCCAGAACTTCTCCGCTATGCGGATCTACAACATCATCTATTGCCACACGGCCAAGAATCCTGTCACTTAGAGATTCAATAACCTCCTCGCCCTCTTTAAGCGCGCTCGCGTTGATCCCTCTTATTGTGCCGCAGTCATATTCAGTTATAATCACATCCTGAGCAACATCGACAAGACGCCGCGTGAGATAACCCGCGTCGGCTGTCTTAAGAGCGGTGTCAGCAAGTCCTTTTCTGGCTCCGTGAGTGGAGATAAAGTACTGAAGCACCGACAGACCCTCTTTAAAGTTAGCGGTAATAGGCATTTCAATAATTTCACCTATTCCTCCTGTAATCGTCTTCTGAGGCTTGGCCATCAAACCGCGCATTCCGGCTAGCTGACGTATCTGGTCCTTACTTCCTCTCGACCCTGAATTTGCCATCATATATATGGGATTGAACCCTCCCTTATCTTCACTCAGCGCGTCATCCATTCTCTCGGCTACTTCGTTAGTAGTGTGAGTCCAGATATCAATTACCTTGTTATAACGTTCTCCGTCAGTAATAACACCGTTCGAATACTGCTTTAAAATCTTTTCGATCTCTTTTTCGGCACGTTGAATCATATCCGATTTCTTAGGAGGCACCACAATATCATCGACGCCGAATGTTATCCCGGCTTTTGTCGCGTAATTAAACCCGGTTTCCTTAAGCCTCTCAAGGAACTGTACCGTGGCGTAATTTCCAATCATCTTGTAACTTTTCGCGATCAGTTTATTCAAAGTGGATTTATCGAGAAGATCATTAACGAATCCAAGACCTTCGGGCACAATGCTGTTAAAAATCAGCCGGCCAACGGTTGTTTCGAGCAGCTCCCCGTTAATCCTCACTTTAATAAGAGCGTGAATATCAACAACCCCCATATCTTTCGCCATAATCGCTTCACGGGGAGAGAAAAAGATTTTACCTTCCCCTTTTACACCTTCTTTGGAGGCTGACAGATAGTACGAACCAAGCACCATATCCTGTGAAGGCGTAGCTAAAGCCCCGCCGTTTGCGGGAGACATAATATTATTCGACGACAGCATCAATGTTCTCGCTTCAAGCTGCGCCTCGAGTGACAGAGGCACGTGAACAGCCATCTGGTCGCCGTCAAAGTCCGCGTTGAAAGCGGCGCATACAAGGGGATGTATCTGTATAGCCTTACCCTCAATAAGGGTCGGATGAAATCCCTGAACTCCCAATTTGTGCAGAGTCGGAGCCCTGTTGAGCAAAACGGGATGATCCTTTATTATTTCTTCGAGTATATCCCAGACTTCAGGCCTTTCCCTCTCGACAAGTTTCTTGGCGCTCTTTACTGTCTGTACATAACCCTTTTCTTCAAGCTTACGTATGATAAAAGGCTTGAATAATTCCAGAGCCATTGATTTTGGAATACCGCACTGGTGCATTTCGAGCTCCGGACCTACTACAATCACCGAACGCCCGGAATAATCCACCCGCTTGCCCAGCAGGTTTTGACGGAAACGGCCCTTTTTACCTTTAAGCATATCACTTAAACTCTTGAGCGGTCTGTTCCCGTGACCTCTTACCGGGCGGGAACGCCTTCCGTTATCGAACAAAGCATCAACAGCTTCCTGAAGCATTCTCTTTTCATTTCTCAATATTACTTCGGGGGCCCGTATCTCAATGAGCTTCTTTAGCCGGTTGTTCCGGTTAATAACCCTTCTGTATAAATCGTTCAGATCAGATGTGGCGAACCTTCCCCCTTCCAGGGGAACGAGCGGGCGCAGATCCGGCGGCAGTACCGGGATAGTTTCAAGTATCATCCACTCAGCTTTATTGGGACTGCCGAGAAAGGCTTCCATCACCCTAAGTCTCTTGAGCACTTTCTTCTTACGCTGCATCGAGGTTTCGACTTTCGCCTGTGCCCTGAGGTTAATTGATTCCTCTTCAATATCCACCTGCGCGAGAAGTTCCCTTATAGCCATTCCACCCATCTTGGCTGTAAATTCTACCTCTTTTTCAACAAGCTCATAATATGTTTCATCATCTATAAGCTGCTTATGTTCAAGCCCTGATTCACCGGGGTCTATGACAACTCTGGATTCATAGTACAATATTCTTTCAAGGTTGCGGATTGAAATCCCCAGCATATATCCTATGCGGCTCGGTATCCCTTTCAGAAACCATATATGAGCAACGGGAACGGCAAGTTCGATATGCCCCATACGCTCTCTCCGCACCTTCGAATGGGTCACTTCCACGCCGCATCTGTCACAAATAACCCCTCTGTAACGAATCCGTTTATATTTACCGCAGGCACATTCCCAGTCTTTGACGGGGCCGAATATTCTCTCGCAGAAAAGTCCGTCCTTCTCCGGTTTGAAAGAACGATAGTTAATGGTTTCGGGTTTTAAGACTTCTCCGTAACTCCATGAACGAATAGCTTCCGGTGAAGCCAGCTTGATCCCCATAGCGTCTATTCCGCCGGGGTGATTTCGATTTTTATCAAAAAAGGTAGTATACAAAGGAAACCTCCAACTCTTTATTCCCTTCCAAGACTTACATCCAGACACAAACTCTGAAGTTCTTTTAACAGCACACTAAACGATTCAGGCAAACCCGGTTCGGGCGCGGTTCCACCCTTTACGATAGATTCATATACTTTGCTTCTTCCGCTTACATCATCGGATTTGACAGTTAATATTTCCTGAAGGCAATAGGCGGCTCCGTAAGCTTCAAGAGCCCATACCTCCATCTCACCAAATCTCTGACCGCCGAACTGAGCCTTGCCTCCAAGCGGCTGCTGTGAAACGAGTGAATAAGGCCCGATAGACCTCGCGTGAATCTTGTCATCAACAAGGTGTGAGAGTTTCATCATATAAATATATCCGACTGTAACCTTGTTATCGAAAACTTCTCCCGATCTGCCGTCGTAGAGAACAGCCTTTCCATCCTCGGGCAATCCGGATTCCTTCAATGCCTCTTTAATTTCGGTAACTGTAGCTCCGTTAAACACCGGAGTTGTAGCTCTCGCTCCCTGTTTCTGCGTGGCCCAGCCGAGATGTGTCTCAAGAATCTGCCCGACATTCATCCTGCTCGGCACTCCCAGCGGATTCAGCAAGATATCAACCGGCGTGCCGTCTTCCATGTAAGGCATATCTTCTTCGGGTACTATTGTAGAAATAACCCCTTTGTTTCCGTGCCGTCCGGAAATCTTGTCACCAACGGCTATTTTTCTCTTCCGTGCAACGTAAACTTTAACAAGTTTGTTTACCCCGGGTGGGAGTTCGTCGCCGCGTTTTATTCTTTCAACCTCTTTTTCATATTTCACATCTATCCCGTCAATAGCTCTCGCGGCCGTCTCCATCAAAGATTGAATCTTTTCATCAACCTTTGAATTCTTCACTATAGGCAGTCCCCAGTGCAGGTAATCAACATCTATGGTATCGAGTAATTTTTCCGTGATCTTCCTTCCAGCTTTTGCCTGTATCTCGCCGGTTTCAGAATGAATCAGCTTCTCGGTTGTCTCTCCGAGCATTAACTTTTTCAATCTTTCTTTTCTTTTGCTTTTTACGAACTCCTTATTCTCCTGGAACTTCTTCTCAAGGGCCTTGATCTCTTTCTTTTCCTGATTCTTTGCCCTATCGTCACGTTCTTTCCTGGAAAACAGTTTGACGTCGATCACTATCCCGTCCATGCCGGTTCCGGCCTTGAGGGAAGCGTCCCGCACATCTCCCGCTTTTTCTCCGAATATCGCTTTAAGCAGTCTCTCTTCGGGAGTAAGTTCGGTTTCACCCTTCGGGGTAACCTTTCCGACAAGAATATCACCCGCTTTAACACGTGCCCCTACCATTATTATTCCGTCTTCATCGAGGTTGGACAATGAGTCCTCTCCCACATTCGGAAGTTCCCTTGTGATCTCTTCCTTGCCGGCTTTAGTGTCCCGTACCTGCAATTCATACTCTTCGACATGAATAGAGGTCAACACGTCTTCCTTCACAAGCCTCTCGCTGATGGCGATCGCATCTTCGTAGTTGTATCCGCGCCAGGGCATAAAAGCTACAAGCAGATTCCTTCCAATAGCCAGATCACCTTTAACAGAAGCTGAAGCATCGGCTATTACATCACCTTTCTTTACCTTATCACCGACATTTACTATCGGCTTCTGGTTAATACAGGTATCCTGGTTTGAGCGTTTGTATTTTACCAGTCTGTACTCGTCAATTCCGCCGAATCCAGAGAAATCATCCAGATCGCTGTCACTGCTGTCGACATTGTAAGAAATCTGTATTCTGTCAGCGGAAACATTCTTTACCGTACCGCTTCTCCTGGCAATAGCGAGAACTCCGGAATCGTAAGCGGCTTTACCTTCCAGACCTGTCCCTACTAAAGGGGCTTCAGGTTTCAGAAGGGGGACAGCCTGACGCTGCATATTGCATCCCATTAAAGCTCTGTTGGCATCATCATGTTCGAGGAAAGGTATAAGAGCGGCTGATATACCAACAAGCTGATTCGTTGAGATATCGATATAGTTGATATCCTTAGGGTCAACAAGTACGAAATCGCCCTTACTTCTTGCCATCACCTTATCAGAAGTAAACTTCCTGTTTTTATCAACCGGTGAACTTCCATGCGCTATTATCGTGTCATCTTCCATATCAGCGGATAACATCTCTACTTCATCAGTTACAACACCGTTCTTCACTTTCAAATAAGGTGTTTCCAGAAAGCCGAATTCATTGAGGTGGCCGAAAGACGCAAGCGACGTAATCAAACCTATGTTAGGTCCCTCCGGTGTTTCAATGGGGCACAGGCGGCCGTAATGCGTAAAATGCACATCTCTGACTTCAAATCCGGCTCTTTCCCGTGTCAATCCGCCTGGACCAAGCGCTGAAAGGCGCCGTTTGTGAGTCAGTTCGGCTATGGGATTGGTCTGATCCATAAATTGCGAAAGCTGACTGCTTCCGAAAAAGGATTGTATCACGGCGCTGACAGTCCTCGCGTTAACCAGATCATAGGGTGTCGGGTTGTCTGATTCCTGAATAGTCATTCTCTCACGGATTATTCTGGCCATCCTGGAAAGACCTATTGAAAACTGATTGGAGAGAAGCTCTCCTATAGATCTGACACGCCTGTTGCCCAGATGGTCAATATCATCAACCGGGCCGTCTGTTTCTTTTAGATTGATAAGGTTCGCTACAACGGCAATAAAGTCTTTGGGCGTTAATGTCGTTGTTTCAATCGGAACATCTATACCAAGGCGCTTATTTATCTTATACCGCCCCACCCTCGCCAGATCGTATCGTTTTGGATTGAAAAACAACCTCTGCAGAAGAGCTTTGGCCGTTTCAAGACTTGGCGGATTCCCCGGCCGCAGCAAATTGTAGATACGCTTCAAAGCCTCTTCGCTGTTCGAGGTCTTATCCTTGGCGAGAGTTTTGAGAATAACATCACTGTCAAGCCCCTTCTTCTTCTTTACAAGGACAAGCTTCGTGATCTTTCTCTCTTTCATCGATTCAAGAATCTCTTCAGTAATCAATTTGCCGCACTCGATGATTATTTCGCCTGTTTCGGGATCCACAATATCTTCCGCGACAGCTCTATCTATCAGAGCATTATCTTTCTTGTTCTTTCTCGATGATAATTTATAAATCTCTTTTTTGTGGAAAAGCTTTATGATAGCGCTGTCCGGCTCAAATCCCATCGCTTTGAGAAGTATCGTCACGGGCATTTTACGGCGGCGGTCGATGTAAACGTACATTACGTCATTAACATCTATCGCGAATTGCACCCATGATCCCCGGTATGGAATTATCCTGGCGCTGAAGAGTCTTTTCCCGTTAGCGTGGTATTTGTCGCTGAAAACCGCTCCTGGAGAACGGTGCAGCTGACTGACAATTACCCTTTCCGCGCCATTTATGATAAAGGTGCCTTTATCTGTAATAAGAGGAATTTCACCAAGATAGACATCACTCTGTATAATGTCTTTTATAGCCTCCTTGTCGCCACCCTTTTCCATTATAACAAGACGCAGAGAAGCCTTCAGCGGAACCGCGTAAGTGAGATCCCGGTCCCTGCATTCCTCAACTGAATATTTCGGCTCACCTACGGTATAACCAAGATACTCCAGTGAAAAATTACCCCTCGATGATACAATGGGAAATATCGATTTAAAAACCGACTCCAAACCAACGTCTTTCCTTTTCTCCTTCGAAACTTTCGGCTGGAGAAATGTGTCGTAAGACGATAGTTGCAAATCCAACAAATGGGGAAGCCCCATCACTTTGGGAGTTTTTCTGTAATCGATTCGCTTAGACATTTTAATCATGCGAAACGGCCCTTCCCTTTCTTTGGTCTTATATTCAACATCAACCAAATAAGTAAATTACTTAAGTTCTACAGTAGCTCCAACTTCTTCTATCTTCGATTTAAGCTCATCCGCTTCATCCTTGTCGACACCCTCTTTTACAGGCACCGGAGCGGATTCAACAAGTTTCTTAGCTTCAATAAGACCAAGGTCTGTAATCGACCGGATAACCTTAATTACCTGAATTTTCTGGCTTCCCACATCTTTCAGAACCACGTCAAATTCAGTCTGCTCCTCTTCCTCTCCGCCGGCCTGAGCGCCCGCGGCGCCTCCAGCCATCATAGCTACGGGAGCAGAAGCGCTGACACCAAAGAGATCTTCTAGGACTTCTACCAGTTCCGAAAGCTCCATTACAGTCAGTTCTTTTACCATATCCACTATCTTCTTAACATTGGCGGATTCAGGCTCTACACTTTCCTTCTCTTCAGATTTATCTTCCTTCTTCTCCTCTTTCTTTTCCTCTTTCTTATCTTCCTTCTTTTCCTCTTTTTCGGTCTTTTTCTCTTTCTTCTTAGTCTCTTTCTTTTTGGTTTCCTCTTTCTTGGCGTCTTTCTTCTCAGTTTTCTCCTCTTTTACTTCCTCTTTCTTCTTTTTCTCTTCCTTCTTATCGGCAGACATTCTTACCTCTCTTTCCAGATTATTTCAAAGTTATCAAAAAACTTGTTTTATCTTACAGCCCGGGCTTTATGCCGCTCCCTTCTTTTCTGAAATGGCATGGAGAACATATACAAGATTCCGACGGGAAGCATCGAGGCAGTTAATAAGACCTCGCACCGGATTCTGAAGTGTCCCAACCAGTTTCGTCTGAAGTTCGGTTTTGCCCGGAAGTGACGCAAACGCGGCCGTCTTTTTTTCTCCAAGAATACGGCCGTTTACCAAAGCCCCCTTAAAACGGGGTAATTCATGTTCATCGGCAAATTTCTTTAAAATCTGAGCGGGAAGGACCTCTTCCTCGTCGCTGACAGCAAAAGCTGTCGGTCCCGAGAGAAATTCATTCATGCCCTCTATACCCATACTGTCGAACGCTCTTAGAGCCAGGGTATTCTTGATAACCCTGAAAGTGATATTATTTTCATAGCATTCTCGCCTGAGCTTCGAAATAGCGGCAACATCCAACCCCTTATAGTCGTTCAATATAACACTCTTGGCTCCTTTCAAGAGCTCTACGAGCTCATCAACTCTGTCTATTTTGGCCTGCTGCACCATCAGATATACTCCTTTCCCTTTATCTCGCTATATCTACTATTGATGTTCTATCAAGTTTAATGGAAGGACCCATGGTTCTTGAGATATAAATATTTAAGAAATATCTCCCTTTAGCGGCGGAAGGCTTGGCTCTAAGCAGCTCTTTCACTATCGCTCTTATATTATCAGCGAGTTTCTCCTTCTCGAAAGAGATCTTCCCCACCTGAACATGGATATTACCGTTTTTGTCAACACGGTATTCCAGCTTTCCCGCCTTTGCCTCAGTGACCGCCTTTGTCACATCGGACGATACTGTCCCCGCTTTTGGATTCGGCATCAGTCCTCTGGGACCCAGAAAGCGGCCCAGCTTGCCAACTTCACTCATCATATCGGGGGTGGCGATGGCAACGTCAAACTCAAACCATCCATCATTTATCTTCTCAATATACTCGTCAAAACCCGCGTAATCGGCTCCGGCTTCAAGAGCTTCGCGTTCCTTGTCCCCCTGGGCAAAAACCAGAACTCTTACTTTCCTGCCCGTACCGTGAGGAAGCATCACCGTTCCCCTGACCTGCTGATCGGCATGCTTGGGATTGACTCCGAGCCTGGCTGAAAATTCAAGCCCTTCATCAAAATTCGCCGGCTTCTGACTCTTAATGAGTTCCACAGCTTCATCCAGAGGATATTCTTTTGCTGGATCTATCTCTTTCCGGTTGTCCACATATCTTTTGCCGTGCTTCATCTTACAATCACTTTCTGTCTTAAAAACCTAATTTTCAACAACTATTCCCATACTCCTGGCGCTGCCTTTTACTATCTTTACAGCAGCTTCGAGATTATAGGCATTTAAATCCTTCATTTTTTCTTTTGCTATCTCTTCTACCTGGGCCAATGATATTTTCGCTACTTTCTCCTTGTTCGGTTCCCCCGAACCCTTGGCGATTTTTGCCGCTTTTCTCAAGAATTCCGATGCCGGCGGCGATTTGGTCTCAAAAGTGAAACTCTTATCAGCATAAACAGTTATCTCTACAGGAACAATGCTCCCGACCATCTTCTCAGTCGCCGAGTTAAACTGTTTGCAGAAATCCATCGAACTTACCTGCAGCTGCCCCAGTGCCGGTCCAACAGGAGGAGCCGGTGTGGCCTTCCCGCCGGGAATCTGAAGTTTAATAACCTTTAGAATCTTCTTTTTTGATTTTTTAGCCATTGGTCGCAACTCTCCTCAATCTGAAATTCCTTATTCTCAGAGAAATTCTGTGACTTACAGCGGCTTTACCTGAAGAAAATCAAGCTCAACCGGTGTTTCTCTCCCAAAAATACTGACCAGGACCTTCAATTTGCCCCGTTCCGGGCTGATTTCATCAACAATACCTGTAAACTCGGAAAACGGTCCATCGACAACATTAACGTGCTCACCTAATGTGAAAGGAACTTCGGGAATAATCCCTTCTCTCTTCTCCATCCTGCCCAGTATTCTGTCCACATCCTTTTTGGGAATGGGCAGGGGTTTCTCTCTCCCCCCCACAAAATGTGTAACTCCCGTAACATTCTCTACAAGATTCCATGTTTCATTGCTCATTTCCATCTGGATCACTATATAGCTGGGAAAGAGTTTGCGTTCTCTCACCTTCTTCTTACCCTTCTTCATCTCCGCCACTTCTTCAGTTGCTACAAGTATATTCCCGAACTTATCATCCAAACCGGAATTTTTAGCGATTCTTTCTATTGAATCGCGCACCTTCTTTTCGCGGCCGGAATAGGTGTGAACGACATACCATTTCATATTTTTATATTGGTCATCATCTTCGGTCTTTTTAATATTCTGGCCGTCCTTGCCTTCACCCCCCTCTTCAGACCCGTCTGACGCGGCGTTATCTGAAGAAACCTCAGCCCCCTTCTCTTCCGGATGATTCTCCTGATCAGAAACGCTATTTTTATTTTCCTTATCAGCTATTTCTTCTTCTGTCTTATTTTTTGAAATCTCTTCGCCCATTATTTTTTCCTCAAAATCTAATTGAACTTAATTACCATCCCAGCAGATATCTGATAATAAACGAAAGTATGTTATCAACCACACCGATGAAAACAGTTACTACAAAGGAAGCAATAATTACCAGTTTTGTGGATTCTTTCAGTTCGTCACGAGAAGGCCACGTTACTTTCTTCATTTCCACTTTTACTTCTCTGAAAAAATTTCCGATTTTTTCTATCATTACAACCTCCGTGGTAGATCAACAAAACGGCCTTTTCTCTGACAGAACGAGCAAGCTGCTCAGCTGTATTTCAGCTATGCCGCCACCCCCGTAAACGTCAGCGTATCTTCTCCGGCTGCCTGGAACCATTCGCCGCCCGCTACCTCGTTTGTTTGTGCAGCGTGTGCTTACCGCAAAACCTGCAGTATTTCTTCTGTTCTAATCTGTCAGGATGCAGACGCCTGTTCTTTGTTGTCTGGTAATTCCTATTCTTGCACTCCGTGCAAGCCATAGTTACATTCTGTCTCATTTTTCGCTACACCTTTTATATAAAAATTACTACTCAATAATTTCAGTTACAACACCAGCTCCGACGGTTCTTCCGCCTTCACGAA
>CAZKNG010000008.1:0-1401 GCA_964554125.1 uncultured bacterium | reverse complement strand
CAATTGTCCCTACATTTAAATGCGGCTTGGTCCTTTCAAATTTCTCCTTAGCCATTGGAGTATTTCCTCCTGCTCAAAAACATAATGTTCTCTAAGCCCACGACCGGATTTGAACCGGTGACCTCGTCCTTACCAAGGACGTGCTCTTCCTCCTGAGCTACGTGGGCAATGTATAACCCACAACAATTAAAACTGGAGCGGGAAACGGGGCTCGAACCCGCGACCCTCAGCTTGGAAGGCTGACGCTCTACCAACTGAGCTATTCCCGCTCTTTAAACCCGAATCATCGTTAATCCTTCGGGAATAACGAGCATTAGCCTGGTGGGGAGGGGAGGATTCGAACCTCCGAAGGCTTCGCCGACAGATTTACAGTCTGTTCCCTTTGACCACTCGGGAACCTCCCCAACTTACCTCAACAAAAAGACCGGCAGAACAGCTAAAAAATTTCACTTTCAGCTATCCTTCCAGTGTTCTACAGCAAATTTATTTCTAAGCTGTTTTTATCCGGTCTTGCAATTAGCTGGAGCTGGCGAAGGGAATTGAACCCCCAACCTACTGATTACAAATCAGTTGCTCTACCTTTGAGCTACGCCAGCAAAGGGCGTACTCCACCCTTAAAAAAGGCTTAATCAATCAATGATATTTTCTCAGAGGTTTTATGTCAAGTAAAAACCTTTCGATTCCTCTAATAAAAAGCAATAAAATCCACCATCCGTAAAACAAATAATTAAGATATCATTTCATCTCAACAGATAAATCAGAAAATATCAATAAGTCTGCTACTTGTCACAACTAAAAACCCGGCCAATATAACCGGGTTTAGCAATATATGGTTACGCTCAATAAATGTAAAGTGCTTTTTTGATAATTTGCCTGTTTTAAATCATCAGAAAATTATTTGCCGAACCGCCGGCAGGAAACGCTTTGACATTTACATTGCTTTATAAGTGTAGATACAGAAAAACAGACGGGGAAAATCAGATCGTAACTTAAAAGAAAGGGTGTTAAATATTGCCGCGGCAGACGCGAAAACCCAGACAGGCATCCGGATAATCAGGGTCGTGCAGATCGCGAACCGCGGTCCGGCAGTATTCGGCCGTGCTCAGGCAGCACCCTCCCCGGATAACGCGGTTATACCCGCTTTCCGGCCCGCGCGGGTTATCCTGGAAGAGGTCCGTATAACTCCCGTACCAGTCCCAGCACCATTCCCATACATTGCCGCTCATATCTTTTGCACCAAGACTGTTGGGCAGAAGCTGGCCGACCGGATGCGTTGATGACCCTGAATTATTTATATACCAGGCGCAATCATCTACCGCGGTATGCAGGTCATATCCGCTGTGATGGGCTCCGGACGAGATATCGGTACCATTTATATACCTTGCCGAGTATTCCCACTCC
>CAZKNG010000007.1:43471-57379 GCA_964554125.1 uncultured bacterium | reverse complement strand
GTTTTGAAAAAATTCGCTTTGCCCACATTTTATCCGAGAGGGCTTGTCTGGAATTGGACCCCTTTTAAAAACATCCACGAAATCGTGATCAACTTTATGCTTACCGGCGGCGTAAAACACCGTTTAGAATATCTCTGCCGTCTTGTATTCCCCGACAGGAATATGCTTCACGAAAATTTTTATTACTCGATTTTGCGTAAGAAAAAAGGTAAATCGGGCACATTTATCAAAAAGGTATACCTTCTGGTTAAAGTATTGATATTCTCAGGCCTTATGGGTTTCTTTGTTAAAGGTGGAATTTTCAGCGAAAAAAGATTAGACTCTCAAATTGATATGAATCAGGATCAGCAGCCGCCCATAAGGGAAGGGAAACATAAACAATATGTCTGACTTTTCAAACAATTCGGAGATCGGCAAAATCATTGTACGGTGTGAAAATATAACAAAATATTACCCCGTACCACTTCCTATAAAATCGATCTTTAAATTTCAATTCATCCGCGAGAAAAAACTCATACTGGATAATATCGGATTCTCTGTCCGGGAGGGCGAAATATTCGGGATTATAGGACCTAACGGAGCGGGCAAAACCACTACCCTAAAAATCATGTGTACCCTTACAACCCCGACCAAAGGAAAAGCTTTTGTTTACGGCCACGATGTCGCTAAGGAAAGAAGAGAAGTCCTGAAAAAGATCGGCTACTGCATCAGCGAGGAGAGGAGCTTCTTCTGGAGATTGACGGGCAGGCAGAACCTGAATTTTTTCGCTGATCTTCTTGAGGTACCTCCGGAGAAGGCAAAACGGAGAATTAACGAGCTCTTAGAACGTTTCGAACTGGAGGATTCCTCAGATAAGCGCTTTCTTAATTATTCATCAGGCATGAAACAAAAAATGGCCATAGCGCGTTCTCTCCTCGCCGACCCGGAGGTTATCTTTATGGACGAACCTACAAGGGGGCTGGACCCCGGCTCGGCGTTTAAACTCAGATCACTGATCAAAAGCTTTGCAAAAGAGGAAAACAAAACAATAATTATCACCACAAACCGGGTCAGTGACATCAAGAATCTCTGTCAGAGAATTCTTGTGCTGAATAAGGGAAAAGCTGTCATCAAAGGCACGCTCGAAGAGATCAGTTCTTCAGTTAAGAAGGAAAAAGGTGTCAGCGGAGAACTGCCCTTCGAAGAGACATTCAATCTCCTTCTGGCAAATAATAAGGTGGGGACAAACGGTGAAATCAAAAAGTAACCTTATACAAACCCGAGCTATAATTATCCTGAGGAAAGCGCTTGCCGTGATGAAGAAGGAATTCATCACTATGATAAGCTACAAACTTAATTTTCTTTTCAAGCTGTCAAGCATCTGGCTAAGTCTTCTCGTATATTACTTTCTCTCTAAACTCATAGATCCCGCCGTTTCAACCCAGCTGCAGCCATACGGAGGAAACTATTTCTCGTTCGTTCTAATTGGAACAGCATTTTCGAGCTATCTTAATGTCGGGCTGGACGGCTTTTCCAGCTCTATACGCAACGCCCAGCTGACAGGCACGCTGGAGGCGGTTCTCGTAACAAGAACCAGATTCACTACGATTCTTATATTCCAGACACTGTGGAACTTTCTGTTCGCTTCGATACACGTTATAGCATACCTCATCTTCGGATTTGCTTTCTTTGAATCGGATCTCGGCAATCCGGATTATTTTGCCGCTATTGTAATGCTGCTTCTTACAATACTGGCGTTCAGTTCTCTGGGGATTCTCTCCGGAAGCTTTATACTTGTCTTTAAAAAGGGAACCCCCGTTAACTGGCTCTTCTACCATTTATCGCGATTTCTGGGAGGGGTCTTCTACCCCATAACAGTCCTTCCCGAATGGTGCCAGAAACTAGCGCAACTTCTCCCGATAACACATTCGCTGAGGGGAATAAGGCTCGCCCTGCTGCAGGGGTATTCCCTGTCACAGCTTCATACCGAAGTGTATTCACTTATTGTTTTTATTGTGATACTTCTGCCTGTAAGTATTATCTGCTTCAATCTGGCATTCAGGCAGACGCGTAAAGACGGCACATTATGTCATTACTAAGAACCATACAACCACTTTTTTATTAAATATCAAGACCGTTCAAAAAGACCGTCGCTAAAGAGTCCCGGCAGACGGGAAAAGTCCCTTCCAAACTCAAGCCTGCGGCACAATGACTTTTCAGTCAGTCCCTTAAGCAGATCAAGGTGTTCTTCGATACCGTCATTACAGGTAAGTGAAATACTCTGCCTGATTAACCGTAAAAAGGCTTCATCTTTGGAAAAATCAAGAAGCCTGCTTTCCGGAGCATTTGATATCTCCGGAAAAACCAGAGCGTGGGGATTACCCCTAACGGCAATGCTTTCTATCTCTGTCTCTTCGACCGGAATTTCCGCTTTACCTGCAATATCGGTATATTTTTCAAACCCGGGGAAGAAGGAGCAGCTTCTCGCGCTTAACTTCAACCTCTCCGGGAATGAGAATAATTCTATTGAGCCGCCGTTATTCTCAATAAATACGGCGTCATCCGACATATAGGAAAAACCCGATAGACTCAGCGCGTAGGTTAATGTCGATTTCCCTCCTCCGCTCCCGCCGCATAGCAGAACAGACTTGCCGCCTTTCGTGACGCACCCGGCGTGAATATAATAAACCCCTTCATTTCTGAGGATCTCCAGGACCGGAAGATAAACTATTCTGTGGCACAGTATCCACGGCGACTCCAGATGAAGCCTGGATACATATCCGGTTGCTGAAGGACTTTCTTTCTCGACCTTTATGATAGAACTCCCGCCTATAACAAGAAGGGTGTAATCCTCATAGGAATAAAAATCTATATCTTCAAAAGAAGCTGTTAGATGGGCTGAATCCGGCTCGGCCAGTTCTTCAGGGATAGAACCGGAATGGAATCTTATCTTTGGGAATATTCTTTTATCGATCACTTTATCTCTGTGGACTTTTAGAATACCGTAATCTATCCATTTTGATAAAGACTTGATGATCCTTTCGTCATCGGATTCCACACGAACGGAAAACCTGTTTATTCTGATGTCAGTGTGAAACTGCAATTAACCTCTCTATCATCAAATTACGGCCGCTCTAAACAGAATAAAGGATTGCCTCTTCTTTGAGTTCTTCTATGAAACTGTTAAAATCATCCTCGGCCTTGCTTTCTGAAACATCAAAATCTCTCTTGATGTCATTCAAAATATTGGAAGTATGCCTGCCGTCCCGGATAGAGTTAAATATAAATCCACCCATTTTATTAAGTGAATAATAATAACCGTTTTCGAGGTTTATGAGAACAATCTTGTTTTCGACCTTTCTGAAGACAACCTTATCGCTGATTTTGAACAAAACAAATCCCCTACTTTTAAAAAAAAGATCTCTTAAAAGAATGCATTGGACAACTTACCCTTACTTAAACTTTCATCTAAACTTATTTAAGTTCAATAATGTTTAGTTATTCTTTATCAAAATCGTAAGTCGTCTCTGGCGGTGTAAAAGAAAGAAGTGTGATATCTTTCAGATTATCATGCTTTTTGACTTCAGGTTTTGAATAATTCCTGTCTTTCTTATCCTTATTCTTCATCAAGTTCCCTCCCTTAGGAATCTTGTTAGTTTCTTTTTAGAGTTTATTCAAACTCCACATATGTGATTATATCAAAAACCTCCGCAAATTGTCAACCCGTATTATCCCCTTTTTCATATAAGGTAATGTAAAATACACTGACCGCTCTAATAACACACCTCAATGACTTATCCTATGTTACGGAGAGAAAAGAATCAATACGACTGCTTGTCAGGGATGACTCCGCGCACACCGCCTTTCGCGATCCTCCTGTCACCCCTGTAGCGCGGTATCACATGCATATGGAGGTGTTTTATCGACTGCCCGGCAGCTCTTCCGATATTAATTCCTATATTATAACCGTCGGGATCGTACTTTGAAGCCAGATAATCCCTTACCCTGCGGAGGAGAGAAAAAATGGCTGTTATCTCATCCTCTTTTGATTCAAAGATAGTCTCGTGGTGCCTCCTGGGAATTACAAGAATATGCCCGGTAGAGACAGGATACTTATCAAAAATCGCGTATGCGAGGTCATTTTCGAGAAGAACCCTCTGTTCCTGGCAAAAGGGGCAGTTCTTCATTGCATAGCTCCATTAATCGTCATCAATCAAAAGCTCCGCGCATAGGGTCCCAGGCCGGGAGGATCTCGGGCTCTGTATCGAGGATCTTAAGAAGATCGCCGGGCACATGACTCTTCCGGACTATTACCGAATAGACGTATTTATCAAACCACTCGTCATACATCGTCCATAGACCGTCGTTTCCAATATCCGTCCCCCATGAATTCTCCACAAGCCATTTCTCCGGCAAATCTTCATTTAAATCTACACCGATAAATACCATGGCATGGCCGGGAATGCTTTCACGGTATTTTACGCGTTCTGCCTTTGTCATCCCCGCCCCCGTTCCGAGCAGAGAGGTTTCATCATAAGCTCCGGACGCGAGAATACCGTTATCCGTATCGTTGGCTTTACCAACATCCGCCGCGAACCACACCGGCTCATCGCTCAGAACCGCCTTCAGCGCATACTCTTTCAACCTGCCTATCTTAAGATTGATAAATTCCATATCAGAAAGATCAGACATATTCCTGCAGTAACGTATCCTGTAAAGTTTGTTATACTCGTGGGCGGGATGATCGAGCAGGCAAATATATTCCTTTAAATCCACTTCAACAGCTTCCCTGTAAAAAGAAAGAGGTGTGTACTCTTTTTCAAATATCTCCTGATCCTTGTTCTCTACCCGCCACGTAAACTTATCCGGAGGCATTCCCATATTCAAAACAAGCAGTCTGTATACCTTCTTCAGCATCTCTGTCTTTTGCTCTCTCAATTCATCCTCAGTTAAACCCTCCGAGGCGGATCCTCTTATCCGGGCGGCAAAAGATCTGGCCATTCTGTTAAGCTGTCCGTTCATTCTTCTCGTATTACTTGTATTCTTAGTTTCCGGCATTACCGATTTTGGAACCGCTCCGTACTTCTCAATCAGATTTACCACATAGTTCCACCAACCTCCGTCCGGAACCGGTTTCTTTAGAAGAGTTTGAAGCTCCCTGTCATCTATATCCTTTCCCCTTGATTCTATTACAGCTTCGAGGAAGGTATTTGCCTTTTCAAGCTTGTCGAAGAAAAACAGATAGTTCTCTGAAAATTCAAATCCGGACAGGTTGTATTTTTCCATTACCGCCGGACGCATGACGTTAAATCCGGCAAAGAGCCAACATCTTCCGCTGCTTTTCTGATCGGTAATCCCCTTTGTCTCTAACCTGTCACTAAAAAGATCATCATGTCTGCTGTGAAACTCTCTGTTAAATGTAAGCTCTTTTAAATCATTGTTAGAAACCGCGTTTATAAGAGCCCGCGTTCGGGGATTAAGCACAAACGAGCTTTCGAGTTCGTTAATCAGCTCTTCAGTTAAACCCTCGCCGGCATCTTTTGTATAACCCCCTAAGGCAAAGCCTGATATAAACACCATTAAAACAGTCAGTACACCAAAAACCCTTTTCATTTTAGACCTCTTTTTTAAAAAAGTTTCCGGCAAGACATCAGCTTATTCTATTACCGTCTCGCCCGCGTTCGATTCTATCCAGCACCTCTCACCATTTACAAGTTCTATCTGCCACCACCTTCCCCTATCCTCTATTAACTCAAACTCCGTTCCCGCGCTCAGCGGATCAGTGAAACTCGGCTGGTAAGTCTCCGCGTCTCCCTTTCGCGCGACAGTGTCGTCAACGATAATAACACCTTCAGGACTCGTGGTAAAATTGATTTTCTCAATCATAAGAGAAGTAAAAAATGCCCCGCAGAGGACGGCAAAAAGAACAATCACAATTTTAAGTTTCCCGCTTCTGACAAAAATGTATACTGAAGCCGCTAGCCATACCAGGGCAAAAAATACGGAAAAAACAATAAACCTCACACTATAGGGCAGATCATAATGAAGAAAGAAAAGGGTTTTTAATACTCTCTCCCTCTCTTTCTCTTCTATTTTGTTCTTTCTTCTGCTCCGGGCGTATTTGAGATTCCGCGTCAGATTATCATCATTCGGAATATAAAGAGCTGACCGTTTGTAATTTAAGATGGCTCTTCCCAGATCATTCAGCCTGAAATAGGCGTTTCCGATATTATAGTATATCTTGCCGTTTCTAACTCCCCCTTCATCTATCATTCTCCTGTAATGAAGGATCGAACTTCTAAAATAATCCCTGGCTGCCTGAGGATTTGACTCTTCATGCTCGAGGCCGTTCTGAAAGGCTTCCTGGGCAGCTTCGAGATCATTCTGCAATTCTTCACTGGATAGCACCGCCCCGCAATGGGAAAGGGGAATAATCATAAACACGGCAGCCAGAATAAGAACCGCTCCTGCTGCTCTCAGGAAATCTCTAATATCAATACTTATTTTTTCAGCCGGAAATATCATAATTCTTTGTCAATCCTCGAAATTATTTTATCCATCCTGCCTGTCAGCATCAGAATATCATTCTCCGCGGCGGTATTTACCCCCGCGTATCTTCCATGCTCACATACCTGAATAATCTCTGTTAACGGTTCGATAAGCTCACGGTTTATCCCTCTTCTCTCAAGCTCTTTCTCTACCTCTCCAGAGGTAAGAGCTGAACCCTCACGCCGGAGTTTATTCCCCAGATATTCCTTTAAAGCTTCCAGAATACTGCCGCAGGCAACTTCACGGCTCAAATTATCATCTTTCGCGATAGAACTGAGTTTCTTTTTTAATATTCTAGCTGCCCTCCTCGCCCGTCTTGCTATCGGATCTGACTTTCTCTTCTTTGATATGAGATTCCCGGTCAGGAGTATCACGAAAAGGACGGGCGGAATCCCAAGAAGAAGCATGCTCCACCTGTGTGACATTAATGATCTGAACCCGTAGTCCGCCCTCACCGCCAGATCTTCGCCCTTATAATTATAGGCGATACCATCTCTCCAGTGCTCCAGAGCTGAACCTTCCTGAGCCCGCTTCAGACCCTCAGCATCACTTGCCGTAACTGTTCTGGTAGGATTAACTGTAAGAGGTATCGGCTTCGATTCAACCGTTATATATCTTTCCTCAGCCGTGTCGAATGAAACAATCCTGACAGGTGGAACACGGGTCACTTTATGACTTTTCGCCCTTATTGTCTGTGTGAATATCTTCTTGGCGTCTTTTATAACACCCGAGGCTCTCTCGGCTGGTATCTTGAAATTATCTGAAAATTCGTCTATCTCGCCGAGCGGGGGTAAATCGATATTATCCATAAAATCAGATCCTTCAAGGGTTATTTTTAATGTTACAGGATCTCCCACATCTACTTCAGTAGGATTTGCCGCGGCGGAGATTTTGTACTCACCCACATATCCGCTGAAATCAGCAGGCCTGCCCTCTTTAGGAAGTTCTTTAACGGTGAGAGAGGGACTGTTAGAAGGGACAACATATTTCCTCTGTCTTTCACGAGTAATTGAATGCCGGGAGAAGAAGTCATCAAAGAAATCGTCTCTTCCAAATCCGCCGCCAACCTCACACGAGACAATAAACCTGGGTATACTGAAAAGTCCGGCCTTCTTAGGGATGAGAGCCATTTCGAATTCAAGTGTCGCGTATCTTTCGCCTTCAAGTGTTCCCTCTCCCTTAAGAGCAATAAATTCCCTGCCCCCGATCGGTACTCTGAAATATTTCTTCCTTTTATCAAGCTTCACTTCCGGCTTCTCGATATCAAACTCGGAGGATTGCAACAAAGGCGCAGTAACATTGAAACTGTTAACATCCTCGCGCAGATACCATACGACAGAAAGGATAACCGGCTCCCCTACGAAACAGCTCTCTTTTGACAACCGCAGCCTCAGCTTGAAATTTTCTGTTTCCTCAGGTTCTCTGACGTTAACCGTCAACGAGTTAGTCTTGAGATTCCTGCCTTCAACTTCGACTTCAACGGAGGGGATCCTTAGAACTCCGGATTCTAAGGGGGTTAACCTGTATGAAAACACGTACTCTTTTTTAACCGTTCTGCTGAAATTGCCGTTTACAATCGAGACAGACTGGCTGCTGTTGTTAGAACCGCCCGCAAATTCCACCTCGAACCCTTCGAGATTCGAAAGGTCAGGCCGCTCGGCGTCTGTAGAACCCATAATTGTTATCTGCATGACGAATGTCCCGCCGACATAGACATTTTTTGATTCCGCCCTCATACGGGCAATTATTCTATCTGAAGAAAAAACAGGGGGATTAACGAAAAATATTACAACAAGGAATACAGCAAAAGATATAGCCGCGGCCGCAGGCTGTCCTGTTTTATTCCCGCGTATTTTATTAATCAAAAAATGCATTTCATCTACCAGTCCTTATCGACATCCCTGTAGCCCGATCCGGATTGCCGTTTCCTCTTTTCTCTGTTCTTTTTTTCCTCAGACAGGATATCTTTCGCTGTTTCATTCACTTTCTTTTCCGGCTCTTTCTCTTTTTCTTTCTTCTGCTGCTGGTTTTTCTGTTTGTTATTCTTTTTGTTCTGTTTATCGCCTTTTTCCCTCTGCTCTTTCTTCTTCTGTTCTTTATCCTGATTGTCTGTCAATTCAGCTACGGCTTTCCTTAGCTGTTCGGAAGATTCTTTCTGGCCGTCTGAGGCTTTTTCCGGCTCGAAGGCTGAAAGTTTCTCGACCGCTGTATTCTGACCGGCAAGTGATGAATCAATATGAGAAAGGGCCTGTTCAACTGAAGAGGGAGGCTTTTTATCAAACATTCCTTTTAATTTATCATTAACTTCAGCCGTACCCTCTTTTATGCTTTTCTGTTTCTCTTGAAGATTGCCGACTCTGTCCTTCCAGCCCGATGCTCCCTTTGATTTTTCAGAAGTCAGCTCCCTGTCCCGCTGAAGCGCTTTATCCTGCCTGTCGGCAAGAGAAACCAGAGAATCTACTATCTCTCTCATCTTTTTCTGCTGCCTCTTTTTCTTTTCTTCCCGCTGTTTTATGCGGTCAAGAAGGTCCTTTATAACAATTCTTGCCACTTCCATGTTCAGGGCTGCGTCAGTTACGGTGCTGTCTTTCTCAAGGGCCGTCCCGTAGAGTCTGACGCTTTCCTTGTAGTGCTCAAGCGCCTTTTCTAAATCGCTGTCTGCCTGTCTCTGGCCTTCCCTGAAGGAACAATTCCCCATATTATACCACGCTCTCGATTCCAGGTTCAGTTCTCTCGTCTTCTCAGCCGCCTTCTGAAAATACTCCCTGGCTTCTTTAAAATCACCCTCTTTGTAGAGCGCCGCTCCGGTATTAAAAAGAATAACGGGTGATTCGGGTTTTTCCACCGAAGCCTTCTGATAATACGCTGCGGCACTTTTATAATCTCCCTGACGGAAACTGTCGTTTCCCTTTGATACCAGATTGCCTGACGTATCGGCAGACAATTCTGAAAAGGCGGTTGAAATCACCAGAACCAACGCCGCTGAGCAGAATATTATTGAAAGCCTGCGGGGTTTCATTCTCTAACTCTCCTTCTTTCCGCAATAAACATTTCAACTATAAGAAGAGCGATCGCCAGCGCTATAAATATCTGAAATTTCTCTTCATACAACTTGATTGTCTTTGATTCGATTTTGCGTTTTTCTTCACCGGAAATCAATTTCCTGTAAACCATTCCCAGATCAATATTGCCGGTGGCCACGTTCAGATATTTACCCCCATCGGTGGCATTGGCCATTTTCCTTAAAGTTGTAGCGTCAAGCCTGCTCCAAACCTCTCTTCCCTTATATTTAAGAAAGGTTTTCCGTCCGTCTTCATCTGTAACGGGTATTCTCTTGCCCTGATTTTCATCACCAAGCCCGATTGCTATAATACGCACTCCGTGTTGAGAGGCTTCCTGGGCCGCCTGGACCGGGAACGAATCGTGGTCCTCCCCGTCGGTAATCAAAAGGATATCTTTGTATTTTTTCTCCTGGTCGTCAAATCCGTCTTCAAGAGCCTTTCTAACGGCATCCCCTATCATAGTTCCGCCCCTCGAAACACTGTTTACATCCACCCTCTCCAGCATAAGCCTGAAAAAACCGTAATCGAGGGTCAACGGACACTTAAGAACCGCTGATCCCGAGAATACAACAAGTGCCACCCTGTCCCCTTTAAGGGATTTGATCATATCTTCAATGGCAAACTTGGCGCGGCGCAGCCTGTTGGGAGCGAGATCCTCCGCCAGCATGCTCTTTGAAACATCGAGTACGAACACAATATCTCTTCCCCTTCTTTCAACTTTCTGAGGCTTGGGATTCCAGGCGGGACGGGAGAGAGAAAAAACAATCAATGCCACGCTTAAAACCACAAGCAGCATCTTCCACACTCTTCTCGACGGAATAACAGTCATGCCTATTTTTCCCAGAAGATCGGCTTCTATAAACAGCCGGAGCGCTCTCTTCCGCCTGTACCTTGCCCACAGGTAGAAGAAAACCGGAAGGACAGCCAGCCAGAGAAAAGAAAGCATCTTTACATTACCAATATGCATAATTTATCAGGGTATCCTCCTGAAAACGGTACATGCCAGCGCTCTTTCAAGAAGAATAAGAAGCAGCGCCGCGACTGCAAAAGGTACAAACAATTCTCTATAATCCACATAACGGACAGATTCTATCTCACTCTTTTCCAATCTGTCTATTTCACCATATATTTTCCTTAATGATTCTTCATCCTCAGCCTGCCTGGACAGGCCTCCTGTTCTTTCAGCCATTTCCTCCAGGGTACTCATGTCAACCCGGCTGCTCTGAGGAACCTTGAAACTTCCGAGAAGTGTCTTTACCGTATTGACCCCCTCGCCGCCTACACCTATCGCGTATATCTTTATTCCCCATTTGGCGGCGAGATCCGCGGCTTCAACCGGTGTTCTCCTGCCAAAATTATTCTGTCCGTCGGTAAGAAGAATAATGATTTTACTCTTTATATCATATTCCTTCCCTTCCGAATCACCTTCGGAAGAGATATTCTCTTCAGCCGTTTTAAGCCTCGCCGCCGCGAGCGCAACGGCGTCTCCGATAGCAGTACCGTCCTCGCTTCTTTTCTTAACAATATCAACAGTATCTAAAAATCTTAAGAGAGCTCCATGGCCAAGTGTCAGAGGAGCCATTGTATCAGCGTACCTGGCAAACGATACCATTCCCGCAAGATCGCTTGATCTTCCCTTGAGATTTTTTCCGTTACCCATAAGAAATTCCCGGAATACTCTCTTTACCACTTCCAACCTATTTAGTCTTCTCCCCCTGTATTCCATCTCCGCGCCCATACTGCCTGAACGGTCTATAACCATCTCAATCGCCACCCCTTTTGTAACATCCTTTATCTTCTCTCTACCCATCTGAGGCCTTGCAAGAGCGATTATCAACAGAATGAGAGAGGCGATCCTTAAAAATACCGGTATAAAAGAAAGTCTCTGCCTTAAGGATATGCCGGCCTTTCTAATATTGGCAAGGGATGGAAACCCTATGCTCGGCGTCCTGCTATATCTTATTCTGACAAAGAGATAGATCGGAATAATCAGCAGAAGAAGAAAAACCCATGGAGAAAGAAATCTCATCGCGTAAGGCAACCCTCTAAGCGGCTTCCCGTTTCACCTCCTCTTTGATCTTTGTGGCGTTTATAAAATCCCTGCAAAAATCGAAGGTCTTCTGCACATCCTCTTCCGTTGGCTGAAGAAGAGCGAATTTGACCATATCGCAGTGAAAAAGAAACTGCTTAATCATCTCCTTCTTTTCTTTATCCACATCAAGCCCGCTTCCGGCTTCGGCAAGAAATTCCTCCGTTGTTCTCTCGGGTGCCTTCAGCCCGAACCTGTCTTCTATATATCCTCTCAATATATCAGAAACTTCTACCGTAAGCTCCCGGTAGAGCTTCTTCTCGGCAAGTTTTCTGTCGAGAAGGTTCTGAAGTTTCGCGAGAGCGACCTCATGGGCCGCGGGCAGAGCAGCAGTTCGCGTTTTCTTCCCTTTCAATCTGAAAACAACCACAGAGAGTATCGCCGCAATAAGAATTATGCCCGCCGCGACCGGGATCCATGGAAATTCCCGGGGAAGTTCCAGAGGACCGGCAATATCTTTTATTTCCAGTGACGATTTGTCCTCCGGCAGAAGTGAGTTGACCTTTACAGTTATTGTATCGGAACGTATATAATGCCTGGCGGTATCTCCTTCGCTGTGGAATTCGACAACCATCGGAGGAATTTTGTACTCTCCGGACAGAAAGGGCTGCAGCTTATAGACCTTTCTTGTAATCACTTCGTCACCTTTTCCAAGCTCGGGCTCTAATGTCCTGTAGTCGACAATACCGAACTGCTCGAGCTTATCGCCGAAAGAAGGAAGCTCGGCCATATATTCATCTCCGGCCTTCGTTTCAAGAAGTAATTTCAGATTATCGGCGATAGTAATCTCCTTTTTGCTCACCGCGACGCGGAAATCAACAGGCCCCCTGGTAAAATTACGGTCAATTTCATATTTATCGGCAGTTTCCCCGGGGGGACGGCCTGCTTCGCATGAATATAAAAATGCTGCTGCTGAAACACAAAGCAGATACAGAACGAACCTTATATTTCCGCCGTTTTTCTCAACCATCACTAAAACCTGTTCTTACTTTAAGCTATCCATTTTTAAACTGTGTATTACAACATCGTACTTATTCATCAATTCTTCTACAAGTTTCCTCTGAACATAACCCTCTTCACGGGCTCTTACCTTCGAGTAGATCTGTTGTCTGCTCTGATCAAACGACCTCCGGCCGCCTTCGTCAGTGACAAACTCATCCCGATGCTCTTCGTAATAATCACGGAGGTCCTCTTCGCCAATGGAAATCTCAGAACCGTATTTATTGCTCAGGTATTTCTGCACCAGCAATCTTCTCTCATTTCTGCGTGACATCTCTTTATATTCGGGATCTTCATACAGCTTCTCCTCCATCGCCCTGCGATAGATAAGCTCCTCCGCGATATAGTTGCGAAGCCACTGCATTCTGTTCTTACCCTCAAGAACGTTGCTTAGCATCTCCTCTTTCTGCCTGTTTTTCTGTTCTTTCGACAGGCTGGGGCCGAGGCCGCTTAAAACAGCTTCAATTTCATCCTCGATCAGACTTTCCATTTCAGTTTTTGTTATTTTCCAGTTTCCTATTTCAGCCACAACCTCTTCTTTCTTCCCGGCGCCTTGAGAAACAGAGGTTTTCTCGCGCAGTTCATCATTGAGCGCCGCGAACATGCCGAGCCTTTCAAGACATTCCGTAGTCCTTCTTGAAAGTTCTGATTTAAAGTCAAAACTTCCAAAGATTTCCGAATGATAATAGGCTTTGAGAGCCCTTTCATAATCGTCATCTCTCTGGTATATTTTTCCTATTCTGTACCATACGGACGCCCTTTCTTCACTGTCAGCTCCGGACAGGGCTAAATACTCCTTCCATGTCCGGGCCGCTGGCTGCAGCAGATTTTGCCGCTCCAGCTTAAGGGCCAGTTCTTTGAGCCTGTCAGCGCTGAGGGTTTTCCCGCCTGAGGCAGTTTCGCCGCTGCCGGAGAAAAAAAGAGCCAGATTAATCCCTCCAAACAGAACGGCAACGATCAGAAGAAAATATACTAATCGCGCGTTTACTCCCTTCTCTCTTCTGCCGCGGTCAAGTGTTAGATTCAATTTCTCATTCATACGAGCTCCGTTCTCTTTAAATCCATACCTTTGAAAACCATATAGTCAAAAGGTCAATAACGCTTTTCTCTCATTCTGAAGAACCTTACAAGTTCCGGGATATAATTTCTGCCATTGGTGATCTCTATATGATCTATACGCATAGAGGCGAAGAGCTTCTTGAATTTCCTGGACTGCTCTCTGCCGAAATG
>CAZKNG010000007.1:0-43461 GCA_964554125.1 uncultured bacterium | reverse complement strand
TGTTCATAATTCTTTCTAACACCGGCGCTCGAAGTGTCCACTAGAACTATCTCTCCGGTTTCGGCGTCTTCAAGTTCTACAAGCCCCGCGTCAGGAAGAACCACTTCCCTCGGATCAACAATCGTCGCCGCTATCAGGTCGTGTTTCCTGCCTATTATACTCATCCGTTTTTCAAATCCTTCCGAGAGAAAATCGGAAACAAGAAAAACGACAGCTTTCTTAGTAGCAACCTTTCCAAAGAAATCCAGAGCTCCGGTTATGTCCGTCTTTACCTTTCGCGGCTTGAAACTGAGTAGTTCCCTGATAACCCTGAGAACATGCTTTGTACCCTTCTTAGGAGGAATATATTTCTCAACATGGTCTGTAAATAGAATCAACCCGACCTTGTCATTATTCTTTACGGCGGAGAAAGCCAGCAGGGCGCAGAGTTCAGCCGCGACTTCATTTTTAAGTTTGTTTACGCTTCCGAACCTGCCGGAAGCGGAAAGGTCGACAATAAACATGACAGAAAGTTCTCTTTCCTCAACAAACCTCTTTACATGAGGAACGCCCGTACGCGCCGTCACATTCCAGTCTATGGAACGCACATCGTCGCCGGGAAGATATTCTCTCACTTCATCAAACTCCATCCCCCGGCCCTTGAAAACACTCCCGTATTCACCCGCGAGTATTTCATTAACAACCCTGGTTGTAGTTATCTGAAGAGTTCTTATCTTTTTCGCCAATTCTTTCGTAATCATAGTATTTATTCACTTCTAAACTCTGCCGGCAGGCAAATAAATTCAGCGTGATATGTCTGCCGTTTAAGGGACGGGGACATTATCAAAGATCAAACTTACAATGTCCTCAGGGACTTTCTCTTCAGCTTCAGCTTCATAAGTAATTATCACTCTGTGTCTTAAAACATCCATGCCTATCGACTTTACATCCTGCGGAGTAACATACCCCCTTCCCCGAAGAAAGGCGTACGCTCTCGAAGCCATAGCAAGAAAGAGAGTGGCGCGAGGAGAAGCTCCGTACTGAATCAGATCGCTTATTTTGAGGCCGTACTCCTCGGGATTCCTGGTCGCCTGAACTATATCCAGGATATAATCTTCGATCTTTTCATCCATATAAATCTCGTCATTTAATTTCCTGAGTCTCTTTATATCGGAAGGTTCGATAACCGCGTCTACATCTGTATCGGGCGATGAGCCGGCCATCTTCTTTAAAATCTCTTTCTCCTGTTGTCTGCTCGGATAGTTGACTTTCAATTTCAGCATAAACCTGTCCACTTGAGCTTCCGGAAGGGGATACGTTCCCTCCTGCTCGATCGGGTTTTGTGTGGCAAGTACCATAAAGGGGTCGTCAAGCATGTGGCTTTTGCTCCCTATGGTGATATGCCTTTCCTGCATAGCTTCCAGAAGGGCGCTCTGCACCTTTGCCGGCGCCCGGTTTATCTCATCCGCGAGTATGATATTAGCGAAAATAGGTCCTTTTTTAGTTGTGAATTCACCTGACTGCGGATTGTATATGAGGGTTCCGAGCAGATCTGCCGGAAGGAGATCGGGAGTAAACTGTATCCTCTGAAAAGAAGCGTGAATCGTTCTTGAAAGAGTAGTGACAGCGAGTGTTTTTGCGAGCCCCGGCACACCTTCGATAAGAACGTGATTATTACACAGAAGTCCTATCATCAGGCGGTCGATAAGATACTCCTGCCCTACAACTACTCTGGAAAATTCAGTTTTGATACTTTCTAAAACACCGCTTTCCTTTTTAACCTTTTCCCCTATCTGCTTAACGTCAATCGCCATAATCATCTTCTCCCGGTAAAACCCATTTTCTAGAACTAAAACTTCCTGCTTGTAAATAAACTCAGGCCTTCGGAATCCTGAAAGCCTGATATCAAATGCTGCTTTAAGTATTATATACAATATTCAAATTCAAGTTCCAATTTCAAGAGTATTCTGCGCGTGGAGTTTCCCCGGTTTTTAAACCCTTATAAGATATCCGGAGATTTGTAACAGCAGGCTGCTTATCTGTTGAGAAATATTTTTTCCGGATTCTTCTTCGGCTTCTTCTTTTTCCGTCCGTACATCAGATCATCAAAAAAGAGCGCTACTCTCTGATTCAATATATTACGCGATATATAAAAACGGACCAGCCTGTGCATCAAATTGTCAGGTTTTGAATAGGGACAGACGGCAAGGCAGATTCCGCAGTCGGAACCTATTTTTCTCCAGTAAGAAAAGCACTTTTCCTGATCAATTGACCAGTGCTTAAACCCCCTACTTTCCGGCTCACTTCCCCCGCTTATAGATCCGGTAGGACAATTATCAGAACACTTTTTGCAGAATTTACAGAAACTTTCAATATGAAAATCCTTCCTTTTCGAACCCGGAAGTTCCAGCTCGGTAGTTACTACGGCAAGTCTTACACTCGGTCCATACCTTTTATGAACAAGCAACCCCATTCTTCCCAATTCCCCCAACCCCGCGTCAACGGCGAGCGGAACGCACAGAGTCTCATAATTAGCGTCATTATGCGCCCTGGCCCCGTATCCGAAAGTTCTGATATAAGAGGCAATAAGATTGGATATTTTTGCCGTTTCAACATATTTCCTGGCCGATTCCTGAATAACACTGTTGGAAGGAGCTTTTTTAAACATTTCGACATTCATCGGCGCGACAATTACTATAGCCGTTTTATGCGTATTTGTTATCTCTTCGCCCCAGCCGTCGGCGTGCCGGCCCCTATGACTATAGAGATGATACCCTTTCAGGGATGTAACCCCCGCGTCGGAAGCGCCGTAGAACTTTGCCATTTCAGTTATCGCTTCAGTAAATCTCTTTTTATCTATCTTCTTTTTCTCCTGTGCCGGAACCCCCCTCGAGGCGGGGATTGTTTTCTCGAGATACTCAAAAGCGGAAATAAAACAGGGGGTTGAATAATAATCAAAATATGTATGCTTACTCGATCCAAAGCCGGGTCTGCCGCGAATTTCCCCGTCTATCTCCTTTAAGCGCGGCTTATCTTTATAGTATTCCTCCATCAGATGAGGATGGTCCCATAGGTTGCTTCTTGAAAAGATATTGTCGCGTTCATCGTATCTCGCCGCCCGTGATATATCTCTTTCTTCACCTGAGCCGGGGAAGAAACGAAAGAGGGAAACAATCCCGAAAACTGCCAGGAGGGCGAGTCCCGCGGCATTGCACAACCTGATCCATCCAATATCTGAAAATTGATCTAAAAGCAGCCAGAGAATGATGCAGGATATTAAAAACGCGGCGCTTAAAAGAGCTGCTCTGAATTCTTTCTCGAGGAGGGAAGTAACCCCGAGGAAAAAGAAGAACAATCCAATGCCGGCGAGAGAGATGAGATTAAGTAGTTTAAGTATCTCGATCATTATACGCCTCCAGGAAAGATATCCTGTCTGAACATATCAGTTAACCAAAGGTAACCAGCAGAATCCCCGCTAATGCCAGCACTACAGACACGGCCTTGCGCTTTGTAAAGGGCTCTCCCAGAAATATGGCCGCGAAGATAATTACATATATCGTACTGGTCTGATTGAGTATCGCGGCTATTCCCGCCTTGGTATATTTCATTCCTCCCAACCAGAAGATAAGAGCCAGATACGATCCGAGAATTGTTCCCGGGAGAGAAAATTTCCAGCTCGCCGAAGGTTTGAAAACAGAAAAGAATTTTTTCCTCTTACCCGAAATAAGAGCCGCTGGAACAAGAACAAACAGGCTTCCCAGTTGCCTGACCGCCGTTGCCCATATGAGCGATGATCTTGAAAGAACAGGTTTTGCTATTACAACTCCGAATCCGAGTGTCACCATGGCTCCCATTCCCCAGAGGAATCCAATTATCAAATCCCGCCTGGATTTTCCCGGAGGCGGTTTATGTCTGGAGGAGATGAATATAGCGGTAAAGACAAGAAACATTCCCGCGTATTGAGGGATTCCTATTCCTTCCCCCAGAAGCAGAAAGGCAAAAAATATAACTGACGGAGAATAAAAACAGTCCATAACGGCCATAAGCCCGGCGCCGATTTCATTAAGAGCGTGATGAAACATCGTGTCGGATACCGCGATAGCTATAACTCCGCTGGCAAATAGAATCAGATAATCTTCAAGAGGAGCGTTGTTCCATATCTCTTCTCCCGTTATCTTGACGGTAATAACCAGAAGAAAACTTGTCACACCCACACGGAACAGGGTAAGAGCAAACGGGGATACACTCTCTCCCGTTTTTTTAAAGCATATTACGGCAAGCCCCCATATCAGAGCGCATAATAACGCGAAGAATTCACCCATCTGCACTTTCCTCTGTAAAAAAACCGGCGGAAGAGCATCCTCTTCCGCCAGTAACATTTAGTAATGATAATCTACTTGCGGCATTAGTGTATAGTCATCTCCTCAAGGAGTTTATCCGCTCCGCTGAACCTGTCGAGGATGAAAAGAATGTAACGTGAATCCACACTTATACATCTTGTCAGGTCCTCGTCAAAAAGGTAATCGGCGGATATACTTTCGTAGTTCCCGTCAAATGCCGCGCCAATAACTTCTCCCTTTCCGTTCATTATCGGGCTTCCTGAGTTTCCTCCCGTTATATCACAGGTTGAAAGAAAATCGACGGGGATATCCCCTAGAGATTCATCCTCATACTTTCCGTAATCCCCCGCTTTGCTGATCTCTCGGAGTTTCTCCGGACAGTCAAAGGGCATCTCCCCGGTATGTTTTTCAACAACACCGCTGAGGGAAGTAATATAGTCATAATGAACATCTTCAGACGGTGAATATCCCTTTACAGTTCCGAATGTAAGGCGGATAGTGCTGTTCGCGTCCGGGTAGAAAGCTCCGCCCTTGAACTTTCTGTATGCTTTTATCAACTTCGGCCTCAGGGTTGATATCTCGCCGCTGAATTCCTTGCCGCGCTTTTCAATCTCTCTTCTTTCAGGAGCAAGACTCAGAGCCAATCTGATAAAGGGATCTTCAGACTCTAAAACTTCCCGGCGGGAAAGTTCGAAAACACGGAGTCTTTCATCGACCTTGCCGAGAGCGGTTTTCTCGTAGAGCTTTTCTACTGCGTCATTAATCCTGCTTTCATTATCACTGCCGTCCGCTGCGGCCAGCAAACTGTCGAATGCTTCTATCCTCTGTTCTTCCGGAAGCTTTCGGGATTTTACCAGAAAATACTTAAGAACCTCTTTATCCACATCTTCATCATAACTCATCTGAATGGTTCTGAGACCGGTTTTAAGTTTTGTCGTATCTCTTTCCATATATCCGGGATCTCTCTCTAAGTCATCTTTGGTTTTTTCCTCACTCCATCTTACAAGTGTGTTGGCAGCCCTCAGCATCTGGCACCCGAAACCGGCAAATCCCATAACAAAACTCTTTTCACGGTAAGTTTCCTGCTCCCTGTAAAGAGCCTCTATGGCCGGGAGAAGATCGCCGTATTTCTTTTTCATTTTCCTGTTCCCGTTCAGCCATCCCTTGAACTGCTTTTCTTCCTCAACCTTCAAGTCAAGAAGACCGGCTTTTTTGAAGCCCTCCAGCATACCTTTGTAATTCTTCATCGCGTTATTCAGCATCTGATCAAAGGAAGCCACTTTTATAGCCGCCGCGGGATTTTTCTGCGCCGCTTTCCGGAATAGATCTATCATTTCGCCGAAGACCTTTATCCTGAGAGGATAGCTCCAGTTCTGATTATACCCTACCGAATATGAAGTACGGTAACGCATAGTCCTTCCCGGAAACCCTATTATCATCGTGTAATCATCTTTTTCATACCCCTCTGTTGAAACGGGCAGATAAAGATCGGGTTCGTAGGGAACATTCTCTTCGGCGTATTCCGCGGAACTTCCGTCTGGAGCGACATAAGCCCTGAAGAAAGAAAAATCACCCGTGTGCCTGGGCCACATCCAGTTATCAATATCGCCTCCGTAATTCCCGATCGATTTCGGAGGAGCATATACGATTCTTACATCCTTCATGGTAAAATAGGTAAAGAGTTTATACAGCATCCCTCCGTAGAAACTTGAAATGCGGCATTTGACATCTTTTCCCTCTTCAGCTTTCTTAACCAGCGCTTTTGTCTTGTTCTCAATTGCTTCGTATCTTTCAACGCCTTTAAGCCCCTCCGCAGCGCTCAAGACTTCCTCTGATACATCTTCAACAGAAATCAGAACAGACGCCCTGTAACCGGGGGCTTTGATTTCCTTCTCGTATGAATCCGCGTAAAAGCCTTCCTCTATGAAGTTGCTCTCGGTTGAACTGGACCTCTGAAGAGCCCCAAATGCAACATGATGATTTGTTAGAATCAATCCCTTGCCGGAAACAAATGAACCGGTGCCTCCGCCAAGATCTACTATAGCGGAAGCAATTCCATCACCTTCAGGCGTATAGATTTCATCCCGCGAAAGCTCAAGACCCAGATCTTTCATCTGCTCGAAGAGATTATCGTCTATTTTGTCCAGCTGCCACATGCCCTCTTCGGCTGAAACCGGGAAAGCGGCAATAAGAACAAAAAGTGCCAATACAGATATGCCGGCTTTAAACCTCATTAAAACCTCCTTCTCTATCAAGGTGTTTACTACTTCTTTGTTACTCCTCTGATTCAGGGTGAAAATATAACAAAAAAAAATAAATCGGGAAAGCACATTTATCGCCGGGACCACGGGGGCTGAACTTTCCCCGAGCTGATCTGACGCACCTTTTAACTCAGATGGGAAACAGGGGGGAGACTGATTACGGATATAAAATAAATAAATTGTTAAAAGTCAAAATTAACAAAACGTTGACTCGCCGGCTTTTTACCCTTATAATTCCTGTGATGATATTCAGGTCCGTTTGCGGCTGAGATGAAGTTCTTCTGCCATTCAGCCATGTTGCGAACAGTATTTGGCGGGATCCTTCATGTTACTTACGAAGCCTGACAGAATTGATCTTTTACTGAAAGATGAAAAATTCTCTGATATCCGGCAACCCCCTGTTTTACTTATAAGCAAAAGGTTCCGAGTATGAAAAAACCTCTTACAACTCTATACAAAACCGTTGAAATATTAATATCTGTTTTTGTTGTTTTTATTTTCATATTTAATACGCCGCTAAGCGGATCTGAATGGGATAATTGCCCATTCGGGAGAAAAGATGAACCTTTTCCCGGAACTTGCTGTAAATATATCGATACAGACAATGACAGCATCTGTGATCTGTCACAAATCCCGCCGGAAGAGAGAATAACCGCAAATGAAGTTCAGAATATTGATAACGCTCAAAATGAAACACACGAAAAGATGAGTTATTATTTTATCCCAATAACGCTGGTTCTGATCTTAATTTATTTTATCACTCTGTCTCTTGAAAAAAAGGGAAGAATCAAAAGGTCAAAACACAGAAAGACCTGGAATATTATATTATTAATCACCTTTCTCGTATCCGGCATTACCGGTGCTGTTCTTGCAATTCTGGTAAGTTACGGAATTTCATTCTCGTTCTATTACGATCTGTTGTTCTGGCATGTTGAGTCTGGCATTGCAATGTTTGTAATTTCCCTGTTTCATATAATATGGCACTGGAAATATTTTATACCCCTCAAGGGAAGGGATAAAATATAATTTTTCATTCTTTGATTTTTTCGCGGGAGGCATATCATGGATAATAAGATAACCCGTCGGGAATTCATCGCGGCAACCGGTTCTTTCGCGCTCGCGCTGTCATACCCTGAAATCATCTTCGGCCGGAAAAAAGAACGGCCTGATGTGTTCTTCAGCAAAAGCAGTTCACCTGAAGGCGTTTTAAAGGTCTTCGACAGAATTAAAGAACACGTAACGGGGAAAGTCGCTATCAAGGTTCACTTCGGCGAAGAAGGAAACAAAAATTACATCGAACCACATATGCTAAAACCCCTCGCCGAAGAACTAGACGCCACTCTTATAGAAACCAACGTGTTATATGTCAGCAAATGGCGTAATAAGAAGGAAAGTCATATTCAGCTGGCAAAAAATCACGGATTTGATTTCGCTCCCATCGACATCATTGATTCCGACGGCGACAAGGAAATTCCAGTTAACGGCAAACACTACAAAAAAATTATTACTGGGAGCCATATTGATAACTACGACACAATAGTGTTTTTCACGCACTTCAAAGGTCACGGCATGTCGGGTTTCGGCGGCGCTATCAAAAACGCGTCAATGGGCATGGGATCTGTAGCCGGGAAAATGGCAATGCACGCTTCCGAAATCCCGAAATATGATCCTTCAAAATGTGTGCAGTGCGGAGCATGCGTTAATAATTGCCCGGGCGGAGCGATCACAATCGAACCGCTCAAGATCGACCCCGGAAAGTGCATAGGATGCGGAAGCTGTCTTACTATCTGTCCCGTGGGGGCTTTTGACGTACCCTGGGGCAGCACAAAAGGAAGCGTCTTTATGGAACGGTTATGTGAATATGCCAAGGGGATTTGCGACGCCAAGAACGCGGTGTTTATAAATGTGGCGGCTAATATTTCCAAGGATTGCGATTGTGCCGGATGGGCCGGAAAACCCTTCATGGAGGATGTAGGTGTTCTGGCATCCACCGACATTGTGGCTGTCGAAAAAGCCAGCCTGGATATGGTAAATAAAGCATACGGCTCTGAAGATACTTTTCTAAAGGTAAATTCCGTAAGCGGCAATCATCAGATCGATTATGCCAGTAAGATAAAGATGGGGAATATTAACTACAATTTGAAAATTGTTTGACAGTGACTTTGGCGGAAGGAGATTTACTAAATGTCAGGCAACAAATACATTGAAACAGCTAATCCTCACAGACTGCTGACACCCGGATCAGTTCTTCTTATTACAGCCGGGGACGGAAAAGATGATAATATCTTCTCTGTAGCCTGGAACATGCCCCTCAGGAAAAAACCTCCCATGGTCGCTATACTCAGCGGAAAAGGCCATTACACATACGGCCTCATAAAAAAGACAGGGGAATTCGGTATCAATATCCCGGATATCGGACTCGCAGAGTCGGTTATCTACTGCGGCAAGAACAGCGGAAGGGATGTGCGGGACAAGTTCAAAGAAGCCGGACTAAGCAGAGTTGAAGCAGAAGAGATTTCAGCGCCGATGGTGGCCGAAGCCGCAGCCAGGATAGAATGCAGAATCTCACAGGTCGTCGATATGGGATACAGCTCCCTTCTGATAGCGGATATACTCCGGGCCCAGGTACTGGAAGATGCCTATACAAACGGAAAATGGGATTTTGCCGGCCGGCTCGAGCTGATTCACCATATCGGGGGAGCTGAATTTGCCGTCAGCGGCAGATCTATTGAAACTTCTGAATAAACCCCTGCACGCAAACTATTATTTCAGCTACATGAAAAGTATATTTATTTAATATTATGAAGGGGTGAAATGGTTTCAGTAAAAAATGTCTGACATCTCCCTCTTTGGATCTTACACTCTGAAATGATAAAATTATATCGATCCGGATTTGTTTTCAGGCTGTTATGATATTAGGTTATTATCATATGTTACTTAAAACTTGAATATTCTTCGGGAGAAATAGATGAAAAAAATACCGAATGTCTTTGTGATAGTCTTTACCCTGATTGTTATTTCAGCGGCATTGACCTGGGTATTGCCCGGCGGAGAATACGACAGGATGGAAAAGGAGGTAAAGGGTGTCAGTCGGACGGTGATCGTGGAGGATACTTTCAGAAAAACGGAATCGGACCCGCAGGGACTTGAAATATTTACCGCCCCGATAAAAGGCTTCCTGAAACTCAGTGAGATAATCGCCTTCATATTTATAGTCGGAGGCGCTTTCTATATGCTCAACGAAACAGGATCGATTACTGCCGGAATCGGTAAACTCGTAAACGCTCTCAAGGGCAGGGAATTTCTCGTAATTCCGATCGTCATGACTATCTTCTCCCTTTTCGGCGCCGTATTCGGCATGTGCGAGGAGGCAATGCCTTTTGTTCTGATCTTCGTTCCGCTCGCCATAAGCCTCGGGTACGATTCCATCGTGGGGGTCTGCCTGACATTTCTAGCCGCAGGAGTCGGGTTCGCCGGAGCTTTCATTAATCCTTTTACCCTTCAGATCGCGCAGGGGCTTTCGGGGATCAAACCACTTTCCGGAATGGGGTACCGGCTGATTATATGGTTTATCGTTACCGGATTTACTATTACCTGGGTGATGATCTACGCGGCAAGGATAAAGAAATCCCCTGAGAAAAGTATTATGTACAAACATGACCGGGAAAAACGCAAAGAGCTCAAGAAAAAGCGTGAATCGATAAGCAAGTTCACCTGGAGGCACAGCGCCTGTCTGCTTATACTCCTTCTCGGTATAATCTTTATGATATTAGGCGTGATTGTTTTTCATTGGTATATAAAGGAGATAGCAGGATTGTTCCTCGCGATGGGACTGGCAAGCGCAATTATTTCCGGCCAGGGCATGAACAGCATAGCCGATTCATTTATTAAGGGATGCAAAGATATGGTGTCGGCCGCTCTTGTCGTGGGATTTGTCGGAGGAATCATCGTTATACTCGAACAGGGCGGTATTATGGACACTATTCTGTACTATATGGCACAGTCGGTCTCCGGACTGCCCAGAATGGCGGCTGCCGATGTTCAGTATATAATCCAGCTCGCCTTCAATTTCTTTATTCCGAGCGGTTCGACTAAGGCGGCCCTTACGATGCCTGTTATGGCTCCGCTCGCGGATCTTTCGGGGATAACAAGACAGACCGCCATCCTTGCCTATCAACTGGGAGACGGATTCACTAACATGATAATCCCCACATCGGGCGTAACTGTCGGGACTCTGGCTATGGCGAAGATTCCGTATGAGAAATGGTTCAGGTGGAATTTCCCCATGCAGATATGCTTCTTTATTATATCCCTTCTTCTTCTGGTATGGCCTGTTCTTTCCGGATGGAATTGATTTCCGGGGAGAGCGTATTTCTTTCCGCCGCGGCGATAGAGTTCGTCCTGAAACCGATATCGGTATATTTAAACTCCGCCGCCTTTTTTATCAGATCGCCTCGATAGTGGAAGGAGGTTTAGAAGTTATATTGTATGTGACACTTACAACTCCGGGCACGGAGCGGGTAATCTCTTCTGAGAGCTTTTCCAGGGTTTCGAAGGAAAGCCATGTGGGGCTCGCGGTTCGAGCGTCCTTGCTCTCCCAGCAGCGTATCTCGATCTGCTGACCGAAAGCTCTCTGGCCGCTTCTCATACCTGTTACGCGGTCCCGGTGAAGAATCGCCATATACTGAAATGCTCCCGTGTCGCCCAGAATCCTTTCGACAACCTTCGTTGCTTTTCTAACCGTTTCAACGCGGTCCCGGGTCACCTCGCCTATCACGCGTGCGGCAAGCGCGGGTCCGGGGAAAGGTATACGCTCGAAGAGTTCAGCCGGAAGCCCCAGAGCACTTCCCACTTTCCTCACTCCGTCCTTGCGAAGCTGAATCAGCGGTTCGATGATTTTATAGCCGAAATCCTTCTGCGGGTCAATTCCAAGTTGTTCGCAAACGTTATGCTGTCTTTTGATTCCGGCCAGAGTCTCGTCTATATCTGTCAAAATGGTACCCTGGAGCAGACATTTGGCACCCGTCTCATCCACTATGCGCCCAAAAACAACTTTGTAGAAAGTCTGAGTTATAACCTCCCTCTTCTCCTCAGGATCGGTGACACCTTCAAGCGCTGCTAAAAACTCGGTTCTGGCGTCAACTATTTCAACTTTTATTCCTGATTTCTTAAAAAGTCTCGCGACTTGTTTAGATTCCCCTTCCCTCATGAGCCCGTTCTCGATAAAGACGGTTTCCAGCCGGTCCCCCAGAGCTCTGCTGCCGAGCATGGTAACGGTAGAGGAATCAACGCCGCCTGAAAGGGCATTGATCGCAATATCATCACCAACAGCATCCCTTATCTCCTTGACTTTATTTTTTATAAAATCTTCCGGATCAAGCTCTCTGGCGGTAATTTCTTTAATCATTTCTGTCTCCTTCTTCCTATAGTGTCGTTTTATTATTCCGGATGCCTAGTCCGCGGCCGCATATTGTAAAATATATTCACACCTTGAGTTTCCTGAATAATATAAGCAGCTGTATTAAGTATTATACAGCTTTTTGTTATATCGAGTCAATTAATCTTGTTCAGTAAAATCTTATGATATCCGGAAAATTGCCTGAACTTCTGAGTCCACCTACGGGGCAGGCGTTAAAGAGATAAATAAGAGTTTATAATGATATTAAGATGAATTATCGGGGAAAAGAAAGATAGAATATCAATATTCCGCCATTACTCTCGACCAGTCCCGGGCGACCGCAATCCTGTCTTCAACGAGTTTTATTATTTTTCTGCTTTCCGCTTTTTCCTTTAATTCCTGCCACTCGCTAATTGCCTCTTCTACTTCTCCCAGTTTGGCGTGCAGATATCCTTTTATAAACATCGCTTTCTGGTTATCGGGTCTTTGCTCGCGCGCTTTTTCCAAAAATATGAGGGATTCACTCAACATATCCATCTTATAGTATATTTCTCCCAACATTCTGAGGGCTTCAAAACAATAAGAGTCGATCTGTACTACTTTTTCGTACTCTACCATCGCCTTTTTAAGATCTAGTCTGTTATAGAAATTTCTTCCCTGTCGAAGATGTTTTTCAATTATATCTTCTTTACTGATGTCAGAGTCCGGCCGGTCATTATTTTCAACACACTCTATTACTCCCATAACAACAAGACCGTATATCAATTTACTGGTTGAAAAAAGATCTTCTCCCACCTCTTCATTAATTTCAAAGACCGAGCGCCCCCCGTCAATCAGAGACAGAATCTCCCATTCCTTGGGTTTTAAATTTAACTGCTGTTTTTCTTTCCCTTCGCAGAAGTTAAACACCGTGTGCCTTGAAGGGACCTTGCTCTGTATATTTGACCATTCATCTATTCTTCTTGCGCCCTCAAGTATCAGATTTACAGTTTTCAACATAACGAAGGATTCGCGTTTTTCATCTATTTCTTCTTCTATAAAATGGTAATCCCCGGTTTCCCATTTTAATATACAATATACCGCTTCCTTTACTCGCGCGGAAATAAAACTATCCAGGTAGTTTCTCGATGAAATCCCTTCACCGTTCAGACAATCAAGAGGAGAACTATATCTACCCCACTTGTTTTCAATCTCAGAAGCGCTGATTTCATCCACAATCCCCCATTCTTTAAGAACAATTTCAATTGATTTAGGGGCTTTATCATAAACGTGAGCGAAACAGACAAACCCATTTTTAAATAAAATATGAGCTCCTTTTTCCCTGATAGAATCTGTTACTATCAAACGTCCCGTTTTCTGATTATGATACAGGATCTGAAATAGATCAAATAGCGTGAGTTCACTGATTGATGACTTAATGGCCATAAATAAAATCCCTTAAAAATTATTGTTTCATTTTGAAAGCACTGAAGAAATCCTCTTCCTCTTTTTCTTTATCCTGCTGGATTTCCGAGCTTTCCGTTTTATTATTATCTCTATCTCCCTGTGTAGCTTTTCCTTCTGCTTCTTTTTTATTATTCTTTTCTTCTTCCAACTCACTTACCCCCCTCGATACTATTGATTCGAGGGATTCTCTTATCTTATCGAACCTTCTTTCAATCCCCGAACTGAGGAGTTCTACGAGATTCTCGTCAACATCCTTTATTAAACTGGAATCTATCTTTATAGGTTCGCCTTCTCCCAGGCCCGCGTTTGAGAGTGTCAGATAAAATCCCGTATATTCTTCTTTTATCGAGGCTGCTTCGAGAATTGATTTTATAGCACCCGCGAAATCCTCCTCACGGAGCTGTATCAGCCCTTTGAGATAAATCGCGTCGCTGTGGCATTGATTAACGCTCAGGGCGCTCTGAATGTCGAACAGAGCGGCGGTCATACGATCCATCCTGAAATGAAGGATCGCTCTTTTTTCATAAAGAGCGGCACTCTTACCAACAAAGGCTTCCAGCCTCTGAATAAGATTTTCCACCATCATGTATTCTTCTTTGAGCAAATTACATGTCAGGAAATTATAGTTAAGCTCCAGGTTATATATTTTCAAGTTCAAACCCTTCTTGAACATCCGCTCCGCTTCTTCAATCAAACCAACCTGGTATAATATGACTCCAAGATTGTTTATCGTATTGACATCGGCCAGGTTAAGCCTGAACGACTGGAGATAACAAGCGGCTGCTTTATCCAGTTCCTCTCTTATATGATAGATAGATCCGCAGAAACGGTATGCCTCGGCGTTATCATCGTTTATCTGCAGAGCTTTAAGGAAAACCGGCAACGCCTCTGAGTATTCTTTCTTTATCATATGCAATTTGCCTATTTCAACATATACCCTGTCCTTATCTTTCATTTCCTCGATAGATTTTTTAAATTCCTTTTGGGCTTCAGAATAATAGCCGCGCTCCATGTAAGCTTTACCCAGAGTAAATGACGTACTCTCTAAAGAAGGTATATCATTCTCCTGCTTCCGGGCAGTATCCGCTCCAGCTCCCCTTGTATCATTAAGTGCCAGATTTGCTTCACTGTTCTGAAAGGACGGATTCAACTTTGAGGCAATTCTGCTCTCCTCAAGTGCTTCCTGAAAATTGCCGATATCACCGTCCGCGAAAGACAAAAGAAAATGGGATCTCCAGTATTCAGGGTCAAGTTTGATCGCGGCTCTGAACTCCATTATCGCTTCATCGGTTCTGCCGAGGTTATAGTAAATTTCACCTAAATCAGTATGAAACACAGTGGATTTCTGAACATTCTCCCCGGCGGCGAGATAATGCTCAAGCGCCTGCTGATACAACCCCTGTGATTTAAGGGAGCTTCCAAGATGAATTCGCGCCATATGATAATCCGGATTATGTTTGACGAAATCTCCCAGAATACGAGCCGCCTCGCTGAATTTGCCCATATTCTGATAGCTTATACCCAACCTCAAAAGAGCTTGGTCATTATCCGGGTCTTTTTCAATTTCCTTCTTCCACCGCTCTACATCCGGGTCTTCCATATCTGTCTCGGAGAAAAGATGCTGCAGGTTTTCCTTGGCGAGGTTAAACTTAGAATCAGTTTTGAGCGCTTCTTTGAACTGATTAATAGCCTCATCGTACATCCCTTTTCTGAAATAGAGAACCCCGAGGTTATTCATAGCTCCAGGGTCGTTTTTGTCTACTCTGGAGGCAAAACCTTCAAGTACTTCCCGTTCATTATCACTAAGCCCGGACATTGATGATCCTTCCATATCTAAACTTATGTAGCGGCTGGTTGATTTATGATCTTCTCGACAACCTCTATGACTCTTGACGGATTGAAAGGTTTGATCAGAAAATCCTGAGCTCCAGCCGCCAGCGCGTCCTTAACAAGGGCTTGCTGTCCGAGTGCGCTGCACATAACTATCTTCGCGTTAAAATCATTGGAAATTATCTTTTTGACAGCATCTATACCGTTCATTCCAGGCATAATAATGTCCATTGTTACAAGATCGGGCTTAAGTTCATTATATTTTTCAACTGCGTCAGAACCGTTCTCAGATTCACCTACAACCTGCATACCGCTTCCTTCAAGAATGTCTGTGATCATTTTCCTCATAAATATCGCGTCATCCACAACTAGAATTCTAGCTTTCATCTTTGTTGCTCCTTTCCTTAAGTAATTACACTCCAATAACTTCAAAAAGCTTTTCCAGAGAATCCGTATCGGGGATAAAGAACAGGAACCCATTTACCTGATCTTCTCTGAAATTAAATGCCGTCTCTACAACAATAGCGTAATCTGATTCAATACTGAGATCGGCAAGTATTGAATCCATAACTGCTCCAAGCATGTCTTTTGATACATTAGGAACAGAGTACATGATCTTATTCCCAAGAAAGACTGACATGGTGTTGAGATAACAACCGCACATGATATTTCCGACTTCTTTTAATACCGACAAATTATATTCATCAGGATCAACATCTTCCGGACGTCTATTAGATACCATGCTGACCATCTTATCGGCTTCTGGATAGCTTAGAATCAAAAACATCTTTCCCTTGAAATTCTCGTTATAACCCTCCAGATAAACAACCGACACCATCGATTCAGGCCCGTTGAACAGTGTGTTTATTATCTTCAAAGGAATTATATCCACATTAGTGATTGAGACATCTATCCTCTTTTTCATCAGCTCAGACAGACCTGTAATGGCGTGAGCAGAACTGATATTTCCCAGCTCCTTTAATGCGTCAAGTTTGAGATACGACTGTCTCTCGATCAAATTCATAATTCTGCCTTTCTCTTAATAAATAGCGGGGATCCCATATAAACGCCACTTTACCGCTTCCCAGCACTGTCGCGCCGGAAACCCCTTCCATTCCCCTTATCAAATTCGGAAGCCCTTTTATAACAATGTCTTGCTGCCCCAATATCTTGTTTACGACTAGCCCTCCGGTACGCCCTTCCGTCTCCAGTACGATAACCTTTATAAATCTCGAGGCGGGATCATTTATATCTCCGGCCAACATTTCTCCAGTCTGAATCAAAGGAACAGTTCCCTGCTTCGTAAGAAACACTTTCGATCCACCAACTGTTTTAAAGGAATTCTTTTCAACTCTGGTGGTTTCTTTAATATATTCTACAGGCAGAGCGTGTATCTCACCCCCCACTCTAAACAACAACGCCTTTATAATAGAGAGAGTTATGGGGACACGTATTTGAACCTTCGTCCCTTCCCCCAGGCTGCTTTCTACTGAAACCGAGCCGCCGAGTGATTCAATAGCTTTTTTCGCGGCATTCATTCCCACTCCCCTCCCCGAATATTTCCCCACTTCTTTCCTTGTGCTGAATCCAGGGGATGTTAATATACGGCATAGCTCTTCAGCGGGACTATCCTCCCGGGAGTCGTCCCCGATATCAGTATTTTCCATTTTCCTTAATACCCTTCCCAGGTCTATCCCCTTCCCGTCATCCTCAACTTCAATTATCACAAAATTTCTTTCTCTACTGCAACGGAGACTGATTTTCCCCACTTCATCCTTTCCGGCCGCCTGTCTCTCCTGCGGAGATTCTACGCCGTGATCGATCGCGTTTCTAATGATATGAACCAGCGGATCTATCATCCTCTCCAGGATTGTTCTGTCCAATCCTATGTCAGCTCCTGAAATACTCAAGCTGGCCTTTTTATTCAACTCTTTTGAAACATCTCTTACCAGCCTCTTAAACCTCTGAAACACATTTCCGGCCGGCACAAGCCTGGCTTCAACAATTTCCTTCTGAATCCCTGAAATCAGCCTTCCCGCCATAACCAGTTCTTCGGTTAATGCCTTTGACTCGATATCTTCAGCTAAGCTGCTCAACCTGAAACGGCTGATAATCAATTCTCCGACGAGGTCCATAAGGTTATCGAGTCTCTCGAGCTCAACACGGGTGGAAGATATTTTCGTATAATAATTGTCTCTATTTGAGGATTTTGCAGCTTTATTCTTATCCTTATCTTTCATACCCCGGGGGTTTTCATAACCTTTTTCGGTGCCCGCCTCGTTCCTTTTTCCGTCAGCTGTTGATTTAGAATTATCTTCCGCTTTTAACCCTTTACTCCTCGTCTCTCTATCCGGCGGATCCTCAAAATTTGCTTTTATGACAGATTTTATTTCTGCCAGCAGTTTTCTGGATTGATCATTTTCTCCGTTATCAACCACATCATTTATCATATCGCGCAGAGAGTCGATTACATTGAATAGAACGTCAGCCTCTTCGCAGGATATAGATACCGTTCCCTCTCTGCACATACCCAGAACATTTTCTACTGCATGACTCGCTTCAACCACGGAGTCATATCCCATCGTTCCGGACATCCCCTTTAGATTGTGAGCATGCCGAAAAAGATCATCAACAGGCAGCGCGCCGGCACCATCCTCATGCTTCATGATCCCGTTTTCAAGGGCCTGGAGTATATCCGCGGCCTCATTAATATAGAGAGTTTTATATTCACTGATTTCCATAAAGCTTCACTTCCGCTTTAAATCCTTTTATCTCGTTAACCATCGCCTCTGATATTCTGTCCAGGGGAACAACTAAATTTGCCAGACCTTCCCTTATCACAGAACCGGCCATCCCCGACACAATACATGTTGCGGGATCCTGAGCAATGATTCTTCCGCCGAATTTGCGCAATACCTCACTTCCCGACAAACCGTCCCTGCCCATTCCCGTGAGTACAACCCCTATCAATTTTTCTTTGAATATCGGAGCCAGGGAACTCATAGCGAAATCCATGGAAGGACATGCTGTCCTTTGCCCTTCATTACGGGGTAAAAGCACAACGGAGAGCATCCCGTCCTTTTCTTCAAATATCAGATGATTCCCTCCCGGTGCCAATAGAACTCTGCCGGGAAGAACGACATCTCCGCTGCGCGCCTCCCTGACAACCATCTTTGACCTTTCATCAAGCCTTTCGGCGAGATGCCGCGTAAACCCTGAAGGCATATGCTGCACCACAACCACCCCTGCCGGAAGATCAGCCGGCAACCTCGGGATAATATCCATTAACGCCCGGGGACCGCCGCTGCTGGCGCCGACAACTATAACGTATTCAAGTATTTCGGATTTCGTTCGCGGTCTTTTGATATTAAAGTCGTAATGCGGAGGCAAAAATCTCACTTTCTTAGCCTGAGCACCGGCAGCCATTTTAACTTTGAACAGCAGCTCTTCCTCTGAAAATGATTTACCGTTCCTTGTTTTGGGAATAAAATCTACGGCACCGTATTCCAGACATGTGAGTGTCTTCATGGCTGCTTTTTCGCTACAAGCACTGAGAATAACAACAGGGGTAGGCCATTCACTCATAATATACCTCAATGTCTCCAATCCATTCATACGGGGCATTTCCAAATCCAGAGTTATGCAGTCGGGTTTCAAATCAGCAACTTTCTTAAGAATTTCATGGCCGTCTCCCGCAACTCCCACTAGTTCAATCGAAGGATCTTTCTTAAAAACATCAGCAATAAGCGTGCTTACAAATTGAGAATCTTCGCCTATCAATACCCTGATTTTTTTTTGTCCCCTATTTTCCATTATGTAATTTCCTCATTTCCATTAGAGTCTCTGACCATCACGCTCCCGTCAGAGAGATCAAATGTAATCGTCCTACCCTTGCACCCGCCAACCCTTTCAACAGCTATAGGCACGCCTACCCGCGCCAGCTCATTTCTTACGGCAGTTACATTCGAGTCTCCAATATTAAAAGCTCCTTTACTTCCGGTTATATGGCCGAACATCCTCGCGCCTCCGAATATCTTGGCAGTCAAATCCTGAATACCGGCTCCGGAATCTGATAAATCTTTGACCATAAGCTCTATAACCGAATCGGCAAATCTTTCCCTGTTCTCGTTGTTAGCCACCCTTTTCCAGCTGGGAAGCATGACATGGGCCAAAGCGCCAACTTTTTCCTTTTTATCATACAGGGTTATGCCGACACATGACCCCAGGGCTATTGTTTCCATTTTGTCCGGCGCGCTCGCTGTTTTATATCTACCCATCATAACCTTCCGCGTCGATTCCTCTTTTCTGATGTATTCCACTAGTTGTCCTCCCGGGAACCCTGCTGTTTTGTAAAAAATCTTTTTTCCAAACCTTTTGTAATCAGCACTTAGAAAATTATATGCTCCTTGCTAATTCATCCATATCCATACAACTGCTGACAAGCTTAACCGGATCGATAACAATGATTATTTCCCTCTTGGAGTGAATTATTCCAAGCAATACATCCTCTTTTACAGTTCTCTTTCCTATATACGGGGATTGCTTTATAATATCTTCTTTGAATTTGACAACTTCCATGACCTGGTCAACCTCGAAACCGACAACGCTGTCTTCACTGTCGAGAATCATAAATCTTTTCTTATTTTGTTGGTTCTCTTTGTCACATCCGGGCAATCCGAGAATAGAATGTATTTCAAGCACGGGCACTATTTCTCCTCGTAAATTAATAACCCCTTTTACGGGATCCTTCATTCCCGGTACGGGAAATGTGTCAACCGGAAGAATAATTTCCTTAACGTTAGATACTGAAACAGCATAGGTTTCTTCTTCGACCTTAAAGGTCACTACCTGTATCTCAGAAAAACTTTCCTTTGTATCATGTCCCATTACGTAAATCCCCCTTGTATTTAGGGTATTTCAAACTTTTTTACGCCTCTACTTCTGCTTCAGTATCTTCATCACTGAACCGGCTGACATTACTACTCAGCTGTACGGAGAGATTGCTGAGCTCCTGAGCGGCTGTAGCTACATCTTCCATAGTAGATGTCATCTGTTCCATGGAAGCGGCACTTTCCTGTGTTGCTGAAGCATTTTCACCGGCGCTACCTGAAATTTCATCTATCGAAGCTGTGACATTTGCCATCCCTCTGCTTAACTCTTTTGTGGCGGCAGATATTCTTCTGGCCATTTCACTTGAGCTTTTAAGCACTTCCACAATCTCATCGAGGAATTTGCCCGTCTTTGTTATTACTTCACGGCCTTCAGTAACCTCCTTGGAACCAAGTTCAATGCTTCCAATAGCGGTATTTGTATCCTTCTGAGTCTTCTGAATAAGGTTTGCTATCTCTTCGGCGGCTTTCGCGCTTCCCTCGGCAAGCTTTCTGACCTCTTCCGCCACTACGGCAAATCCACTTCCCGCTTCGCCCGCTCTAGCCGCTTCTATAGCCGCGTTGAGAGCCAGAAGATTCGTTTGATCAGCTATATCGGTTATTACATCTACGATTTCACCAATCTGGTTAGACCTGTCGCCAAGATGTCTGATTATTTCAGATGATTCCTCGGTTACTTTATATATCTTGTTTATCTTCTCCACAGCCTCCTGAGCCGAATCCCCTCCATCAGTAGCGGTTTTTGACGCGTTAGCGGAGGCGGAAGCTGCGAGCTCAGCACTTTTAACTACCTGTTTGACCGATCTCTCCATGCTTTTGATTTCCCTGTTCATATCCATAACCTTCTGAACCTGTAGATCGGATGATTCCGCGATGTTCTGAATCGTCATCGATGTCTCTTCCGTAATTGAGTTTACCTCCTCGGTGGAAGCCGACAGGTTTTGAGCTGAAAAATTCACTTTGTCGGAGGTGTTTTTAATAATGTTTATAATTTCCATAATATTCCGGAACATATGATCGAGAGATACGCCCAGTTCTCCGAATTCATCCCTGGAGTCGATAATAATTCCATCGGCGAGATTCTTTGAATCCCTCGCAACCGATTTGCAGGTGGAAAGAAGACCCTGGAGAGGCTTACGAACCAGATTATTAACGAGCGCGTAAAAGAGAAAAAACAGAGCGGCCATCATGGCGCTGTTTACCAGAAATACTTTAGATTTTATTCCGGCTTCACCGGCAACCGCAGGATCGGGATCAAATACAAATTTTAATGCTCTTCCCATGCCTGCGCCGGCTGGTATAATCAAAGAGTTTTTGTCATCGGCATCGTCTGTCTGTTCTTTTTCGGATCCCTCTTCCATGCCAGGCAAAACAGCTGGGGCTCCGGGGCTAAAGGTAGTCGCAAGAACTCTGTTATCCGAATCGATGAGTTCAATCCCTTTAAGTCCCGGATAGTTTTCCCTTAAATCAGCTAATAGAGAAGTTAAATCTTTATCTTTCTCTATACTTTCAAACTTCAACGCCGGGTCCCCGGCGAATTTACTCCAGAACTCATCCCTCTCAGAGACGGCGTTTTCAACTGCAGCATCCGATATCCTGACAACCGAAAAAGAGACGACTCCGCAAGCAACAGCCAGAGCTATTGAAGTTACTATAATGATATTCCATTTTACTGATTTTCCCGCCTTGAAAATATCCATTATTAGTCCTCCTTATTAATAACCGTTACGTGATCTTCTGATATACTTTCATTGATGGATTCAATAATTTAAATTTATCCTTCCAGACCTTACTTAGAGCTTCACTTTTACCAAGTATTAATAATCCTGAATCGTTAAGAACTGAATAAAAACTATCTATTACTTCCCCTCGGTAATCCCTCTTGAAATGAATCAAAACATTTCTGCATACTACCATATCGAATCCGGAAAACCGGGGGGATGAGAAGAGATCATGCGCGAAGAAAGAGGTTTTTTCCCTGATCCGCTCAATAACGGTATAACCGTTTTCACTTTTCCTGAAATATTTTCTGATAATATTTTCCGGAAGGCATTCAACCTCTTTTTCTGAATAGATGGCTCTTTTTGCCGAATTACAGGCTTTCTGGGAAATATCAGTTCCTATAACCTCAGCTTCTATCTTATAATTTTTGAGGAACTTATCCAGCAGTATCGAAATACTGTATGCTTCCTGTCCCGTGGAACATCCGGCACTCCAAACCCTTATATCATCCGCGTCTCTGCCTTTTTTTCTTTCGACAACGGCGGGGAGCAGCTTGCTGGGGAAATAATCAAAAACATCAAGATCACGAAAGAATTCCGTAACATGAATCGTTGTAGAATCCGTTATATTTTTCAACTCAGAGGGATTGGCATAAAGATAAAGAATATAATCGTGTAGATCGCCAAGCCCCAATGCAAACTGCCTGTGGGATACCCTTCTGTTTAAAGTTGTTGGACGATACTTGGTCAGATCAAATCCGGTCTCTGATTTGACATATGAAACAAGATCATCGATATCGAGTCTTTCTTCTGCTGTCTTCATGTCCCGCCCCGGCATTAATAAATAGTTTATACCTGTTATATATCCGCCTATTTCCTATTTACTTATAAGAGTGTCGCTACCGGAGAGGGAACTCGCAAATGCTGTACCACTTAAACGGCATGTCAGGCACATCTATTCAATAAATAATGATAAATCAGTATTATTGTTTTAATAGCAAGTAGTTACCATAATAATCAACGCAATTAAAAACAGAGAAAAGGAATGAAAAACTACAACAGGAATCTTTGAGGAACTACGGTAAACATCTTGCTTTTTGCAAATAAATCGTAAAAGAGGTTTGCAAATGGGAAAATTTAAATCAAAATGGTTGAAATTCATACAGTTAAACAGGTACAGAAAGATTCTAAAGAAATTGCTGCTGATGCTGCCAATGATATATAAAATGGAGCGGAGGCTTTACAGATGATTAAGATCTGTTCTCTTTACTTTCTAGTACTTTATTCGACTTCTTATCCAGATTAATATCAGTTGGAATAGAGAATGAAAAAATGTTTCCTTCCGGTTCTCTCCTGTCTATCCAGACACGCCCGCCGTGAAGGTCAACGTAATGTTTAACAAGGCGAAGCCCCACTCCCATACCATCTCTCGATCGGCTTGTTCCGCCGTCTATCTGAGTAAAATCCATAAATATCCTGTTTATATCTTCATCCTTTATGCGGGGAGCCTTATCACTGATCGAGACAACCACTTCTTCTTCATCACAGCTTGTATGAACGATTATTTCCTCCCCTTCCTTCGTAAATTTCACCGCGTTGCCGAGTAGATTAACACAAACCTGCTGCACACGCATCACATCGAAATTGATAATAGGGATATTTTCATCCAGATCGCATAAAACTTTTATACTTTTACTATCGGCTTCCCGTTCAACAGATTTTGCTGAAATCCGTACAATTTCATTTATGCTCCCCTGGACGATATCAAGCATTGTATTGGAAATTTCCACTTTTGAAAGATCAAGCAGATCATTAATGATCCCCAGCAATTTGCTCGACTGGCTGAAAATAACATCCAGGAATTCCTCCTTCGTTTCCGCGTCTATAGGGTTTAGCTCATCTTCACCTTTCAGGCTGTCAACATAAGCCATTATAACCGATAGTGGCGTTCGCAGTTCATGGCTTACCCTGCCGAGAAACTCATTCTTCAATCTATCGAGATCGACGAGTTTTCTGTTCTTCTCAACAAGTTCAAGATTCTTACTTCGTATCTTCTCTTCAAGAATCTTCCTCTCAGTAATATTATGAGCGATTGACAGGATATATGGATTATTTCTCAATCTCATAATACTGACATCAACATCAAGATATACAATATCACCGTTCTTTTTAGCATAAGGAATATCTGTGAGCCGGCTCAATTCACCCTTAATTACTCGTGTTACTATATTTTTCGATTTTCCACGTCTATCGGGTATTGTAAATTCAAAAATTTCTTTACCTATAATTTCATCCTTTGTATATCCAAACACCCTTTCAATTGAATCGCTGCACTCTATTACCTTCCCGCTCAGATCTAAAAGTGTTATGATATCCTTCGCGTTATTCATAAGATTCTTGTATTTATTTCCAAGAAAGGTAAGATCGTCCAGCATAATGGAGTTTCCAACGGCAATTGAGGTCAACCTGCTGAAATTCTTAATAAGTTCAAGGTCTAAGTCCGAGAAGTGGTCAGGCTCATAACTTCCGACATTCAGAGTGCCAATAAATGAACCCTTGGCCATAAGCGGTATAACAACATCCGATCCGAGATTATCCTCCTTCATAATCTCTTCAAAGCGGTTGTCTTTCCGAATATCCTTTCTATAAATCGGCTTTCTGTTGATAGCGACCCATCCAATAATATTACTCTCATCGAGAGGCACATAACTGCCCTCGTAGGAATCATCGCCGCTTTTTCTGTATATGTGCCTTAAGTTAAGGCAATTGTTATCCTTATCGTGGATAGCTACACATCCAATGTCATAATCAACTGCCCTGTTCATCTCCCTTGCTATCCTTGACAGAACATGTTCGAGGTCCAGGCGGGAATTAACAATATTGGCTATTTCCATCACTGCTGAAAGCTGTTTTTTCTCAGAATCAGCTTCAACATTTTTTAGAATTGTGCTGTTGTCATTTATCATACAGTAATTACTCCCCCCCGAATTGCCCCTGATATGAAAAAAATTCAATCACATATTTATATGCATTAAATATTCCATAAAATTATTTCAGCTTCGGGGCCTGCCTGTAAAATCTAAATTCTGTGGCGGGGATAAGGGTAGAATATCCGGGGGGGATTCCCTTTTTTAAGGTCTGAAGATGAATTACAGCTGGAGTGAATAAAGGAAAATCCCTCAATCTCTACTTTTTAAATGAAAATCTGCTTTTAAAATGCCGCAGAGGCAAATCGCGTCCATACTCGACATTAACACCGGGTATACGGTCCCTGTTATCAAAAAGGACTTTTACAGCTTCCGCGAAAGCCATCAGATCGGCATCCTCATAAGCAAGGCGGGGAACAGCAGCTCTTACATAATTTACTCTCGGGTCCGGCGGAAGTTCTTTTCCGTTCTTATATCGTCCGAAGGCGTAGGTGCCCAGCTCACAAACTCTGTGCCCGGCAATCAAAAGAAGTGCCGCTATGGAAATTCCCATAAAATCTTCTGTCTTAATTCCATTAAAAAATTTGTCGATATTAATATATACTGCGTGCCCGCCGGCGGGTTCAATTATGGGGATTCCGTCTGCCGTGAGTCTATCGGCAAGTCTTTTTACCTGATTTATTCTTATATCCAGATAATCCTGTCTTATCACAACCTGAAGCCCCTCAACAATCGCCTTAAGATCTCTTCCGGCAAGCCCCCCGTAAGTGGGATGCCCTTCTGTCATTATCTGATAGTTTGTTAATTCTTCTTTAAAATCAGGATATTTTTCTGTAAACCTCCCACCCTCTTTCAGAACAACCGCTCCACCCATATTAACGAGACCATCCTTTTTCAAACTGATATGAAAACCGTCAACATAGCTGAACATCTCATGAACTATTTCAGTAATACTCTTTCCAGAGTAGCCCTCTTCATGTTTTTTGATAAACCACGCGTTCTCGGCAAATCTACAGGCGTCAAAGAAGAATGGTATATTAAAGCGGTTGGTTGTTTCTCGAATCTTTTTAATATTAGCCATGGAAACCGGCTGCCCGCCGGCTGTATTGTTAGTAATGGTCAGATATACCAGCGGAACCCTGTCTCCTTCATTTTCCAGTAGATTTTCGATCTCATCGATATCCATATTTCCCCTGAAGTGACTGCCGCTGCTGTCTGTCAGATGCTCCCGGCAGGGCAGATTTACGGGAACCATTCCTTTATCCTCAATATTGCCCTGTGTTGTGTCAAAATGCGAATTGCTCGGAATTATAACCAATGGATCAGACGGCCGGTCTGCTCCGGGCCTGACACTCAGTAAATTTGATTTAATACGTTTTTTTAATTTCGGCAGAAGGCCTTTCGACAGTTCAGTGCTGTCCGTTTTCCCCTTACCTGTAATAAAACGTCTCAAAACAGTAAACAGGGCGTTTTCCGCGGCCCTTCCCTGGTGGAAAATAAAAAGATTTTCTCCCGACTTACTGCTTGCGTCACCTTTCCAATCCTCGCCGAAAGTCTCAGCGATCTGATTCTTAAGTTCAAAATATCCCTCGTTAGAGCCATAAGCCTCATCTCCCAGAAGCATCGACGCCCACTGTCTCATCGTCATTGTGGTAGTTCCTGAATCTGAGAGCAGGTCGCACCCCGGGACCATATCAGACCGGAATATAAAAGGGTTCAGGCCGGCTTCACCTTCGAGAAGATTCCGCCTTTTTTCATAATCTTCAATTGAACAATTTCTGAAACGAACCGACGCGTTTCTATACGGACGGGGCCTGAAATAACGGCCGGGTTTATTTTTTTTGTTTATCATATCCTTGAATTCAGAAATAAAAAAGTCTATAGCCTCCGGCATCAAATACCCCTCCTGGTTGGAAGTTTCATAACTTCTCTTACTTCTTCAAGTGTCCCTTTAGCTATCCTGCGTGCAGTGGACGCACCGGATTCTAAAATATCGGTGATTATTTCCGGTTTTTCTTCAAAGTATCTTCTCTTTTCTCTTATCGGACGCAGCGCTTCATTCATTTTAGAGGCAAGCTGCATTTTGCAGTCAACGCATCCTCTTTCGCCCGCTTCGCACTCGGAACGTATACCTTCCAGATTTTTACTGTTATATATTTTGTGAAACGCGAAGACAACACATCCGTCAGGATGACCGGCATCATCTTTTCTTATCTTAACGGGGTCTGTAAACATACTCTTTATCTTTTTAGTGGTTTCTTCCTCACTGAGGGAAAGAGCTATATGATTACCCGAACTCTTACTCATCTTCCTGTCTACACTGTCAATCCCAGGCACTTTCGGAACTTCGGTAAGAAGTGATTTTGTGAGCGGAAAGATATCCCTGCCGTAAAGATTGTTGAATCTGGCGGCCAGATCTTTTGTCATATTGATATGAGCTTCCTGATCTTTTCCAACAGGCACAAAATCGCCCTTATAGAGCAGAATGTCCGCGGACTGCAGTGTGGGATATCCAAGCAGCCCATAGCTGGGAGATTCAATCGCGTAACTCTTTACCATATCTTTATATGTAGGATTGCGTTCCAACCAGCCAAGAGGCGTAACCATTGAAAAAATCAAGTTGAGTTCCGCTACTTCAGGAACAAAGGACTGAACAAAGATGGAACATTTGTCCGGGTCGAGGCCAGCCGAAACCCAGTCTATAGCTATTTCATTAATATTATCTCTCAACCCGTCAAGATTTTCATATCCAACAGCGCCGCCTCCTCCAGGCGTCGTTAGAGAATGCCAGTCAACTATGAAAAAATAACAGTCATATTCATCCTGCAGTGAAACCCAATTGTCAAGCGCTCCCAGTAGATTTCCCAGATGGAGACTGCCTGTAGGCCGCATGCCGCTTGTGACCCTCTTTTTTGGCATTCCCTACCTCCCTATATCCATATTTAAACTTGAACCAGACGGAAGAGATAATAAAAAGTAGGGATGGCAGGACTCGAACCTGCAACCGCCGGTTTTGGAGACCGATGCTCTGCCAATTGAGCCACATCCCTTTAATGTAATTCCAAATAATAATAATAACTCAAAGAACAAAGTCAAGCCCTTAAGTTTCAACAATAAACACCTGTTCGTATTCTCTGTGAACCTGATGACTACCAACCCGGAATCATCTACGTATTGCCGGAGTACCGGCTGAAAGTGCGGACTCCGGCAATAATTCATCTTAAATTACGTTCTATCTCTAAGCCATTTCTTCGAGCACCGCGGTGAGAAGCTTCCAGAATGACTCAACGGAAGGGATATTAATTCTCTCTTCGGGTGAATGAGGGTGCTCTATCCACGGGCCGAATGAAACCATATCCATACCCGGGAATTTCTCGCCGATTATTCCGCATTCCAGACCGGCGTGAATAGCTTTCATCTCGGGTTCTTCTCCAAACTCCCTTTTATGTACATCTTTTACGACACCGAGAATCCTTGAGTCAAGATCAGGCATCCACCCCGGATACGGCGCCTCCTCCTCAACTTCGGCTCCGGCAAGACGTCCGGCGGCGCCTATCCGCGCGCTCAGGGCGTTTAAAGCCGTGATAATCGAGCTTCGTGTTGATGTACCTATAACGGCAGTATTACCATCCATCTTAATGGTCGCAAGGTTGGTTGATGTCTCCACAAGCCCTTCTATATCATAGCTCATGGCCTCGATGCCGTGAGGAAGAGCAGTCAGAAGGTCAATAAGAGTCTTTTGTGATTCCTCCGTAATAACTTTGTCAGGGGTTTCCTCTGAAGATACAACAACCTTCAGACCCTTCTCGCGCCCTCCCAACTCTATAGCTATAGTTTCAACTTCCTTCTTAGCTATCTTTTCGATCTCACCGATATCCGAGCTCTGAGCTGCTGCAAGAGCGACCGCATCCCTCGGAATGGCATTCCTCATCTTCCCGCCTTCTATGGAAGCAATGCTGATTTCCTTATCACTGAGAATCTTCGAGAGAATCCTCGTGACTATCTTAATAGCGTTGCCCCTCTGTTCAATAATATCTATTCCCGAGTGTCCTCCTCTGAGCCCCGTTACTCTTATTGAGACTCCTTTGAGATCAGACGGTGTATCCTTTTTTTCAAGCGGCAGTCTGAGGACACTGTCGCCACCTCCGGCACAGCCTATATAAGCGGCCCCAATCTCTTCACTATCCAGATTCATCAACGTCTTGCCCTTGAGGAAGCCGGGTTCTAATTTGCCCGCGCCGATTAATCCAACTTCCTCACTTACTGTGGAGAGTATCTCCAGAGGACCGTGAGTAACATCCTCATCAATTACGGCTAGCGCCGCCGCCACTCCAACGCCATTGTCAGCGCCGAGTGTCGTACCTTTGGCCGTAAGCCAGTCACCGTCGATTTCAGTCTTTATTGTATCTTTAGCAAAGTCATGATCTACATCGTTATCCTTTTCGCAAACCATATCAATATGCCCCTGGAGAACTATCACAGGCGCATCTTCATGGCCTTCAGTAGCCGGTACGCGTATTACAATGTTGCCCGCCGCGTCTTTTTCAGCTTCAAGGCCTTTTTCTTTGGCAAATGATAATAGATAATTACCAAGTTCTTCTTCATTACCTGAGCAATGCGGAATCTCGCATATTTTCCCGAAATGCTCCCATAACTTAGCCGGTTTGAGTTCATTTAATGACATCTACCCTACCTCCTTCAAGTTTTCGCCGGCACAGATGCCGGCCGTCTGATACTTATTCCTGTTTAGAACCGTACCAAATACAATCGGCACATAAAACATCTTCCGTCTCTATTTAAGGAAGCTCATTATACGGGACAAATTAAAAATGGTCAACCCCTGCTTAATTTTAATCCTGTTAAAAAGAATAGTCTTGACCTCTATAGCCAGATTGATTAAGAAATAAAGCAGATGTAGAGAGATTCCGGGAATAAACTGAATGAAAAGTAGACCTGAAATCGTATTCACCCTTTAATATATCATGAATTTTAAGGAGAAATGAAATGCCATTGGATGAGAAAAAAGTAACCGAGGCTATAATAAAAACCTACACCAATAAACTTCTGGACTCACTAAATTGTGACGTCATTATTGTAGGTGCCGGTCCTTCGGGACTGGTCGCGGCTTCAGAGCTCGCGGCAGCTGATTTTAAAACAATCGTCATTGAAAGAAAGCTCAGTGTCGGTGGAGGAATGTGGGGCGGGGGCATGATGATGAACGAGATAGTAGTTCAGGAAGAAGGCAGGGAGATTCTTGATGAATTTGGTATTAAAACCACTCCCTTCTCGGAAGGATACTATACCGCGGATTCAATAGAATCGGTTTGCTCAATCGGTGCCGCGGCGGTTAAGAATGGTGCCAAAATCTTCAACCTGATATCAGCGGAAGATATAATCCTTAAAGATAATAAAGCCGCCGGGATAGTGATCAACTGGTCCTCGGTAGAAATGGCCGGGCTGCACATAGACCCGCTTACGATCGAGTCAAAATATATCGTTGACGCCACAGGCCATCCGGCTGAAGTAATAAGGATAATCGAAAAAAAGGTTGACTCTAGACTTATGACTCCGTCCGGAAAAGTAGAAGGGGAGCAATCCCTGTGGGCAGACAGAGCTGAACAGACAACTCTTGAAAATACACGCGAGGTCTTTCCTAATGTATTTATCGCGGGGATGTGCGCGAACGCGGTGTTCGGTTCATACCGGATGGGTCCCATATTCGGAGGTATGCTGCTTTCAGGGAAAAAGGTGGCAAAAACCCTTTCTGAAAAACTAAAAAGCTGCAAATAAGGCTAAGCAGCTGTCAGGGCGCCAACAAAATAGATATCATTATTTGTCAACCCTTTTTACACTAAAATAAGTGCTGCGGGAAGCACTTTAATTGAATAATATATTTTTCAATTAAGTTTTTGTAGCAGCATGTCGGTTTGTGATTCAAGCATTCAATTATATCCCCGTTTTTAATTCTCCCCGCTATTAGTTCTTTTCATTAATAAAAGATCGTCGAGGTAGGCGGTTCTAGGCGCCGGTAGGGAGATACTGAAAAATGAAATTTCTTCTATCCTGTTTAAGTTCATTTCTCTGGTTGAGGGAGCATTTTGCAGGTCGCTGACGGGGACAGCAAAAGTATTCCATCCCTCTTTAAGAATAAAAGAACGATTGAACCGATCCGAATACGCGTTTCCGTGTTTTATATGCTCTTTATCGTGAACGCGGCAGACAACTTTTAAATCCGCCGTATCGGGATTACAAAAGGAAAACTTCAGTGTGTCGTACCCTTCCCAGTTCCCCAGAGAATAGTTCATGGTAACCGGGGAAAATAGTTTTTTAGTAAATTCTATTTTTAATGAAGAGTCTGCGCTTCGCGAAATATTACTGGAAATTGATATCTCTCCATCAGCCCTCCAGCGGCCAATTTCAAACGGTGTCTCAAAGTTTGCAAGTACCGGAAATTGTCTTGTCGCGATATATTCATCTGCTATTGAAAGAAAAAAGGAACGTGTTGTAACGCCCGCGAGAATGATGATTAAAAGAACACGCGTCAGGCTCCCCGCTTTTTTGCCGCCAAGATCAACTTTCCCCAGAAGCAGCATACCTATCACGCTGCCGGATAAATCTCTGAGTATATCGAAAAGATCAAACTGACGGCCCGCATAATATTGAATTCCTTCAGTTGCCACGGCAAGCAGGGCGGTGAACGATAATACCAGAACCCATTGTAATATCAGCGCTTTATCTCTAAACTTCTTCCAGTCCCGATAGAGAATATAAGTAAATAGAATAAAAAGAACCGCGTGACCCAGGTCCCAGCCGGTACGGATAGATCTGGCCGCGTTGTAACCAGGTCCGTCTATAACCAGAAAAATCAAGGCTCCGGCAAAGAAAATGTGCAGAATTATTCCTCTGATTGTTTTTTTCAATTTTCCCTCTCTCTGCCTGAGAGCAGGACTATTGGTGTTAATTTAATCTGCCTGCTCTGCAACCCCGATTGCCGTCTCTTAAATTTCGGCAATACCCTAATAAACCGTCAGGCCGCATCGGATTCACACTTCAATATCTACCCTGTTACCATACAGATTTAGTTATCAGAACTCCGAAAGACAATAAGTCATCTTCTCTGATATCTTCAATTTTGAGTTTTATTTCCTTATCCGGCCGGACAAAGTAGAATATTACGCCGCCTCGAAGCTCAACTCCGATCCTGCCGAGGGCCAGCGCGTAGAGAGCGCCCTGCCCCCTGTAGAATTTAAATCTTTCTTCGGGGTTCTTCACATCATCTGTCTTATAATCGACAGCCGTCCACTCCCCCGCTGAATGAAACAACAGATCAACCCTTCCGTTAATAAACTCTATTTTTCTTGAATCATCTCCGGAGTATTCCCCTTTAACCGGAACCGAAAACGGCACTTCACGGAGTATTCTTTCCGACTTTGAAACCCTCTCTATCAGATCTGACGACAAAGTCTTCGCGGCCAGAGAGGCAAGCTGGTCTCTTTTCTCCGGCAGACCGAAATCGGCCGATACCGCTCCGGCCAGTTTTGCGATCCTTTCCGGAGCATTAAAATCGGCAAGTTCCATCAAACGGTGAAAAGCGAGCCCGAAATCCGCCGCGTTGCCGGATCCTTCTTTACTATATATCCTGTTTTCTGACTCCGGAGGGGAATGACGAATCATCCTTCCTGCATCCTTTAAAGATGACGGAGTGATCGTCAAGGGAACGGACGCTGCATTTTCGATAAGCCTTTTTCTCCCTTCAATCCATTCATCCTTTCTCCTGCGGCTTCTGGTTCTTGATCTTTTATCTGTTTTATCTATCCGGGCAAACGGCTTTACAACATCTTTCAATGGAGGGAGGCTCGACAAGGAAATCCTCTTTACAAGTTTCTTTGCTTCCTTAAACCTCCCTTCTTCCTTCCCATCATTACCCGCCGATTCTTCAATACCAGGATCGGTCGCCTCGTAATCAGGTCCCGTTGGAAGGTCGTTCTCGAGAAGCTGAAAATAGCTCTTCTTCTTAGGGACTTCCGGGATTACAAGAAGATCGCCGCTCCTCGTGGAAGCCACATATAGAAGCCTGAGGTTTTCAGCGTTTTCCTTCAGGACCTCCCTTTCAAAGCTCTTTTTGAACCCACTTGTATTCCAATTATCCCCCAGGGTGAAATCTATCTTTCTGCCGCGGTCGATCAGAATCTTATTTTTATGTCCTATTTTCTGAAGCAGGTTTATCATTATTACTACCGGAAACTGCAACCCTTTTGATTTATGCACACTTGTCAACCTGACCGCGTTTTCATCTTCATCGACAAGGGATGATTCTCCCTCTCTGGCCTCGGACAACCACTGATCTTTGAACCATGCGGCAAAAGATCTGAATGAACGGAGGGAGTTATCAAAATCCCGCGCTCTACTTACGGCTTTCTTGATATTGGCAACCCTCTGATATCCGTGCGGCCTGAAAAGGGAAACCTCTCTATAATTCGTCCTGCGCAACAGTTCCTTCATAGTCGCGGAAGCTCCTATCTCATTCCGGCCCTCGTGCAGATCGGAAAGAACCTGAAAAGCTTCCCCTATATCCTTAAAGCCGGAATCTTTAGCGGTCGCGCCGGACTGATAATTCAGCTCCCCCCCGTTTTCCCTGAACAAATATATTTCTTCGTCACTGAACCCGAAAAGGGATGAACGAAGGATTGAAATCAGAGCTATAGAATCGAACGGATCTTCGATCGCCCACATCGCCATGGAAAGATCCCGGATTTCCTGCCTTTTAAAAAAAAGGCCGCCTCCTTCCACAATATACGGAATCCCCTCTAAACGAAGGGGTTCCTCATAATTTTCCAGGCCTGTACTTCCCCGGTAGATCAGAGCGATATCACTGTACTTTACGGGACGGAACTCCTTTGTATTGACATCTCTTACAATCCGTTTTTCAGAAATGATCTCTTTGATGAATCTGGCAACACCCTCGCCTTCCAGAGCGCGCAGCACGTCAGCATTCATCTTTTTACCGCCGCATTCAAGGTCCAGCAGGATTACTTCTGTGCCGGCATCACTTCTGTGGGCTTCGATCGCTTCATAGGCGGGTTGATACATGCCCCTTTCAGATTTCTTTATCAGAGCTGAAAAGGACGCGTTTATCCATTCTATGATATCTCTTCCGGATCTGAAATTCTGGGTTATCTTAAGATATGAACCCTCTTCCATAAAATGCCTTTTTACACTTTCATAAACCTCAATATCCGCTTTTCTGAATCTGTAAATACTCTGCTTCGGGTCTCCCACAATAAATAAGCTCGACGGTCTCTGGCGCGGGCGGAACTTCCCGTCTCTATTCATACCCCCGAGTAAAAATACAATTTCAGCCTGCAGAGAGTCGGTGTCCTGGAACTCGTCAACGAGAATATAACGATACCTCCCCCTAAGAAGGCCGAGAACTTCATCGTTATCAAGAAGCTTTCTCGTCTCTATCAGAAGATCGTCAAAGTCAAGGACCCCTTCAGCAATTTTACGCTCTTTTACGTATCTGTTAAATTCTACAAACCAGTCTGTAAGACCTCCCACTGTCCTATCCATGAAGATCTTCCTGTACTCTCCCTGAAGCTCTGCCATTTCCTTTACCGTCTTTTTCTGCTCTGTACATATCTCCGGCGGATCGAAGTTTTTTTTCGCCCCTTTTGCCTTTGGCAGATCCAGAAGCAGAAGGAACTCTTCCAGACCCTCCCCCTCCAGATGACGCGCCACCTCAAACTTTCCGAGGAACGCCTCTATTTCTATGTATCCATTGTCCTTATGATTTCTGCAATGATTACGGATATAATTTGAAAGCATATCCGAATACCTTTTCAAATCCAGGTAAAATCTTTCAATATCTGCCGGGTTATGCCCTTCTTTTAAGCTGCTTTTCTCTTTTGCGGTTTCCTTTTCATCCTCTTTTATGAGAATACCCGCTACATGACGCTGAAAACGGCTGTGGTAAAAAGTAAAGGCAAGTTTCTTTAATTTATCTATCCCCCCTCTCGCGTTCAGGAAACGCCTGGGGAAATAATCTTCCGGATATGAGGTAGAGGAGAGGAAATCCTGCCAGCATTCCTCCAGAAACAAGGAATCATCCGGGTCTGTGAGCATTGAGAAATCGGGATCTATCCCCGCTTCCACGGGGAAATCCCTGAGGATTGATGAGGCAAACGAATGGATTGTGGATATTGGAGCCCTTTCCAGATCAACGAGAGCCTCTTCAAACTCAGTGCTGTCACCTCCATTTGAAAGGGCCAATTCCGATATCTCTCTTCGTAGTCTCGTCTTCATCTCCGCGGCCGCTTTCTCCGTGAAGGTAATAGCGACAATCTCCGTGCATTTCGCCCGCCCCTTCTTTAGAATCGAAAGATAGCGGTTGACCAGCAGAGTCGTTTTTCCCGTTCCCGCTCCAGCCTCAAGACACAGAGATTCATCTACCGCTTCTTCGGCTCTTTCTCTTTGAGCCTGATCAACCAGAATTTGCTCATTCCCATCTGTCATTCTTTACCTTGAATCAACCCTTTCATCTCTAAATAGTCCCTGCACCTGCCATCAAAACAGGACTTTCTATTGAATATCGACTCCTTGCCTGCCGGACATACTGAAGCGGCACAGCAGTACTTACAATTATCCTTCGAAGGAACGGCGAAGAAGAGCCCCTCTTCTATACCTCTTATAATAGTCTCCAAGATCTCTTCAAATTCAGTCTTCATCTCCGTCAATCTCTCTCCATCGAACCGTACCGCGCTTTTTTTTCCTTTTGTCCTGACCGCTCTGTACTCCGCTATGCCCTTCTTTAAAGGACGCCCCGAAATACTCGAAGCCCCTAAAAGATACACGGGAAGCTGAATATAGTCGCCTCCCTTCAGAGTATTATTTTTTTTATTATCTAAACTCCCCGTTTTATAATCGACAACTCTGAAAGATTCTTTTCCCATAAAGTCTATTCTGTCGATTCTGCCTCTGAATCCAACTTTTCTTTTTTCCCCTGGCAGAATTAATTCGATATCATCAGGGCTCAGTGAAAACGATTTTTCAAATAAAACAGGTGTGTATCTCCCTTTTTCATCCAGTTCCTTTTCGAGAAATATATTTACGGAACGTTCTATCCTGCCCTTTTCCATTTCCCACAACAATCCCAGGCCTACCGGACGATTCCTTGAATACCGCCTGAATACCTTGTCAGCCGTTTCCTTGAAGATCTTCCATATCAGCTCCCGTTTATCTCTTTTAACGGGGAGTAGATCTTTTTCGGCCAGACTTCTGTAAAATTGCTCGAGAAGCTCGTGAACTATAATCCCTCTCTGCATAGCATTAATACCGATTACCGTTTCCGGTTCCTCAAGAGATTCAACTTGAAGGATATTGCTGATCAGAAAGGAAAAGGGGCACCTGGCATATCTTTCCAGCGATGTTGCAGAGAATAAATAGCCCTTTCTTTCGAGCATTGAGCGAATGCAAGCTCTAGCTTTGCGAGTTTCGAAGACACCGTCAAAGGGGGTAAAGCGACTTTCGTTCCGTCTCTTTTTAAGCATCTCTATCGCCCTGGCGAAGAAGTTTCCGGGCGGAATATTTCCGCCGCCTGATTCGCGAAAGGAAAGAGCCCCCGAATAGTCAAACTCATCGACACTAAGCAGCTCATGAGCTTTTTGAGGTATCTGTTTCCTGAAGACCTTTTTCATCTCAACACCGCGCTTTTCAGACCCATTTAACGATCGCTCAAGAGATTCCAGAAAGAAGGATTTTATCCTTTTATTCCCCGAAGAGGCGTCAGAGAGAGGCGCGCTGCAGATCAATTCGGCCTTGGCGGACTGGACGGCCAGCGTAAAAATAAGTTCAAGTTCGGCAAGTCTTCCGGTCTTCTTCTGAAGGAATATTTTTCCCCCCGCGGCTTCATTCAGTTGCACCCTTTCTCTATCTTTAAGAAACGGATCCTGCCTGATCACCCCCGGGATATTTTCATCGTTCAAGCCGGCCAGGAAAACCGTCTTAAAAGAAAGCCCCCTTGCCTGCTCCAGGGTCAACAGATTAATCCCTTCTGGTGAAAACTTATGTCTCGTTTCGCCCAGACCGCGGAGTAGAGATTTAACAGTCCTCGCTAAGAGTGAAAACGACACGGAGTCAGAAACACGGTCAAGCCGGGAAAGATCTTCAATGGCAAGGCAAAGCTTGTCCAGATCCTGATCAGCTTTGAAAATATCCCTGAATAAAACCGACAGGCGGGAAGAGATCTCCGGCCAGCTTCCTTTTTCTTCAAATTTTTTCCTCGCGGACATTATGCGCTTTAAGATATCCCCTGTGATTTTAGCCGATAGAAGCGCCTCCTCGGTATCCGGAGACTCATCCTCCTGTGAAAGAAGTTCGATCAGATTACCGTTTTCCTCTACCCAGCCGTCTTCTCCCGTAAGTCCGAACTCGGCGCTCTTTCTCACCCAGAGCGAAAAGGGATCAGCTTCAGACCCAGGGCCGGGAGGTGCTTTAAGAGGAGCAGAAACCAGAAATTCAACCAGCCTCTTTCTTTTTACCGGTCCGGAGAGGATCTCTATAAGAAGATTTGCCGCCCGGAAAACCCGGCTTTTTTCAATAACAGGTTCAATATTGACAAGATATGGTATCGAGGCATCATCCAGCACCTCTTTTATAGGAGAAAAATTCCCGCCTGACGGGTAAATAACCGCGATATCCCTGAAAGCTCTTTTATCCCTTCTGATCTTCTTAAGTATCAGCCGGACAATCGCCTCAGCTTCCGCCTCTTCATCCGAAGCTTCCAATAAAAGGACCGGAGTTTCTTTTAAACCGTCATCAGAGTCTGACCTCGAAAGCTCAGCTCCACTCTCTTTCAGCCGCTTAACCGTATTCGCCGCGAATCTATATCTGCCCCCTTCGCCGGCTGGAACAAAAAGACGAACCTTCCCTCTAACCGCCGCCTCCATAAGAAGTCTGAGCTGCATCTCGTTGAAATCGTAAAAACCGTAGACATAGAGCGGACCGCTGAGTGTTACATTTCCGGCAAGCCCACGCGCTCTCTCAAAGCGGGCGTGTATGTCCAGGCCCAGGGCAAGAACCCTCTCTCTGAAAGTAGTGTAGAGAGATAGAACTCCCGATACCCTTTCCGGAAGTTTGTCTGCATTTTCGTTTATAATTTCAGACGCAATATCCGCCGCGCAGCCGCTCTCGGAAAGATCGGAAAAAGTACCGATCAGAAATTCGGCAAATCCCTCGGTATCTGATATCGCTTTGAAGTAGTCCGGAACAGATCCGGAAGATACGATCTCTTCAAGGAGAATCTTTTCCGAACCGGCCGGCAATTTCCCGCTTGAATATACTGCTGAAAGGGTTTCTATATCTGCCAGAAGGTCCGGGAAGGTGATGAATCTAACGTTGAATATTCCGCCGAGGCTTCTTGAAAGGAATAATTTCAGCTGTCTTGCCACCAGATTTGATCTTACGAGAATGTTGATAGGAGAAAATCTATCTGACTTGCTCCGGCGTTCGATCTCATCTTTAAGCAACCCCCTGAGCCGCAAGTAGCTTTCAGCTGTTATTACAGTTGCGTTCATTATCTGCACAGATCCCGGATATAAATAAAATATTCTAAAAACACTCAGAATCAATAGTAGCAGAAATTTATTGATTTATTAAAGAATGATTTTCCCTTATGAATTTACATAAAAAGGCCGGCAGGATTAATCTGCCGACCTTAAAAATATCCGTTTATACTACACCCTGAGCCAACGCGCCTGTTTGCCGTTCTATGCCTTTACCGCTGCTCGCTTTCTGATTATGAAAGCCGCCGACAGAACTAATACGAGCGCGAAGATCGTAAGGACAACCGGGTTTAATAGAGGCATCGCGGTTGGTTCTATAACCTCGACTACACCGCGTATCGATATATCACCCATAGCATAATTGCCATTGTCAAGTGCTGTATAAGACACGCCGTCATTACTGATAAATGACTTATTCGTCTCCATCGCTCCCGTATCGTCGTAGGGAACGGGATAACCGTAGCTTCCGGTGTTGAATTCAACCTCAACATAAACAGGATCGCCTGACGAGAGAGAGAGAGGAGAAGGCAGATCCACCGTATAATATCCCGCTTCCGAAAGAGTGCCGGAGACAGGGCCTGAAAGCAGATTTGAAACCGATCCGCTCGAAAAATCGTCATAGACATTTATTGTATATGAACAGCCTGAGGCGGTTGCGGAGAAAGAAACCTTTTTAAGATATTCATTATCTCCGGATGGGGTAAGTTCCATAAGACCCCAGTCATTACCGTCTCCATAACCGGCAGAAGTCCACCAGCCCCATTCATCAAAATAATAAATCGTTTCATCTGAATCGTAATTTACATATCGGGTGATAACAGTGGAGTTCTGCCCTATACTGGCGGATCCGTACTGGATATAGAAATACCCGTTATCTCCCCAGCTTGACCCCCAGGAATTCTTGACGATCCAGGCGCCGTTGCCGCTGCACATATCGTCATCCCAGCCCACAATAAGAACGGCATGATTTGTAGCTTCAGTGCCTGAATATGTAATACAGTAACTTCCGTCGTAAGTGCCGAATCCGGAAAAACTCGCGTACATCGACGTATAGACCGGTCCGTACCCCTGTACGGCGTTTTTTATTGCCGTAACATCATTGGGAATAAGCTTCCATTCCCGGACCTGTTTGAAGAACGCGCAGGAGGGGTTGATGCAGGTAGGTGCGGGACATCCTCCAGGATAGGGATCACATGTTTCATTAACAGAACCTGAAAGAGAAAGGTAATTATTGGAAATCCAGGCGTTACCGCCAGCGTTACAATCATGATAGCTCGTCGGATTGCATGCCTGAATGTTTAATTCGGAATAATCAGCTGTAACCGATTCATTAATAAGAACTTTAGATTCGAGATCTCCGCAGGCGGCAAAACACCAGCAAGTCCCGTAAGGGTTCTGATTTTTAACAGAAGTAACTCCCCCCATCGTTCTCCAGTCCCAGGAACTGGCAGCAGCTCCCAGCAGGTGCGTGGTGGGTGTGATGTGGCTGAGGTCCATCGGCGGCGGAATATATCCAAAGTTTTCGCCGGGCGGCGCCTTATATACCCTCTTCTGAGCCACAATAGGTTCCTGCGAATACGCGGTTCCCATTGCAAAAACCGCCAGAGAGAACACGGCTAATAAAACAATAACCAACTTAGACTTCATAAAATTTCTCCTTTCCCCGGACCGGCAAAATCTAACAAACAGGGCGGGAAGAGCATGCAAAAGTTCCAATTCTAAACTGAAGAAATCCATAGGGTGCCGCTGCCGCAGGCCTGACTCCCGTGGATAATACACCTCTTTTCTCCCCACAACTTTCTCAGTAAGCATTGATTATACCATATCCCGCAATAAAATTCAATCATTTTACACTAAGAGCCCGGAATGGGTTTAATCTCAGGAAGATGAGCTTGCCAGTTTTTTATTGACAGAGGCGCTATTTATCAAATACAGTCAATCCTAAAGGGTCAGACCATCCATATAAGATCATTTGCACCTCGCAGTGCCCCTTTTTAACACGCTTAGCCGCTTTAAGTTTTCATAGGAGGCATATCATGGATGAAAAACAAACCCCGGAACAGTTTGAATATGAAAAAAAATCTAACAGCATGATTAATATTAAAAAGGTTCTGATCTGGATTGTCCCGATAGTTGTTATAATAATTGTTGTATTTATGTTCATAAACCATCAATTTGGGACTGACGATTCAGAATTGGCGTCTCTGATTTCAAAAGCAGATAAATCTTTCAGGCAGAAGGAGTACCTGAAAGCAAAGGAAGATTACGAAGCCGCCCTCCTTATAGACCCTTCAGACAGCCACGCTATTAAAAGAGTCGGTTTAATCGACAGCCTTCTCACTTTCAGGGAAGAAGAAAGGATAAAAGAAATCTCTGAAAAGGAGATTGCCCCCTCAGGTAAACCAGAGAAAGAGAGTGAAGAGAAAAAAGATCAGCCTGTGGAAAAAATAGAAAAGGCGGAGGGGAAGATCGAGCCTGACGCGGAAACAGAGAGCGCAACCGGTGATCGATATCATATCGTTCTCGGTTGTTTTGAAGTAGAAAGCAACGCCGTTAACTACAGCAGGAAACTCAAAGGTATGGGATACGATTCAAGGATCTTTCCGATACTGGACGGAAGGATGAAAGCTGTTACATGCCGGTCATTTGAAACGGAAGAAGAAGCATTTAAAAAACTGCGGCAGATACAGAAAGATATCAAGAAAGATGCGTGGGTGCTCGAAAAATAACGGGCGGGATAATTATTTTTTGGTGAACTATTTCAAGCCGTGAAGATAAGATTTTCTTCACGGCTTATTCTTATAATTCAATTACCTTCAGGCTTTAGTGTTTCTTCCATCAAAAGACGACCTGCATCATCACAAAAAAATGATCATGCAGAGAGAACTCTCCCCAGTCCTCAGGGTCAAGATCTAATGTCTCGATAACGCGGATTCGGCTTTTGCCGTTGAAAAGGAATTCCCATGCCAGCTTAATCCTGTTCTCCCATCTCGCGGATTCTCCGGCCAGGCTGCCCGTCCTTTCCGATTTATACCTGTCGGCGAGGTATCCGGCCTCCAGAATATTCCTTGAAGATATCCTGGATCGAATAAGACAGAAGGGGAGCAGTTCGTCCTTTCTGAAGTCTCCTGGGTCAACCCCCCTGGCCTTCCACTTCTCATACCTTACCTGAAATCCCGCGCAGACAGAAAAGTGTGACCTCTTCGGCAGGCGAGTGCTTTTGTCTTCCTCTTCTACCGGACCTGTTTTCTCTTTTATTATATTTCTGTTGTATTTATCAATTCCAGCTTCAATGCCTGATTGTCGGAGCCCGCCGGGATACCACCATACGCGGGGAGTAAATTCAGCTACCCGGTGTTCCTCTTCCAGTCCGTCGCGTACAGCGGAATAGTGTGCTCCCTTAATATCCAGATTGAAGAGCAAGCTGGGGGACATCTTTTTTTCTATCCAGATATCAAGACACCTTCTTTGACCCTCCTCGTTGTAATTGTCCTCAGGGTGGTCAAGAAACCTGTACTCCTTTCTCCAGTTCCGAAGATAAGAACCGTTGACACCGAAACGCATAGAGGAGCCTATCCTGTCACGCACATCAAGGATCAGTTCAAGAGGCTGCCGCTTATAGAGGTTATTCTCTCCTTCGATCCTGTCGCTGTGTTCGTAAGAGAAATTGTTGGCAAAATCATGAACCTTGAAAATCAGCCTGTAATACCTGTCAACCGCCGTTCTTCTCTGAAGTCCAATAGCGGCATCATTCTCCCTCTTCCAGAAAGAGGGCGCAATAAAAAGGGAAAGATAAATATCTTTTAAAATCCTGTACTCGATTTCAATCTCATTGCGGGTTCCGTTATCTTCATTGAGTGTGCGTTCCTTATCCATCCAGTACCTGAGACGGAAACGCCTTGAAAGTTCAGAGGAAAACTTCAATTGTTCGCGGAAGGCCCACTGCTCAACATTAAGGCTCCCCAACCTCAGCCTGAAAATATTATCATTGGTCTCCCACAACTCCCTCCAGTTACGGTCATATTTCATAGTTAGCATATCGAGATAATACTCACTGTCATACCTCTCCGGCTCCTCGGGAAAAGAGGTTTCATATGAATAGGCGCGGGCAGTTGAATAAACAGAAACTGACATGACTGTCAAAACGACTGCCGCGGCTACCCTGATTCTTTCGTGTTTAAAACAAATCATATCTAGCGTTCAGAAAGGACAATAGTCTCAGTTATCTTTCTGCCTTCTCGGATAAATGTGATCTCAACAGCATCTCCCGGTTTATATTTCTTCAGTGCCGCGGAATATTCCCTCAGGTCAGCTACCCTGATGCCGCCAAGAAGAATTATTACGTCCCCCTCCTCTATTCCAGCCTCTTGGGCCGGCGAGTCCGAAGATACGCCTGCCACCCTGACTCCAACCCCTTCAAAAGTAAAATCAGGCATACATCCGGTAGAAACAGCGCGCTTTCCGGCACTATGACCCCGCGCGGCATCCTGCCTCTTTTTGCCCGAGAAGATCAGGCGGTTTTCTTTTTCCGTCAGATAAGTAACTGCCTCTCTTGTAAATGCCGCTACCTTTACGAGGCCTGCATAATCAATCTTATCTGCTGTATCAGTAGGCCTGTGGTAGTCTTCGTGAGGACCGGAAAATATCTGAACAGCAGGAACACCCGCTTTAATAAAACTGACCTGATCACTCGCGTCGAGTTCCCTGCTCACCATCTCAGCCTCGACTCCGGTAACATAACCGCAGCCCATAAAGATATGTTTCCATTTACGTGCGCTTGAGCTGCCCAGGACAAGAAGTTTCCCGTCTCTGAGCCTCCCGACGGTGTCCAGATTCAGTACGCCCGCGCATTTTTCAGCGGGAAACTGCTTCATGCTGTCAACATAATGCCTAGAGCCTAAAAGCCCGTTCTCTTCAGCCGTAAAAGCGGCAAACACAATACTTCTCTCCGGCTTGAAGCTTTCTGAGAGCCTGCGGGCAAGCTCAAGCATCACTGCGACCCCGCTCGCGTTGTCATCCGCCCCGTTGTGAATCATCCCTTCATTCCCTTTTCGGACATCGGGCCAGCCGTATCCCAGATGATCGTAATGAGCGCATACAACAACCGATTC
>CAZKNG010000006.1:43252-58366 GCA_964554125.1 uncultured bacterium | reverse complement strand
ACGACAACATCCTTATTTCCTCTTTCTTAATTTATTTACAACGAATCTTGATTTACCTGATTTTTTAATTTCTATTTGATCGCTCTTTATAATTTCTATATTCATTTCATCGAAAAAGACCTTATTCAATGATTCTTTCAGTATATTTTTGTTTTTCAAGAAATTGTCTGACCCCATATTTAAATAAACTTTAACATCTTTTCTGCTGCATTGAACTACCTGAGATTTTTTTATCCCCTTAATATCCTGGTGTATAAATGCCCAGGTTATAGCACTTGGAGATACTTTTCTTCCGGAAGGAGTAATGATCCAGTCTTCATCCTTGGTAATCACAGGCGAAATTATCGGCAATGTCCTGCCACATTCACATTTGGAAGATGGTTTAGTTTCAATTACATCGCCCTGTTGATAACGGATAAGGGGCATACTTTTATTACTAAAAGTAGTAAGTAATGCCGGTTGTTTATTATCCATTATCCCAAATTGTCCTTCCACATATCCATCAATTAAGGACAAATGATATGTACCTTTTTGACACTGAGACGCCGAAATAGTTTTTTCTCCCGAAGCCAACAATCCCCTTATATCAGATCTAAACACGCTGCGAATTATTTTTTCTTGGTGAGGATACATAGGTTCACTGGAAAAAAGTATTTTCTTGGGAACCCAATGCATTTGAAAATTTATGTCATTTAAATAACCGCAAAGAATTTCTAGTGATGATGGGTAGCCCATGATAAAAGCGGGTTGTAGCTTATTTAACAACATACCCATCTTCCTGGAGGTATTTTTACTTAAATGAAAAGTTGATAAATATACTCTTTTATCAAATCGTGAAACTATCCAAGGCTTTTTAGGATTTTTAATTCTCAATGGTATAATTGGATCTCCAACCAGTCTCGCAATCCAATCACCCTTTTCATAACCAGCCCATTTTGTACGTCTCCATTGTAATGCATCACTCAATAGATCTGTAAACCTATCCATATAGACAGTGAGTGGCGTCCCCGTTGTGCCGGAAGTCTTTGAAGTAAGATATTTTGTACGTTTTTTTGATAAAAAAGCGTATTGGTGTTTGTTTATTTCTTCTTTATTAATTATAGGAAGTTCTTTTAACACATTATAGATACTTTTATTATCAATGTCTCCTTTCAGGGATGAGAATTTTGTATAAAAGGGAACATTATTTATTGCAAATTTAACAATATCCTTTAATTTTTTTTCAACCAGATCAATTTGAGCTTCTTTATCCAGTGTTTCAGTGTATTCAATTTCATGAAGCAATTTATCCCATTTCTTAAATCTAAAAATATTTTTGATCCCATAGGCATTAATATACATATTTCTTAAAAACCTTGGGGAATAATCATATATATTTTTTAATTTTCCCATATCTGTTTCCCTTTTTTTATTCGATACTCCGTCATAGCGTAAAACATCCAAGCCTGACCCCAGCGAATATAATTAATCTTATTTGTATAAAATCCTCTTTTTTGATAGTAAAAGTAATGTTTATTACTATCCCACATTAAATCAATAGATTTTTCCAGCAATTTTCGTGCATTATCTCTATATCCAAGGGATATAAATGTGTCAATCCCCTGAGCAAAGTTATGAATATCTATTGGGTATAATTTTGAAACATAATATTTTGGGGTCATGTCCTCCAAAAAATGGTGTTTGAAATGATATTTTAACCCTAAATCTATTCTTTCCTGCCATTGTTTAATCGATAGATACCTCTGAACATCATTTAGCGCCACGAGATTAAACCCTGTATGGAAATTATCCACCCATTGAAGATAATGGCTTTTCCCGTAAACCCAAGCACCATCTTCACGCTGGGAATTTATTGAATATTGAGCGGATTTTGTTGCATATTCTCTATATTTCTCTTCTTTTGTATATGAATACAGCCTTGCAAAAAGCCTACTCCCCATAAGATTTACGTTGTGAACTATTGTATCTTCCCCCGGAATATACCCAAAAACTATTGTTTCATCTGACTCAAAGAGTTTTAATTCCTTATCAATAAACCTTCCTATTTCTAATGAATAATTCAACCATTTTTTATCCTTATCGATGTCGTACAGATCCAGAAAGGCTTGAGCCACAAAAGATGAAACAATCATATTAGGTGTAAAAGCAGGAACGGAAAAGGCCTTCGCTTCCCAGAAAAAATTATATCCCACACAAAAATAGTCTCTGTTTTTCGCTCTTTGGGAAATGATTATATCAGCAAGTCTGTAAGCCTCCCGTAAATATTCTCTTTCCTTCTTTAATTTATAGAGATTGACAAGCCCCTTAATAAACATGGCAAGTCCCTTTGCATTATATCCCCCGGGTACAAGAAATAACGAACGAAAATTTACCGGGGACCGTTTAAATAATTGAATCCAGGCCAACCTGAACAGCCTTGATTTAAAAAAAGGAGATTTTTTAAAAATCCTGCTCTCTAAACCATCATAAAGATCAAATCCTTTAAAATCTGATTCTTTCAGGGTTCTATAATGATTTTCAATTAACTCCAATATATTCATTCTTAATCAACGCCCAAAACATTACGCCGCTATGGTTGTAATTAAAATTCCATCGAGCAGATATAAAACCTGAGATATCAAATGCCTATTTAAGTGATAATATTATATCAACTACTTCTTTAGATAAATCAGTATTTGTATTGGTATATTTATCAGCAATTTCTCTTTTGGAAATATCAAGTAAATCAACCTTTTCCACTTTATCAATAAAGGTTAGTTGCCCCTTTTTTTGCAGATATTCATCCAGATATGGTTTTCTTCCGGTAAATATACTATAAGCGGGAACACCCAGAAGAGCGGCTTCACGATTCATACTCCCCCCCCCGCTTATAAAAATATCAGAATTCCATATTAACTGAAGACCATCGACGGACTTTTTAAGAAAATGAATCCTGTCACCAAAATTACCCTGGAGTAAATCTCTATCTTCACTGGTTCTACTAACAATCAAGGGATAAACATCGTTATTCCCGGTTAATTTCTCCATAATTTTCAGTAAAATATTTTCGCTCATTGCATCATGATAATTGCCCACCATAGCGGAAGGTCTTACTGTAACCAGGATTTTTTGACTGTCTATATTTAAATTCTTTCTAAAATCTATATCGGGCGAAAAATTATTTAGATATAATTCCTCTTTGAATCCGGAATATCTTAGTATTTTCTCTGTATTGATATTAACAGATTTTAATCTCGAATCAGGAATATGTTCAGGTATTAACATATATGTAGATAGGTAATTAAAAATTCTTGTTTCAGTATATTCATAATCCATCATAACAACAGATTTTATACCTGAAAGCTTCGCTGCTACCAATTGGGTCCTTGAACCGTGGCTTACAGCCAGGTCAATTGATTTATTTTTAATATAGGCTCTTAATTTATTGGCTCTAATAAAAAGGTTTGCAACCTTCTTTAATTTGTTTTTCCCACCATGCCTGCCGATCTTCTTGAAAGGAATTCCCCAAAGCTGTAAAAGATTTATGGTCTGAGCGAAATCTCTAGCTGTAATAATACATTCTATATTTCTCCTATCCAGTTCCCTGATAACAGGACGAAATAATGGGACATGAGGTGAGTTATCGAGGTCTATCCAAATTCTTTTCATAATACATTCAATTTTAAGTACTTAAAAACTTAAAAGGAATAAACAGCAAGAATTGCGCCCACTACCCGGTAAACAAACTATAAATCATAAAACAGCTTAAATCCTATACTATCATTTTTTGTTAGGATTAAAAAGAAATTGTTGTTAGTGTAATGTTGTGCGTCATTTTCTGGTGTCCCAAAGAAAATGCTTAGTTTTTTCTTGCCGATCAATATTACTTAATACCCTATTTATAAAGGGAATTAGAATTTAGCGCCTCTCACTAAGCAGCTTTATCCACAGCCCCCTTCTTCGAATCCATATATAGATAAACACATAATCCTGCAAACATTACAACGCTAAGTATTTCACCTATAGGTTTATCAGCTATCCCCGTGTTAAGAACCTCATTCCATCCCGGAAGAGCCAGAAGGGCGCTTATAACACCCATAAGAGCTCCGCCCGCTATAAAGCCTGAAGCAATGAGTGTTCCCCTCTCCTTTCTCTTCTTGTTTACCTCTTTATCCCTGCTCCTTGTGGAAACAAAATAGGCTACAATACCTCCGATTAGGATAGGAGTATTAAGTTCAATTGGAAGGTACATACCAAGGGCGAATGCCAGAGGAGATATCCCCAGCATTTCAAGTATCAGCGCCATAAAGCCTCCCGCCAGATACAACCCCCAGGGAGCGGTCGCGTTTGACATCAATGTTTTGATCACTGCAGCCATAGCGTTCGCCTGAGGAGCGGCAAGTCTGTTCTCTCCGGTAAAGCCGTAAACTTTGTTAAGAAGAATAATCACACCGGTTATACTCACGGCCGCTACAACAATGCCCAGGAACTTGTATTTCTCCTGTTTCTCTGGTGTGGACCCGAGCCAGTACCCCACCTTAAGGTCACTTATAAAAGCCCCCGCTGTTGAAAGAGCCGTACATACAACTCCTCCGATTATAAGAGCCGACACCATGCCCGCCGCACCCGAGAGTCCCGCCTTGACAAGTATAACACTGGATAAGATTAAAGTCATAAGGGTCATCCCGGAAACGGGATTCATACCGACAATCGCGATAGCGCGGGCTGCCACAGTGGTAAAAAGAAATGATATGATTGCTACAACAAGAAGGGCTATCACGGCGAAACCCCATGAATCCACAACGCCCAGACCGAAGAATAGAAATACAGCAAGCAGAGTTATAACTATTCCGCTTACGACAGCCGACATACCGATATCCCTGTCAGTTCTCTCCGCGGTAGCTTCCGATTTGCCTGTAAATATCTCCTTGAAACCAACTGTAAATGTGGAAATTATTATCTTTGAAGATTTAAGAATACCGATAATTCCCGCTACTGCGATGCCGCCTATACCTATATGGCGGATATAATTAGAAAATATCTCCTCCGGGCTCATCTGAGCGATTGTCAAAGAGGTATCACCGACAGGCACACCCAGATGCTGGCCGAAGTAGAAAACCGCGGGGATAAGAACAAGCCAGGAAACAAAACTTCCGGCCGCGATAATAGTAGCGTACCTGAGCCCGATTATATATCCGAGCCCCATCACAGCCGCGCCGGCATTAACCTTTACTAAAAGCTTTGCCTTGTCAGCAACAACGGCAAGCGGTGCAATAACCCTCGTTGATATCACTTCCCGCCAGAGCCCGAACGTGGCAATACAAAAATCGTATATTCCGCCAATAACAGCCGCTTTAACCAGTATCTTAGCCTGATCCCCGCCCCTCTCGCCCGTAACAAGAACTTCTGTAATAGCAGTCCCTTCGGGGAAAGGCAGATAGCCGTGCTGGTCTCTCACAAAATAACGCCGCATGGGAATAATAAAAACGATCCCCAGAAATCCACCAAGAAGAGCGGCAAGGAATGTCTGATAGAACTGCAGCTGAAGATTCAGAATAAAGATGGCGGGCAGTGTAAATATCATACCGGCTACGACTACTCCCGAAGCTCCGCCTATAGACTGTATGATAACATTCTCACTAATTGTACTCTTACGCCTGAACATCCCCCCCATTCCCACGGCAAGTATAGCGATAGGGATAGCCGCTTCAAATACCTGCCCTATCTTTAGCCCCAGATAAGCAGCGGCAGCGGTAAAAAGCACTGCCATGAGGATTCCGATAAAAACAGACCTGATTGTAACTTCGGGTATCTTCTTGCCTGCAGGAATATATGGGACATATTCCTCTCCCGGTTCTAAAACTCTGTAAGCATTTTCAGGCAGTCCCTTAATTCCCTTATCCTCTCCCATAGATCCTCCTTCCAGATACTGCTCTTAGAAACTCTATTTATAAAAACCTCATTAGATAAATCTTAGATTTAATAATGATTTCTACCGTATATTCATCAGTCTTGTCAATATATATATTATAAACGCAATTTTACTGATTTAAAAAATGGAGTTAATAAATCCTTTTAACTTTTTGAATATATAGGAATCGATATATTTTGCTGGTGTGATTGATAGTGAAACAAAACCACGCTCAATGCTCGGGCAATCCGGAGAATGTCAAATTCATATTGCCTTTGTCCATTTATCATCCGTTATTCTTTCGCAATTTAAAGCTACTTTACTGAATCGATTAATTCCTGCTCCAGTTCCAGATAAATTCCAAACTTATCGTAAACCTGCCGCCGTACTTCCGATATTAGTTTCAGGATATCATCGGCAGTAGCTCCGCCGGAGTTTATAATAAAATTTGCGTGGCTTCTGGAAACTGAAGCCCCCCCTACTTTCATCCCCTTACATCCAGCTTCTTCGATAAGACGCCCAGCATAATCACCCCGGGGTCTTTTGAAAACACTGCCAGCGCTTGGCACTTCAAGTGGAAATTTACTTTGCCTTTCTTTCTGTATCTGTTCAATTATTTTCTTCAATTGTTCCGGATTTCCTCTTTTCAATTTAAATTGTGCACGAAGAATCAACCAGTTTGTTCCCTGCAGTGCGCTCTTTCTATATCCAAATGAGAGCTCATTCTTTAAAAACACTCTTTTTCTGCCCCTGCTTGTGAGAACTTCCACTTTTTCCAGTAAAGAAGCTATATCTCCATCTTTTGTTCCCGCATTCATATAAACCGCGCCTCCGACCGTACCAGGAATACCGGCAACAGGTTCCAAACCACGAAGTCCCATTCGCGCGGTTTCTCTAGCAAGATCCCATAAAATCACTCCCGCATCAGCCAGAATTCTGCCTCCGCCGGCATCCACTATTGGGGCGGAGCTATTTCTCAACTTCAACACAATACCATCGATACCATTGTCGGGAACAATTATATTTGAACCTGCCCCGATAATAGTCAGTGGTATAGATTCTTTTTTTGCAAACTCATAGATCCATTGAGCGCCGTCGGAGGATTCCGGACAGAGCATATACTCCGCCCTCCCGCCTATTTTGTAGCTTGTGTGATTAGAAAGGGGCTCTCCGTGAAGAATAAGACCTTCCACATTACTTCGAATTACATCAATCTGTTTTTTATTCATTTATATCACAGGTTTTTCCGGATTTAGAATCATTAAACAATTTTATCATTCGTGATGAGGATTTATCTCCTTAAAAATTTATCACAAGAATAAGAGAATCGGTTTTAACTGTCAACAGCAAAAGGATTTGGCGTTCCCCGAATCATTTATCAACAGGTTATTATATAGATTCAAGTAGATAACACTGAAAATTGTTTAAATTAAAAGGTGTTTTCTATCATCTTTTTTATTGTTATTATCTATAAAAATGATAATGCCTATAAACTGCGGGGAGGAATCTTAAATGATAAGGGAGAAGATAAAACAGGCCGGCGAAATACTGAAAGAAACAGACGTAGACCTCTGGCTTACATTCGTAAGAGAGACTGAATCAAACGGCGATCCTGTCCTTGATCTTATTCTGGGTGAAAACTGTACTTGGCATTCCGCTTTTCTTATTACCGCGGAAGAGAAAGCGATCGCAATCGTAGGCAGCCTGGATGAAACCAGGATAAGAGAAACCGGCGGTTATAATGTAATAGGTTACAAAGAGGGAATTGGGAAAACGCTTCTCGGTGAACTTAGACGTATATCCCCTGAGAAAATAGCAATAAATTTTTCTGAGAATGATATAATGGCTGACGGTTTAAGTCACGGAATGTTTTTAACACTTAAAGATTATTTGAAGGGAACTGAATTTGAAGATTCCCTGGTAAGCTCTGAAGATATAATCTCTAAATTGAGGGGTAGAAAAACCCCGGAGGAAATAAACAGGATCAGGGAGAATATAGACCTCACTCTGGATATATTCTCACGTGTAACCGGAATAATAAAACCCGGAATGACAGAAAAAGAAGTAGCCGAATTTATCCTGGGCGAAGTAAAAAGGGAAGGTGTCGAGACTTCCTGGGAAAGCTCTCAGTGCCCTGCCGTCTTTACGGGACCGGAATCAGCGGGAGCCCACGCTCAGCCTACAGATAGAAAGATAAAACCCGGACACGTGCTTAATATAGATTTCGGCACAAGAATGAAAGGATACTGCTCTGACCTCCAGCGGACCTGGTATTTCCTTCGTAAGGACGAAAGGCAAGCTCCCGAAGAAGTATTAGAAGCATTCAATACAATCCGTGATTCTATAGCGCTTGGAGCACGGAAGATAAGACCCGGAATGGAGGGGAGAGAGATAGATTCGATTGTAAGAGGATATATTACAGAGAGAGGTTATGAGGAATTCCCTCACGCTCTGGGGCACCAGGTAGGCAGAAAAACTCACGACGGAGCGGGGCTTCTCTGCCCGGAATGGGAAAGATACGGAAAACTGCCCTATCTGAAAATTGAAGAAAACCAGGTTTATACCCTCGAGCCGAGAATAATAATGCCTGACTACGGAGTCGCGACAATAGAAGAAATAATAGTAGTAAAAAGAGATGGCGGCAAGTTCCTCTCTGATCCTCAGAAAGAGATAACATTAATTTAACAGACCGATTATATAGCGCTTCGGGTATCTTTTTTGCATAAACACTTAGGTGATATGAAAGAATCGGAAAAAAATTATTTATCACGGGAGAAAGAAGGATTCCTGAAAGGGAATCTGTCAAAATTTAAGACCCTTATTATTACCGCAGGTGTAGGCTTGCTTGTAGGGAGCCAAATATATAATCCAAACAAGAGAGTTATAGAGGCAATAGTCGGTTCGATTCTTGTACTAATGCTATGGAATTTCTCCGCTCTCGCCGCTACCTGGCTTGTTATAATAAGCTACCCTTTTCCATTTTCCATATCATGGGGCAATTCAAACTTTATCTTTATACTAATAATCCTGCTCACTTATCTTGTAAGAGTTTCAACAGGGCACTACAAAATACATCTTGATAAAACAATTTCTCTGCCTCTTCTCTTGATTATCGCCTCGTATATCTTGTCTTTCATAAATGTTCCTTTCGAGGCTGAAATTATGAAAAACACCTTTGTTAATATTGCTAATTTCCTTGCCACCATAGTCTTTATGCTCCTTATATTCAATGTTGTCAATGACGAAGAAAAACTCAGAAAAACAGTCAATATAATTATGATAACTGCAGCATTGGTAATTTTATTTACTATTGTAGAAATGTTTTTTCCCGGAAAAGTAATAATACCAAATTGGTTGTATACTACTCATAAAACGAAGCTTGTTATGAAGGGGCTAAGAATGATGGGGCCTTTTCATAGTTATGAACTCCATGGAGAATTTCTTGCTATCAACGCATTTCTTATTTTCTTTAAATTAGTTAGATCCAGAGGTATGGCAATAAAAATTTTACTAGGAATGCTCCTTATTGCTGATCTTCTTATGCTGTTTGCTACAATTACAAGGGGGGCATTTTTCTCCTTCATTCTTGGAATAATCTATCTAATATTTCTTTCCAGGAAAGAACTCAATATAACAAGATTTGTCTATCTTGTGGCTGCGATTGTAATTGTAATTATAACACTGGAAGGATTTGTAGCCAATTATACAACATCTGGCTCTCTTTTTGACAGAGTTATTGGGACCACTTTTTCTAAGGGGTTTGTACCAGATAGTCGTACTGGGCTCTGGGAAGCTGCATTTGAGAGAGGAATGAAACACCCGATATTTGGGCAAGGTGTTGGATGGGATTTTACAAAAACGACTTTTAAAGATATTGTATGGCCTCATAACCTTTACCTGTTTTATTTTAATATCACAGGACTCTTTGGACTATCAGCCTTTCTGTTCTTAATATACAGACTGGTTAGAAAAACATTTGCAGGTTTAAAGAGTTCAATAGTAACTTCCCCCTTCCCTGAAGCCTTTATGAAAATACTTCATATCGTTATTATTATCTTCCTCTTCGATCAACTAAAGATCGAATATCTGAGAAATAATAAGTACACTTTCTTTATCTGGCTTATTTTCGGTCTGATTGCAGCTACTAAGAATGTCATAGATAAAAACAGGAGGGAACGGGAAATGCCCGCTCCCTCATAATTTTTAACGCCCTCTGAACCCCAAATCTACTTTACCAGAAACTTACCCTTCCTGATAATTTCCTTCCTGCCCGCTGAAAGGGTTGCCTTCTCGACGAGTCCGTCAAAGTGCCATTTGCTCTTGTTCTTTCCGAGACCATAACTGTCACCTATGGCAAAATGCACCGTACCAAAGGCCTTCTCAGCTTCAAGCATATTCCGGCATATTTTAGCTCCCCTGTTAGTCCCTATCCCGAATTCACCGATTATATAACCGGAAGGATCTTTTCCGATAGTCTTTACAATTTCTCTTACGCCTCTACCCTTGTAATCGACAAGCTTGCCCTTTTCAAAGACCATCGTCCCCTTTCCCTTCTTGTCATCTATCAGACTTATCACAATTTTGCCTGTAAATGTCTTCTCAACCGGGCAGGTATAGCACTCGCCGGCGGGAAGGTTGCCGTGTTCTCCCATCTTCGATATTCTCCCATTGTCATTTTCCCAGCTGCGCCCCTTGACGCTGAATGTAATATCTGTTCCCAGATGGTTAGTCACGTGGACCTGTGTGGAGTCTTTAAGCTTTCTTATCACCTTTCTGGTCAAGGTGTTAAGTTTCTTATAATCGATATTTACAAGCCTTTCCATCATATTAGAAGTTATACCCGGCATCATGATGATTCTGCCCTTTTTAGCTCCATTTTCAACCATATAAGCCCTGAACGGTTTCTCTTCTACTCTGGCGTCAAGCATATATATCGTAGCATCCGCCTTTCGCATCATTGATTTAAAGATTGCGGTGGGCCGGGCTATAGGTCTTAAAGTCTCTGTCATAAGATATGTGGTTACTTCCGCGTTCTTCTTTTTGCCCCAGTGGGCAATAGCTTCCGCGATTCTCATCTTCTTTCTGTCAGTTACAAGAAGCAGGCTCTCTCCCCTCTTCAGTTTGAGACCATCGTATATCGTCTTTTTAGCGGCCTTGTATAGCTTGTTCATCTTTTCCTCCCTGTTGGGTTTGGCATAACAACACACGCTGCTGTCCGTTCAGAATATATCCAAACGCTGACCTCTATCAGCATAATTGTAACTTATTGAAATATTAATTCAAGAACTGAAGGCTATTTATTCAACGAATAGAGCAATCCGATCATATTTGATACCGCAATGCGCAAAGAAGCGTAAAAAGAGAAAAACCCGCCCAGAAAAATAAGGAGGTAGAAAGATTTTTTCTCAGTGATAATTCCATTAATTTCCTGTCATATACGGATAAATCCGGGAATCATCCGTATTCTGAAAAAAATGCGGATTATAAATCTATTAACTGAATGTAATTATTTACTGTTTTTTTCAGGTTCTTTCTCCTCATCAGTTATCGATCTGAGATCTCCGGCATAGAAAGGCCCGGTAAGCCAGCACAGCAACCCTATAATACACTGAACAAAAGTAACTAATATAAAAGAGAAAGAAAATGACACAGCACTTTCACTTGATAATCCAATTCTACTGAATATAAAAATCAGAACCAGCTCGCGCGTGCCTAATCCTGATATAGATATAGGGATCATAGAAGTAAAGATAGCGGCAGAGACAGATGCGACCACGATAAATACGGAGATATTCAGTGAAAGAAGATCCGCGAAAATAATAAAAATCAGATATTGTAGAAACCAACCGGTAAGGGTCAGTAATACAATACTTATCGATGAACGGACATCCAGAGTATCAAACTCCTTAAGCATACCGGATAACGCCTGATCCATCCTTGAAACAAATCTTGAGGGTAACACATACGCGCCGAATTGCCTTATAAGACGGGTCAAAATATCCCTTCTCCAGAATACAGCCAGAGATACCGCCAGGGTAACAATCAGAATCAGCGTGCTTATAAGAATCTGGTTACTGAAAAGCCCGGGGAAAAACAGGAGGCTGATATAACCAATTAGAACAAGAAATATCACATCACCCATTCTGTCTAAGAATGAGCTGAATACAGCTCTGCCTACCGACAAGCCCCTGTTTACCAGATAGATACTCTTAATAAAATCTCCAACCTTCCCCGGAGTAATAAAACCTAGATATAAACCGGCATAATAGAGCAGAAACGAACGAAACATAGGAATTTCTGTACCCTGCCCCGCTACAATCAATCGCCACCTGAATCCTTTGATGAAAGTAATTACAATCAGAAGAGCTATGACAAGGAGTGCTTCGTATAATGTTATTCTGGAAAGAGATCTTAACGCCTTGGAAAGATCGATGCTTATTAAAATGTAAATAAAAAGTGCAATCCCAAGGGCCTGCATAGTAATTCTGGCTTTCTTGCCTCTAAGGAATTTAGCCTTTTCAGATAATCTCAATCAAGTCTCCTTTCACGCCTGATTGATGATACCTGATCTGCCAGAACACCCATGAAGAATAGAATAACACTTGAGAGCATAATTAAAATTCCCGTGTCGACTATTCTCCCTACAGTAGTAATTCCATATATAGTAAATAATACTCCGAGAAAAAACATGAAGATCGAGGCCGGAACAAAAACCTTTAGCGGATTGAATAAGACAATAACTCTAATAATAAGCATAAATGCCTTGTACCCGTCTCTGAAGAATTTAACTGAACTAGTCCTTCCAACGCGGGAAGCAGCATCAATAGGGACATATTTAACATTGAATCCCTCACGGAGAAAAGCCAGCGTGATAGTTGTTGAGAAAGAAAAACCATTGGGACAGAAATGCATAAAACTTTCTACTTTGTCCCTGTAGAAAGCTCTAAATCCGGAATTAAGATCCGGAATCTTTACTCCGCTTAAGAAATTCGCAACTATTGAAAGAAGCTTTTTCCCGGGAGCTCTTACCAGAACATCCTTACTCCTTGATCCGACCACCATTTCATACTTATCCGTATGCTCAAGCAGTCTTTCTATATCATCCGCTTTGTGCTGCCCGTCTGAATCCATAATTACAACAATTTCACCTTCGGCATTTCTTATACCTGTCTTAAGAGAAGCTCCGTACCCTTTGTTTTGAGGATGTGAAATAACTTTTGCTCCCTGCTTAGAAGCAATATCGCCCGTATTGTCTGTGGATCCATCATTAACAACTATTACTTCCCAGCCTTTTTCTCTGGCAAGGGGCATAAGCCCAGAAAGCGCGGGTTCTAACCCATCTTCTTCATTATAAGCTGGAATTATTACAGATATTTTTCTTTTATTCATTAATTATTCCTTTCATTCCCGGGAAGTTTTATTCACGCAACTTCTATACCTGTATAATTAAATATATAAAAAACAACAAAATCTCATATTAATTGAATTCCAAACCAGGTTCATCGTTTATGAAATTGTACTTTTTTACATTATCATGAAGTTATTATAAACCCTGCCCTGCAAGCAGTCAATGCGTATAAGGAAGTAAAGATAGAAAAGGAAGAACAATAACAGTTTATAAGTTAAGTAGAAAATTATAACTTACATATTTCCAGAAAAAGGCAGGGCGCCTAGATCAACATTCCCGCCAGATAGAATAATCCCGACCCGTTTGCCGGGAATACTGTCATTACTTTCCAGCATAGCCGCGAGCGCGACAGCTGCTGAAGGTTCTACTACGATCTTCATTCTCTCCCAGATTAGCCTCATCGCCCGCACGATATTCTCTTCACTGACCGTGACGATATCGCTTACATATCTTCTTATAATCGAGAAGGTGAGATCACTAAGGGATGTCAGTAGGCCGTCGGCTATTGTCTCAGGATTTTCAGATGGAATTAATTTCCCGGATTTAAAAGAACGGAACGCGTCATCCGCCCCCTCAGGTTCCGCGGCAATAACGGCTGTTTCAGCTTTAAAGGCCGCGGCTGATATCGCTGAACCGCTGAGAAGCCCGCCGCCGCCGACAGGTGTTATCAAGGCGTCAAGATCCGGGACCTCTTCAAGAAACTCCAGCGCCGCTGTCCCCTGTCCGGCTATAACCTCTGAGTTGTTGGATGGATGGATAAAAACGGCCCCTGTCTCTTCTGCAAGTTCCGCTAACACTTTTTCACGGTCTTTCAGTGTGGGCGGGCAGAAAGAGATATCAGCTCCGTATCCGGATACCGCTTTGACTTTTACTCCTGGAGCATTTTCAGGCATAACGACATGACATCCAATCCCCCTCAACCTTGCGGCGAGAGCCAGGGCGGCTCCATGATTTCCTGACGAATGTGTGGCAACCCCCTTTTCAGCTTTATCTTCCCCAAGAGAGAACACGGCGTTTGCGGCTCCTCTTATCTTAAAGGATCCCGATTTTTGAAAATTTTCGCATTTAAAGAAAACACTGCGTCCTAACCGCTTGTCTATAGCCTTGCATCTGAAAACAGGAGTGTTGTGTATATAGGAAGCTATCCTATCGGACGCATCTCGTATTTCATTAATTTCAGGTCTTTGCATTCCCTATTTGTAGCCCGCCTTCAAAGCACCCCAGGTAGATTTTTCAGTGGGTATCTGCACATCGTGAGAAAAGGCGGTGAAGCACTCCCCGCCATCTCTGATGCCGTTGTAATCCTCATCTGAAAACGCCCAGATGTGAATCCCGATACATCCAGACCAGCTTATATCAAGGGCTATTGTATCAGAATAGTTATTCCCCTCTTCTGTCGGCGTGGAAACAACGAGATCACCGGCATTGTATACATCGCCAGCCAGGACCTGTCCGTCAACCGTAATCAGTGGAGAACATCCTTCCGGCATAATATCGTCGAACTTAACGAGGATATTCTCATAGGTCGTAGGCTCATTGGAAAAACCGTCAAGATAGAGAGTAAACTCCGTGTTCGAAAAAACGAACCCCTCGTTCTCTCCGTCCGACTGTTCAAAACCGGATAGACCCGGCGCCTGGTAAATGCTCAGATCGATCTCGCCACTTCCAGCTTCGAGCAAAACTTCCCCGCCGCGGTCATACTCGGAATCGTAGAGTGAGTCTCCGGGACCAACCGTATAATATTCACTCAAGTCGTAATAGTAAATACAACTGATATCCGGATAAACCACAAGGCATGGATCGGCAATCAAAGCTC
>CAZKNG010000006.1:0-43152 GCA_964554125.1 uncultured bacterium | reverse complement strand
CCATAACCTCATACAACCCTGTATTTTCCGTTCACATAGCTTATCAGTTCAACTCCGTCCATATCAATCTTTCCCCCGTCGGTAAGGATCCCGCTGTCAGCGTGTTTACGCACGACCTTGCCGATAAAGAGGTCATGTACACCAAGCGGTTTTACCTCAAGAAGCACACACTCGATATTCAAAGGACATTCCGCAACAAGAGGAGCCCCTATCTTTTCTGATTGAAGTGGAGTAAGCCCTGCTCTTTCAAATTTATTACAGTCTCTGCCTGAAACGGCACCGCATATCTTAACTTCATCAAGCAGTGAATAATCCGGTATATTAACCGTAAAGCTGCCACTCTCTTTTATCATCCGGTGGGAATATCTGCCGGGTCTTATCGAGATATTTATGATCTGGGGGTCGGAACATCCAACGCCGCACCAGGCTATAGTAATAAGATTGTCTCCGAGCTCTTCATGCCTGGAGGCAACCAGCACCACAGGCACAGGAGCCAGAATAAACGAATCATCAAACTGTTTCTTTCCATTTATCATTACAAATCCACCTCGCGTATATTTTTATTTCTATGTGTCAGCCGCATTTTGAATATCCGCACTCGCGGCATACCGCGCAGCCGCTTTCACGCTCCATCACTCCCCCGCACTCGGGGCAGGATCCGGCAGATATCATCGATGAACCCCTCTTTGCCTCATTTTCCACTGGTGTCTCATTCTCCTGAATATACCGTTCAAGAGCCTTAGCTATAGCGTCACTGCAGGATAGATTCATACCACCCTCTTCCCAGCCCGGATTGGGACAACGAATTCCCCGAAGCTGCTTGGCTATCTCCTTGGGATCTATACCTGCTCTGAGTGACAGAGAAATAAGACGGCTTATAGCCTCTGACTGTGAAGCTGAGCATCCACCCGCTTTTCCCATCTGGGAGAACAGTTCGAAAGGTCCATGCTCATCGTGGTTAATCGTCACATAAAGATTACCGCAACCGGTTGTCATCTTCCATGTGCTGCCCGTAGTAACCGCGGGCCTGGGCCTCGGTGTGAGAAGATCGCTTTTATCTGTATTATCCTCATTTTCCTGCTCTTCCCGGGCCCTGTTAACAGAACCGATATTGAGAACCTGTTCTTCCCGGCTTCCGTCCCTGTATATAGTAACTCCTTTGCAACCCAGTTCATATGCCTTGCGGTACACCTTTTCAACATCTTGAGTTTCAGCTGTTTTGGGAAAATTAACAGTCTTTGATACCGCGTTATCGGTGTATTTCTGAAATGCCGATTGAATCCGAATATGCCATTCAGGACTGATATCGTGAGCTGTAACGAATATCCTCTTCCATTCCTGCGGAATACCGTCAATGTTCTGAATAGAACCCTGCCTCGCGATCTTTTTCATAAGGTCTTCACTGTAGAAACCCTCTCTCTTGGCTATCTCCTCAAACATCGGGTTTACTTCGATCAGTTCATCGTCATCCATTACATTCCGTATATAGGCTATGGCAAAGACAGGTTCAACACCGCTTGAACAACCAGCTATAATACTAAGGGTGCCGGTCGGAGCTATCGTAGTAACCGTAGCGTTGCGGATCGGTCCTCGCTTGCTTTTGCTGTCTTTTCCACTCCCCGAATCGGACCTGTCATAAATGCTTCCCTTGAAATTAGGAAACGCGCCCCGTTCTCCGGCAAGTTTCATGCTCGCCTTACGCCCCTCGCGCTGTATGAATCCCATAACTTCCTCGGCAACCTCCAGAGCTTCTTCAGAGTTGTACGGTATGCCGAGAGCAATAAGCATATCGGCGAATCCCATTACTCCAAGACCGATCTTTCTGTTACTCAAAGTCATATCACCAATGACCTTCAAGGGATAACGGTTCACGTCAATAACGTTATCGAGGAAACGAACAGCTTTCTCGGTCACCTCTCCAAGTTTGTCAAAATCTATCCGCGTCTTTCCTTCCACGTTCTTTACCATATTAGATAGATTTATCGATCCCAGATTACATGATTCATGCGGTAAAAGGGGCTGCTCCCCGCAGGGATTAGTGCTTTCTATATCCCCCACATGGGGCGTAGGATTGTCCGCGTTTATCCTGTCAAGGAAGACTATCCCGGGTTCACCGTTTTTCCACGCAAGTTCCACTATCATCTTAAATACACTTCGCGCGGGTATGCTGTCTACAACATCTCCTGTATGAGGATTTATAAGGTCATAATTAAGATCCTCTTCAACCGCGTCCATAAAACGCTCCGTTGCGCCCACGGAAATATTAAAGTTGTTTAATCTCCTGTTGTTCTTTTTAGCCGTTATAAAATCTACTATATCGGGATGATCAACTCTGAGAATAGCCATATTCGCGCCCCGCCTCGTCCCGCCCTGTTTTACAGTTTCCGTAGCAGCGTCAAAAACATTCATAAAGGATATCGGGCCGCTCGAAACACCCTTCGTCGAATTTACCACATCATTCTTAGGTCGTATTCTAGAAAAAGAAAATCCGGTGCCCCCGCCGCTCTTATGAATAAGCGCCGTTTGTTTTATTGTTTCAAATATACTCTGCATGGAATCATCTATTGGTAAAACAAAGCATGCGGAAAGCTGCTGCAGCTTCGCGCCGGCGTTCATCAGTGTCGGTGAATTGGGCAGAAAATCCAGCGATGCCATAATATCATAGAATTCATCTTTCCACTTTTCGGGGCCGTCACCGCCTTTATACTTATCTTCAGCTGAGGCAATATTAGACGCTACACGTTCAAACATCCCTCGAGGGTCTTCTTTCAACCCGCCGTCAACATCTTTTTGAAAATACCGCTTCTTTAAAACACGCAGCGCGTTTTCACCAATACGGGGTTCTTTCCGTTTTTTCGACATTCTGACCTCCAAATTACAGTAGCTCATCCAAATTATATATATTTAATTAGTCTCAGCTGCGCAACATATTGTGGCAATAGGTACATTACACCCCAGATATTGTGGAGTCAACAAAGAAAATAAAAAAAATTACAACTTGCTAAAATAACTTGAGTTAGCCTATAGAAGCACCCGGAATTACGGATGATAAGATAAAAATAGCGCCCTTTTCTTCCGGAAAAAAATCATTTTTTCAGAGTTTCTCAGCAATTACAATGGTAATATTATCATTACCGCCTGCCTTGAGCGCGAGCTTTACCAGTTTGGAACAGGCTTTCTGCGGTTTATTAGAACGGACAACAGAGGCTATTTCTCCATCAGTAATCTCTGAAAACAATCCGTCAGAACAAAGAATAAGAATATCACCTCTCCCGCAGGAGATATCTTTAAGAAGATCTATCTCCACTTCTTTCTTTACACCCACCGATCTGGTCATAACCCTTCTTCTTGAAGAATCAGGACCTGCATCTCTCGAACCGACTGAATTACCTGCGGTAGAAATATAGCTGTGATCCTCTGTAATCTGTCTTATTCTATCCTTATCTATCAGGTAAGCTCTTGAGTCTCCGACATGCGCGATATTTATAGAATCCTCCAGGAGGACAGCGGAGGTACAAGTTGTCCCCGCTTTGATTTCTATTCCATCCCCCACCTCCTCGAAAACTCTTCTGTTTCCCGCCTTAAAGGCAGCGTTGAGACTCTCTATTTCATCTGGTTCTGTATCTGAAAAATAGACCTCCCCCATAGTATCAACCATCGCGCGGCTTGCTCTTCCCCCCCTGAACAAACCTCCCATTCCGTCGGCTAAAACAACGAGAATTCCCCTTTTGCTTATTAATTCTTCCGTTTCCGGTTGAAAGATTCCGAAGTAGTCTTCATTTTCCTCTTTGACCCTGCCTCTGTCTGTCGCCGCCGCCAGAATATAACTTCTTCCTCTTTTAATGAAGGTTTTCATTACAACCAAACTCCCGCTGATATCCCTGTTATATCGATTGCGAGCACAATCAAGCTATACTTATCATCCGGCGTTAAATGAGATCCCTTGCTTCTTAACCTCAAAACTATTATTCTCAACAACAGGATTAACATTATAGATCATTCAGGTCAATACAATATGGTAAGACTACTGGCGAATGAAGGGAAAAAGCCCCCCCGCGGCTTATATAGTTTACCTGAATACACTGCGACATTCTTTTAATCTAATAACAGGAACGGACATTGGAAAAGATACGAATCTTAGAAAAGCTGCTCGAAAATAAATCCGCCGTAGTTTTCGATTTTGATAATATAATAGTCGATTCCGAACCGTATCACATGAAGGCTTACAAAAAAGCCTTCGCCTCTGAAGGACACAATATAAACCCGGCGGAATACTGGCTGGAATGGACTTTCAAGGGAGGCGGAGCTGAAAGAGAAATCGCAAAACACAACCTCAAGTTCGATCCGGATTATATAAGAAGCAAAAAAAATCCAATTTATTCCCGATTCTGCAAAAGTGGAAAGATTAAAATATTTCCAGCCGCGTTAAGAATAATATCGATTTTAAAGGAGAACGGTTTTCCCCTCGCGATAGCCTCCGGATCTTTTCAGCATGACATCCTTTCTATCATAGAAACAAATGGAATAGATCATAATTTTAAGGCTGTTATAGGAAAAGATATGGTTTCTGCCACAAAGCCGGATCCGGCAATATATTTAAAGGCTTCATCTGAACTTGGAGTGCCCCCGTCCGAGTGTCTTGCTATCGAAGACGCTCAAAAAGGGATAACAAGCGCTCACGAAGCCGGAATGCAGGTAATAGCTGTAGAGACAAAAGTGACAAAAGGGTTCAATCTTGATGATGGCGATCTTGTTGTATCTGAACTGGAGGAACTTCAGAGATTATTGGAAAATCTATTCTCCTGAAGATGAATATCCAACCCCTGTATATTATAAGAGAAAACCCCGGACCGCACAAAATGGTGCCTAAGCTTCCGCGAAAAAAGAATTATTCGGCGCGGAATAATTTTAAGATTATTTCATTTTACTCTTAAGGGCTCCCCAGCTGGTAGTCTCCGTCGCAATCGGTTTACTGAAGAAAGTAGTATCTGTAGCCCCGCAGTCAACAAAAGAATTTCTGATAACTTCACCTGAAACGGAAGAGACAGAAAAAGCGGTATAATAAATAACTATATCACTTGGAGGATCAACGTGGGAGACCTGTTTTATCTCTCCCGGGCTGCTTTCGATATTGACAAGAGATAATCCATCCGCGTAGCCTTCGGGAAAATGGTCTGTAGAGTAACGTATTATTGTGTGATCGCCGCCGCCGGCAGTCCAGGTTAACTTCACACTGTTAGCGTATCCCGGCTCGGCAACAAGATCCAGGACCGGTAAATTAGGCTCTTCACATATTGGCTCCTGGCAGGTATATAAAAAATCGCTTCCAACGTAACCCCCGTGCCTGGGTGAAAAAGCATAGTGGACATTGCCGTATCTGTCAGTGGCATAGATTCCGCCGTAGGTTGAATTCTCTTCTATATTTACCCATACCGGATCACTACCTTCAGACCGGACTATATAAGCATACCCGATCAATGCCGGACCGCAAAGGGGATCACCTTTTTCAGCCTTGATATTCATGCGGTAGTATCCAGCTTGATCCCTTTCCTTAGAGCTTTGAATTATACTGAACCCGTTCTGAGGTGAAAAAGAAGCTATAGAGTCAAACGACTCAACGGCAAAACGAACCCCTATAATTCCATCACGCGCGTTGAAAAAATACACCGGAACTTCAACTAGTGATTCACCCTCCTGTAAGGTTCTACTGCATATAACGTCTCCCGGCAGATCGGAGAGATCACCAAAGTGAACGCAGAGTCTTACTAGATAATCGTACTTGAAATAATCGGCAGGTAGATTCAGCGAGCCATAACACTGGGCATAACCCGGCGCCGTATAAATTATCGAAAAGATAATGAATATTGAGATCAGAAATACCGTTTTAATCCGCTTCCGCATGCTGATGCTCCTTTGATGCGACTTACCATACTAACGAAAGCAATATTATATACTTCACACACTGTTAATTATGACACAGAAAGAGAAAAAAGTCAATCGGATATTAGTTTTCTGCAAGGCTCTTATACCCCTCAGCGCGAGATGCATCCCAGCTATTAACAACTGTAACTACATATAATATAGTTAGTTATAAAATAGCGAGTTGTATTTTTATGAATTCCTTGATAAAATCCCCACCTGCTATCAATTTTAATAAAAGTAACTTCTTCACCGCCAGTTTTCAAGTTGCAAAACCAATAGCTGCTGATTGAGCTTAAACCACAATAAAAAATCTCGTAAAACAAGATCCTTGTGTTGAACTTCGATCTTTCGGAGGTCTGTGTTCTTCGGATTTTAATGTCAACTAAGGTAATTTAACCGGCGAGTCAAATTAGGGAAATATATCTTGGTATATAGAGTATTATTTGTTATTATTTGTAATAATAAGTCAGTATTTAATATTGATTATGGCATCTATTTAATTTATAATTCAGCTTTAAACCGGAGTTGGATTTATTATTAAACGTGAATTAACGCTATGACAAAAAATTTTATGACAACGAAAGAGCTTTCCGCGTATCTAAACTTGAACGAAAAGAAGATCTACGCTTTGGTAAAACGCAGAGCAATCCCTTTTACAAAGGTGACGGGCAAATATATTTTCCCCAGGGATTCTATTAACAGATGGATCGAGGACAGCATAATTGACAATACCACTGGAAGAAATAAAGGTAAAATCACTATCACCGGAAGCCACGATCCGGCGATAGACCTTCTAGTGTCAGAAGTAAACAGATTGTACAACGACGTTACAATGCTAATGGGAAGCGTAGGAAGTACAAAGGGTTTAGAGCTGTTACGGGAAGGCTCAACTGACATGGCCGGTATACATATCCTTGACCCTGAGACTAACAACTACAACCTTCCATGGCTTGAGAAACATACTCCAGGATTAAAACCGGTTGTTGTTCATTTCGCTCTCAGGAGCCAGGGATTAATCGTGGCAAAAGGAAATCCGATGGGTATCTCCGGGATCAAAGACCTGAATAAAAAGGGTTTGAAATTCATAAACAGGCAAAAAGGATCAGGCACGAGACTCCTCTTTGAACACCTCGCCGCAAAAGCAGGACTGGATACAAACGACATCGACCTTTCGGAAGGCGATGTAGCCACTCACACCGAAGTCGCTCAGGCAGTACGAACGGGAAGGACTCATACGGGTATAGGAGTTAAGTCCGCCGCTATCGCGGCCGGTCTCGATTTTATTCACCTAACTGAAGAGAGTTTCGACATCGCAGTTTCAAGGAGAAATTTCTACAGCGAACCTACTCAGAAATGTCTTGAAGTTGTAAGATCTTCGGATTTCAGAAAAGAAGTGTCGGATATGGGAGGATACAATACGGCCGACTCCGGTTCGGTTATATCCTGGGGTTAAACTGCTGAGCACAAACTTGAAAATGTCTGATAAAAGCAGAGGTAACAGGCGGAATTCAGCCTAAACTCAAATGAAAGGAACGGGAAATATGGTCAATGGGAAGAAGAACAGGGACTTCACGTCAATCTATCAGGTCTATACGGTTATTTTTACATTACTGGTCGGATTTCTTTTTGCCATTAACTGCTCGGAGGAAAACACAGGCCCGGTTGGTGAAGTTATCTCCTCAAGAGCCTATCAGGGGCACGCGTCAGACGCGGACATAGACAATTTTGTAAAGAATTATCCTCATATCGTAGGGACTCGCCTTGACGATTGTCAAGCTTGCCACAAGGGCGGAACTGTAATCGATGATGAATCGGACCCTGTAGAGATTAATCCCTGCGATTACTGTCACTTAATTCAGAATCCGCCGGCGGGGTGGACGGGGCTTCCTGCTACTACTGAAGAAACTCTCAACCGGTATGGCGAGGACTACAACAACGCCGGAAGAGATAGAGAAGCAATATCCTCAATCGCTTCACAGGACAGCGACGGCGACACCTATTTCAATTCTGAAGAGATCGCCGATCTAAGATACCCGGGGGATGCAAACAGTCACCCGGGGCTTGAGCTGTGCCCCGTAGTTACCGTTACAATGCGGGAAATACAAAATATGCCGCGGCACTCTCAGTTCATGCTGATGAACGCTACTAAACAGCAGTACGACTATTACGCCACTTTTACCGGCGTTAAGATCGTAGACCTTCTGGACGAGGCCGGAGTCGATATTACCGGAGCCACAAGCATCGATATAATGGCGCCTGACGGATACTCAAAGACATTTACTATTGATCAGATAACCCAGCAGTACCCCGATCATCGTTTCTATCCGGGTTTCGGAGTAGCGGACTTAGGTACTGACTGCGCATTTGTTGAATACCCCGATGAGACGTACGGATTGTCATGGGGCGACTATATAGGAGCAGAACTGGGCCAAGAGTTCTGGCACATAATAGCGTATGAGAGAGACGGAGAAACTCTGGAAAAGGCATACCCCGATCCTTCAACGGGGAAAATTATTGGCGCAGGACCGTTAAGAAACATTATCCCGCCTGGCTGTGAAACCGACGATTACAACAGACCGGACAGAGGAAAGAATCAGGATAATTCCGGATGCAGTCAACCTGAGTGGGACTTCGATTATAATGTGGACCATAACGCCCACAACGCAGTCAAAGCAACTGTTATCATAAGAATTAACCCCACTGACACTGATTGTGAGGAGTTTGATATTATCAATGGAGGATGGGCTATGGTTGACGGAAGTTTTATCATCATTTACGGACACGGAGTAACATCTAATTGAAGTTGAATCTGAAAATATATCTTGCGGTTATTTCACTTTCACTGATTGCCCTCCCGGTAACGACCACGCGCTTATCGTGCAGGGAAAACAAAATAAGAGTGGAAACCAATGCCTCATTCTGGTGGCTTTTGGAGGAAGTTGAAAACGGCCTTTTCCAGAACGGCAGTCTTGATCCTGCCGCTGAACATGCCTCGGGCTTTAATTTCAACTCAGGGCGGATTGCCCTTTCCTGGCGGTCAGAGGATGAAAAGGTAGAGTTGATTACACAGCTTCGCCTCGAGGAACGCGCCGACTTGATCGATTTTTACGGAACCTGGAACTTCAGACCCTGGCTGAAAGCGTCAGTCGGGCAGATGCGTATACCTTCAACCTACGAGGGCATGACCCCATTCAACAATCTCGATTTCATAAGCAGATCTTCCTTTGCGCGGCACATCTCTGATTATTCGCTCAGCCGAACCCCCTATATATCTTCAATGATGGCAGTCAAATCCTATGACAGAGACCTCGGATTAGCCCTGAAAGGCAACCTGAAAAGCAATAACAGAAAATCGATATCGTGGTTTCTGATGGTATCCAATGGAATAGGCGCGGGCAATTATATCGGCGGAAAAGAGGATAACGGCCTCGTATATACTAACGATCCCGGCGATTACTATTACGGCTGCAGGATAGAAGTATCACCCGCCGAAGGGCTCACATTCGGATTTCACCTCAGCAGAAACATACATAGGAACATAGCCGTGGGGAATAGAGGTCCCGTTCTTGATCTCGAACGATCCGCCCGCACGGCTGACCTCAGGACAGTTCTGCCGCTCGGGCAACGCTTATACGCCTTTTACGGAGAGGGCGACATGGATGATTTCTCCCTCGCCCAGCGTTATCTTTTCGAATACAGCGGATGGGGATTATCTCTTATTCACCCGATACAAAATTTGAAGCTGGAATTGTGCGGACGCTTCGATAGATTCGAAACGCGGTATACAACGGGAAGTATAACAACTACTCAGGAAAATATCACGATGGGCGTTAATTTCGATCCTGACGAACGAATTCGACTACAGCTTAATTATACGATCAAGAACACAAAGAATATCTCCGAGCCGGATCTGAATGACGATATACTATATCTGAATTTCCAGTTTACATTCGATTCGTTTCTACAAGAATAAAAGACCTTTGAATTTTGTCATACTGCAAACCTTTAAAAAACAAATTGAGGTTCTACTACCTTGCCTGGAAAGATCCAGTTTGTTCTCTGATTGAGGATCTTATTTGATTTATATATTCACTCCTTTTTTAATTTTGTTCTTCCCTTATTTCATGTTGTAGGGTGCCCGCCTTTGTGTTTTAATAGTGCTCGTTAAAAAGTATGGCTCAAGAATCGATAAACAGAGAATAACAGGGAGGTTGAAATGATATTCTCATCTATACAAAGAGAGCGTCTGCTCTCAGCGATTTTCCTGATTCCTGTTTTGACTGTGCTGTTTGCAGTCGGAACAGTTTCTTCCGAAGAGAAGGCTCAGCCGCCGGTACCTGAAACAGAGAGAAAAGTGGCGGCAGATACTCTTCACGGTATCGAAATCGAAGACCCTTACAGATGGCTGGAGAATCAGGAAAGCGAACAGACCAGAGACTGGATAAGGAGACAGAATAAGTATACTCATTCGTTTCTGGATAAGGTGAAAGGCCGTAAAAAGATAAAAGAGCGCCTGGTTGACCTTATGAAGATCGATAGAATTGGTATTCCCATGGAACGGGAAGGAAGGTATTTCATTACCAAGAGGTCGGCGGACCAGCAGCAGTTCGTAATATATATGAGGGAAGGACTGAATGGAGAAGACAGGGTTCTGGTGGACCCTCATCCCATGAGCGCCGATCACACAACCAGTGTCAATATAATGGATATATCCGGAGACGGGTCACTGCTTGCCTATGGGGTAAGAGAAGGGGGAGCTGACGAAGTCACGGTCAGGTTCCTGGATGTAGACAGTATGGAGAAACTGCCCGACATTCTGGAGAAAGGTCTATACTTCGGAATATCGATTACCGATGACAAGAGCGGATTCTACTATTCCAGACATAATCCGATGGTGGGCTCGAGAGTGTTCTATCATGAGATGGGAACCGACCCTTCAGAAGACAGCGAGATTTTCGGGGAAGGGTTCGGACCTCAGAGCGGAATAAGTGCCGGGATAACAGAAGATGGGCGTTACCTGGCCATTGTGGTTTTTCATGGATCAGCCGGCCAGAAATCAGAAGTTTACTATAAGGATCTTGAAGAAGACGGGCCGATTGTTCCCCTGGTTAATGATATAGACGCAAGGTTTACTCCTCACTACGCTGAGGGAAAAGTTTTCATGGAAACAAACTGGAAAGCTCCGCGCGGGCGGATAATGGTTATAGATATGGACCATCCGGAAAAGGAAAATTGGAAAGAGATCATACCCGAGAGCGATAATGTTATCAGGGGGGTTTCCCTGGCGGGCGGTTACCTGTTCGTTAACTACATGGAAGATGTTGTCTCCAAGATAAAGGTCTATAGCCCCGGCGGTGATTTTGAGAGGGAGATTTCCTTCTCCACACTTGGTACGGTCAGTGGAATGGTAGGACGCTGGGAAAGGAATGAAGCTTTCTTCGTCTTTACCTCCTTCCATGTACCTACGAGAATATACCGCTACGATATAAGAGAGGATGAAAAGAAGATATGGGAAAAGCTCAATGTTCCGGTGGATACTGACAAGATTGAGGTAAAGCAGGTATGGTATGAATCAAGAGACGGCACCGAGATTCCCATGTTCATTGTTTGCCGGAAGGGGCTGGAGCTGAATGGAAACAACCCAACCATGCTTACCGGGTATGGCGGTTTCAATGTAAGCATGACCCCCGGCTTCAGGTCGACCGGAGTGCTCTGGACTGAGTATGGAGGTGTTTATGCCATACCGAATCTGCGTGGAGGCGGGGAATTCGGCGAAGAATGGCATAAGGCAGGCATGCTGGATAAGAAGCAGAACGTTTTCGATGATTTTATAGCAGCTGCCGAATACCTTATTGATAAAGGGTATACTTCCTCCTCGAAACTTGCAATCAGGGGAGGAAGTAACGGAGGCCTTCTGGTTGGCGCGGCGTTGGTTCAGAGACCCGATCTTTACCAGGCAGTTGTATGTACCTACCCGCTTCTGGATATGCTTCGTTTCCATCAGTTTCTGCTGGGTAAATTCTGGGTATCGGAATACGGAAGCTCTGAAGATGAGGAACAATTTGAATTCCTCTATGAATATTCTCCCTACCATAATGTAGAAAAGGGAGAGGAATATCCCTCTACATTATTCATCACGGGTGATTCAGATACCAGAGTGGCGCCTCTTCACGCCAGGAAGATGACGGCAATGCTTCAGTGGGCCAACAGTTCGGATGACCCGATCCTCATGCTCTATGATACCAAGGCGGGCCATTCCGGAGGAAAGCCCGTAGATAAACAGATAGAGGATACCGCAGACGAGATGATGTATCTGATCTGGCAGCTTGGAATGAATAAATAGCCGGTATTCGGATTAACAGATTTTTCGGCGGTAATCAGGTCTTACCCTGTTGCCGCCGATTATATTATTCAGAGTACCCAGCTCCTGCTGGATTCTATTTTTTCAGTTCAGGGAATATTCCCTGCTGAACCTCTGCATTTCTGAAAATATTATCTCTTAGAGAATCGCCATTTTACGAGAAAATAGGTTTTTATTTATTATTGCCGTCAAAACTTAAAGTATCAATATACCCCAGACTGAATCAACATCCCCCTATAGATCAATCCTGGGATTCAAAGTATAATTCATACATCCGGATCTTTCCTTTTCGAAAAATAGATTATGTCAGAATGCCTTGTGTAGCCCAATTTTTCAAATACCTTCATGGAATCCCCATTCCAGTCTTCGATTAAACAGGCTGTTATCTCAATACCAAGAGCTAACAGAATCTCTTCTACCCTCTCGACAAGCATTCTCGCGACACCGCGCCTCTGATATTCAGGAGCAACCGCAAGTCTGTTTATCCATCCCTTTCTTCCATCATGGGTTCCAAAAACAGAGCCTGCTATTCTATCTCCCTCGGAGGCAACAAGAAAAACAGCATTTGCCGCCTCAAGCTCCCGCTCTATTCTATCGCGCCTGTCCCGCCCTTCGGGTTTATAGGGCAGATCCGAGTCATCCCACAGCTCAATGAGCGAATCATAGTCTTCCATTGAAAACTCTCTTATTATTATATCTGATGATCGATCTTTCATGTCCTGTTACCGGTTTGATCCTTTTATTCCCCTAAAGCAAAAGATAATAACTACAACTACAATAATGACAAAAGAGAACTGAAACTGTCAACGAAGTTAACTCCTCAGCAATCGATTTGTTTCTTAATCGGTAATATTCTTCCACTTCAAGCTCCTTTCCCCGCCAGTCAAAGATAATCAAAAAAATTTTACTTACCTCGATTTACGGAATCACTACCGGCGATCCTGTCTAATTGTTAGCGATTCTTCGGGTTTCACGCACTGACAGGATAACCCGGGCATAGATCAGAATTTTTCTTTTTGAGAAATGGACCGGAGAGATTACAGGTATCATTCTTAAGGACCAATTCTCCGGGCCACGGCGTCTAAGGGCTTGAAAACCGCGACCTTCCTGAAACATCTTTCCGAACTGATTCGTATTATAAAAAAGCCGCTATTTCAATTACTTTAAAAGGAGGAAAAAGAATGCAGAAAACCCCAGTAATCAAAACAGCCTTTTTTGTATTCATTATTCTTGCCGTTTGTTTCAACGCAAAGGCGGATCTCTGTGATACGAATAAATTCGATTCAGACCTGTTTAGGGGAGACAATATATCGATCGACTACGATGACGACACGATTATATTCGAGTGTTACGATGAAGACGGAATGGTCGAGATTACAGAAGATTACAAGCTCTTCATCGATGGCGACGAAATCGATCTGGACAGGAAAGAGCGAAAGCTCGTAATGAAATATTATGAAAATTTCAAAGATATGATTGAACTCGCCAAAGAAATAGGAATCAAAGGGGCAAAGGTAGGCGCCAAGGGCGCTAAACTAGGCCTTTATGCTACTGCCAGAGTGGTTAAACTCCTATCCGAGGATTACGACGCCGACGATATGGAGAGGGATATCGAAAGAAAAGCTAAAAGAATCGAGAGGGAAGCCGAAAAACTTGAGGAACTCTCAGATGAACTCGAAGATATCGCAGACGATTTCGAGAACGCACACAGAAAACTAAGAAGGAATATCGACAAGCTCGATGACCTCGGATGGTTTTAAGGTCAGATGCTAAAACAGGGAAACTCATACCATATAATGAGCTTCCCTCATCCTTAGTAATGTAACCTTTTACTATCTGTTTTCCTTTATCCTTACAATCCCATTTTTTGTACGGATCTTTATCAGGTTCTTACCGCCGCCTATCTCACCCTTGCCGTAAATATATTTTCTCTTTTGAAACCATTTCGTCTGCCATTCTTCAGTTTCCTCGATCTCCATATCGAAGTCTGAAATTATCTCACATTTTTTCCTGCAGTTCTTAGTGTAGGAAATCTCAATATCGAATTCCATCGAAAGTCCCTTCGGGACTATAAGTTCTATGTCGCCCCCCATCGATTTCAATTCAACTTCCCTGTTCCCCTCATCCGGGTTGCCGACCATAACGATCTTCACATCACCACCCATCGTCGTAGCCTGCGCTCGTCCGTCAATAGCTTTTACTTCGATGTCACCCCCCATCGTCTTCACTTTGACGTATTTCCCCGCAGATACAACCGTTATATCTCCACCCATAGTATGAGCGTCGGCACCTTCCGGCGCGTAATCAATATCGATATCGCCGCCCATCGTCTTTACTACAGCTTCCTTCGATTTGCCTACATCTATATCCCCGCCAAATGTTTTTCCTTTTACAACCCTTCCTTCAAAGTCGAGATCCAGATCTCCGCCAAAGGATGAAACACTTATTTCTTCATCTTCGTAATCCTTATCTCTGACAGATTTCTTTCGATTCACGCCGATGTATTTGACGTCACCACCCCTGGTAGACCCTTTCAAGCCGCCCGTTAAGTTCTCGATCCTTACATCTCCACCCATCGTCCTGACCCTGCCGTCAAGTTCGGATTCTTCCACAGTTATATCTCCACCCATTGTTTTCGCATTTAAGCTGCCTCTCAATTTTACAAATTCCAGATCGCCGCCCATCGATTTTCCCTTAATCCTTCCCTCGACATTCATGATTACTACGTCTCCACCCATCGTCTCGAATTCAATATCGAACCTTCCGGGCACCTTTATGAAAACCCGGCTGTCCGCATTTTTTCTTTTAAGTTTATTCTTGTATTCCATGTCGATCTTCAGCCCGCCCCGCGTTCTATCAAATTCGACTTCTACGTTATCGCGGTTCTTTCCCCTTATTAGTACCTCGGCGTTCACGGTGCTGCTCTTCCAGCCTTCGATGATTATGTCGCCCCCGGTTTCAAGTTCAATCTCCAGTTTGCCGCCTTCCTTTACATCGAATCTTTTCTCAACCAGCCTCTCTTCTTTCGCCGAAGCAAAGTCGGGAAAAATCAGCCCAGCAAGAAAAACAACTACAGTAATACTTACAAGCTTTTTCATTGCCACTCTCCTTTATTAAAGTGCTGTTATTACATACGAGACCCTCCCTGTATTGTTTCAAGGACGCCATAATTTAACACTATTCCCAATATGGAACGAGTGTGACGCTACAGGCCGGAAACATCGCGCCGGGAGTATAAATTTACCAGACCTGGGCCGACTCATTCAGCGAACCAGGGATACTCACATTTACAATAAATGACCTCAAATCGGAGGGGATCGATAATGATATTTTTCTGCCTTCTTCCCTAACTATCGACGAGGAGCGAACAGCTCTCGACTGTATCGCCGGAGCTGACTACACCCTTACGCTATTATTGGAAAGCGGAACCTATTTCCTCGTAATCGACGGAGGGAACGACAAGCCGGGGGAATATACCCTCACCAGAGGAAACCACATATTGAGATCTTATATCCGGCATCTATTCCTTAAAAGAGAACTGAAACTGTAAACAAAGTTGATATACAAACAGAACGCGCACGAAGGAATATTGTTGACGGCATTATAATATTATGGTAGCCACTTACAAAATGGTCACAATATATAAACCATGTTTTTACATAAGCAGAAAAATATTCTCTGTAATAAATGATTTTTTGGGACGGAAGGAATAATAAAACAACCATGGATATTTCGTATGTTTTAAATAGAAAACTTTCGGGCGCAAAAAGCTCCTGAAATGAATTGTAAATATTGAAAGGATCTTATACGGAAACAGTACATAAAATGATGGCGCGGATTTCCATCCTTATTCTGTCCGTCGCCAGAGCGCCGGCCATCATGCGCCTGCAGCGGGCGTTAGGCTTTGCAAGCAAGCTGGCTTTAAAAGAAGATTGTTATGAAAAATACGATAATTTCAATTATTGAAAACCTCGATGAATTAATTTCAGCAACCTATGGTTCACTTTTTAAAGAAAAGAACTCTGTGATTACGTTCCTTTTTCATGAATTGTTTAATGATGAAAGTGAAATTGCGCTTAATCATGTTGATCCCCAACAAGCAATAACGACTAAAATTTTTCGTCAATTTGTTGAATACTACTTGAAACATGATTACCTTTTCATATCTCCTCAAGATATTCTAAATGGACTTGAAACCGATAAAAAATATGTTCTCATTACATTTGATGATGGTTACTATAACAATCATCTTGCATTGTCAATATTACAAGAATATCAAGTCCCTGCGGTATTCTTTATCTCATCTAATCATATTACACAAAATAAATGCTTTTGGTGGGATGTTATTTATCGAGAAAGATTAAAAAAAGGTGTCGAAATTGAAAAAGTGAGAAAAGAAATTGCATCACAAATGCAAAAGAAAAATTCTGAGATAGAACAATACATAACAGAGAATTTTGGTGTAAAAGCCTTACACCCAATTAGTGATATTGATAGGCCGTTCACCCCCCTTGAGTTAAAGAAATTCTCTAAAGAAGAATTTGTTTTTCTGGGAAATCATACAAGTAATCATGCTATATTAACAAACTATTCTCCTCCTGAGATTAAGTTTGAAATAGAAAATGCTCAAAAGTCGATATTCAATATTACAGGGATAAAGCCTATTATCATTTCTTATCCGAATGGTATTTTTTCATCAGATGTAATAGACGTTTTGAAGGAATGCGATATTAAACTTGGCATAACAGTAGTTGGGCTTAAAAATAAATTGCCAATAAATATAAAAGGGGATGATGCTTTCTTACTGAATCGTTTTATACTTTGGGGAAATAAAAATATAGATATTCAATGCGCATCATTTCGCAGTGACCTACAATTGTTAAACAAGATCAGAAAGGCACTGAAAGGAAAGAGAAATGAAAATAGTGTGTCTTATTAGACCAAATCCTCCATTAATTTACTTTGCAAATAAAATTAATAGTGAACATCAAATAACAGAAGTTATAATTGAAAAACCAAAGTTTTTGTCGCGTAATATATTCTCAGAGGTAAAAAAACATGGTTTCCGGGGAAGCTTTGATATATTGAAAAGGAAAATTTTACAGAAGAAAAATAAAACAGTCGATTACAATGCCTGGTTTGGAAACAAATGGGAGACCTTAGATAAAAATATTCCATATTTGGAGACAGATAATATCAATTCAGACATAGTGTTTAATCGGGTCAAAGAAATTAAGCCTGATTTGATTTTAGATCACGGAACAACAATCGTGAAAGATCATATTTTGCATAATTCTGGATTGGCTTTAAACCTACACTGGGGACTTTCTCCTTATTATCGAGGAACACATTGCACGGAGTGGGCACTTATCAATTGGGATCCTTATAACATTGGTGTTACAATACATAAATTAACTAAAGATATCGATGGAGGAAGTGTTTTAGCACAAAGAAGGGCCGAAATTAAATCCAATGACACCTTGCATTCTATCAATATGCAACTGACATATTTAGGTACTGAATTGATTTTAGAAGTAATTGACAAATTGAATAATAGCGAACATCTAAATTTTAAAAAACAAGATTTTTCATTGGGGTATTTGACTTATCTCATACAATGGAATCATTTATTAGATAAACAAATACAATATATTGAAAGAAATAATCTAATAGATATAATGTTGAAGAAGCCTTCCCGTTATAAAAAATTACCAATAATTGAGATGAAGTAGGACTATTATTTTTCGAAATTTGAAAAGCCAGCTAACAAGACGCTGCACCAGAATGACGCGTTTCTCATTGCGGCTGAAAATCACCCGGACTGCCAGTCCCATTTGAGGGTCAAGCGGCAAATACCATCGGCATTGCCGTTTTTTTTCAAAGGAGTATGTAATGGAAACATCTAAAATACCTGAAGTTAGAAAATCGGCCGAAGAATTATTTGAGTCCGGCTTATTCTGTGCTGAGAGTGTTGTTACGGCCATCGCGAAGGCCCAGGGCTTAGATTCAGAGTTTCTACCCCGGGCAGCTACATCTTTCTGCAGCGGTATGTCCCGCACGTGCGGAATGTGCGGCGCGCTAACGGGCGCGATCATGGGTATAAGTTTAACATTTGGCCGTTCGAGCGCGAAGGATTCTGCTGAGCCTTCATACATTGCAGCTCAACAACTAATTTCCGCATTTGAAAAAGAATTTGGCAGCCGCGACTGTTATGATTTATTAGGCGGCTGTGACCTGAGCACTCCCGAAGGACAGACCATGTTCAAAGAGCAGAAGCTTGATAAGCGGTGTTTGCGGATAACAGGCAGGGCGGCTGAAATTGCAGCTGGTGTTATAGCTGAAAATAACGGCTAGCCCCTTGACTTTAGACAAACAGGGATTTGAACAATGAAAATGATATTGAGCCGCAAAGGTTGCCGAAATGGTTTTATCCGGATAAAGGCCGTAAACCATTAAGCTATCATTCTAAGATGAGCAGATGGGATCTTGAAGGTAAATATGCTACACTGAACTCTGTTGGCAGAGGTCAGGAATTCATTCTTGATACTGAGGATTATTCTGAGGCATTGCGGTGGCTGAAATCGTTGTTCAAATAATCAGATACAGCTGACGCGAGTAATGTTCGGCTGAACATATAACAAAAAAAGGTTTATACGACGGTTACTATGAAATTGGAAGAAGATTCCTATAAAAAGATAATCGAAAACCTCCATGATGGTTTATATTTTGTAGACCCCAACAGAGTCATAACATACTGGAATAAAGCTGCCGCGCAGATTTCAGGATTTACTGCTGATGAGGTTTTGGGGACTTTCTGTTCTGATAATATTTTGACACACATCGATAGTGAAGGGAATAACCTTTGCACCGGCATGTGCCCCCTCGCTGCAACCATGGATGACGGAAAACCCCGTGTAGCTGAAGTGTACATGCACCACAAGAAGGGTCACAGAATACCTGTCTCTATTCGTGTTAGCACATTGACCGACAAAGACGGTCATATTATTGGTGGTATAGAATTATTCACCGATATTAGCAACCAGGCGGTAAATGAACAATTGGTAAAAGAACTTAAAAAGCTGTCTTTCCTTGACAACCTTACTCAACTGGCAAACAGAAGATATATTGAAAAAGAGATCAAAATTAAATTGGAAGAGAAAAAACGTTATAATACAGATTTCGCCATCCTTTTTATGGATATTGATCATTTTAAAAAAATCAACGATACATATGGACATGATGCAGGAGATGAGGTCCTTATATCCTCTGCCAATACATTTACTGCTAACTCCAGATCATTTGATTTATACGGACGCTGGGGTGGTGAAGAATTTATTGGTATTATTAGAAATGTAGATGAAAACCAACTGACAAATATAGGAAATAGAGTCCGGACTCTCATAGCAAATTCATATATAAGTTACAATGACAGAATATTGCAGATTACAATTTCTGTAGGCGCCACGCTGGCTAAAGAAGACGATACCATGGAAAGCCTTATCAAAAGAGCAGATAAACTTATGTACAAAGGTAAAACAGCGGGAAGAAATTGTACAATAACCGGTTAAGTAGTATTCCCGGGCAATCCCAATTAACTCGGACAAATGACGGGGCCGCCGGTTGGCTTATTGACTATTTACATATCAGATATTAAATTACAGTACTGTCTACTTATATAATATTTGTTTACAGGATAGATTGCTTAAAAACCGAGATTACCCCTCCGCTATCGGGATAGAGAAAATAGATGGAATTCAAAGTATTTGACCGCAAATCTATTGATGTAAAGATGTGGGACAAGCTTGCCTTAAACGGAAGTTTCTTTCACACGAGGCAATGGGCCGACATCTGCTCTTCCGGCCTTGGCCACAAAGCTCACTCTGTCTTTCTGACCGGAATTGAGAATGGTAAATTTATAATAGGGATGCCGGCTGTAATTACGAGAAAGTTGGGGTTTAAATCATTCTATTCAATGCCCTACGGCACGTACGGAGAAGTCATTCTCGGAAAAGGAGCAAATGAAACCCAGCGGGATTTATTCAACGCGTATCTTATCGAATATTTAAAAAACAACAGGTTTTCACGTATTGCAATTACAGACTTCGAGGGTAAACTGGCAAAAATCAGTGAGCCGTTCCTGAGCTCCCGCCAGGTTTTTACGCACATAATAAAGTTAAACGGAAACGGAAGACATGACCCTCCGGACAAGAAAATAAACGGACACGTAAGAGCTGGACTGAAAGCCGATACAACCGAGATTACAATAAGTAACAGGGATCATCTTGATGACTTCTACAAACTTTATCTTATGACGGGAAAACGGCATGAACAGAGAAAACCCCTTTACAGCAAACGGTTCTTTCGCGCCATTCTGGATGTCCTGGATGACTCAAAGATGATCTACTGGAACGCTCTTACACAAAACCATACGATGATTGGATCATGTATAAACTTTATCCATAATGATACACTTTTCAACTGGCAGACCGTGTCGGACTATTCCAAAAGGCATCTGAAACCAAACCATCTTCTGCTGACAAGCGCGATTAATCTCGCGATCACCAAGGGGATCAGTAAGATTAATCTCGGCGCCTCTCCTGCTTACGCGCACAGTCTTATAGACTACAAGGAACGCTGGGGCGGGGTTAGAGTAAACTACGACACCTACGTCTCGGATTCATGGATTAGAAGATTATTCAGAAGATAACATGCCAGCCCGGATTTTCACTTATAAGGCGTTAACTAAGCCAAAGAACGGTTATCATCCCACATTTGACAAAGATTCTATAACCCCCTCATCTGCGCATTTCTTAAGTAAAATCGGGGGTCTTTAAGGGCCTGATCAATAGTCTCTATCAGTCTTTTTCTGTTTTTATTCAGGACGCCTTTAAGAGAAAGATAGTTCGAAGCGTGATTACTCCTGAATATGCATTTCTCGACATCCAGGCCGCCTATCAGTACCCTTAGTTCTCTAATATCATCCGCGGGAGAATTAAATTCAAAGCCGGCTCCCATCTCTCTTTCGTATTCACCGGCGTGTTGTCCGAGCATCAAGGTAAGAACAGATAAATAGCGGGGGTTTATCTTTGAGACGAGGCTTGATGTTTCTTCCGCGTGCCTCAGGCTTCCCTTCTTACCCGCGAGACCCAGGATAACTGTAACAGAAAGTTTTATCCCCGCTGAAGCGGCTTTTCCGCAGCCCTCCTCGATCTCTTCCGGACCAGCCCCCTTCTCTATCCTGCGCAAAAGGTCCGGGTCTCCACTTTCAACCCCATAATATACTATTGTAAGTTTTCTATCTCTTAATCTCTTCATCTCTCCGGCAGACTTCTTCATGAGATTACCCGGGCTGGCGTAGCAGCTGACACGCTTAAGCCGGGGGAATGATCTGTTCAGATAGTCCAATATCTGTTCTAACCGCTTCGGGCTCAAAACAAAAGCGTCTCCATCAGCCAAGAAAACCTTTCGCGTATCCGGCAATAACCTCGAGAACCGGTCAATATCACTTTTTAAATCCTCCCACCTCCTGACTCTGAATCTCTTACCCCGATACATATAGCAAAAAAGGCAGCGGTTGTGAGAACATCCAATCGTTGCCTGCAGTATCAAAGAGTTTGCTTCACTCGGAGGACGCCAGAGCGGTTTATCATAAAAGACCATGTAAATCTTCCTTTTTAGAGGTTTTAGTAGGGCGGCCCGACTCTTTCTGTTAATATTTCGATCAACCGGCAGTTAATTGTTTAATAATATTATAAAATCTGCTAAACTTTTGTTTACCCGTGATGATAGTCCACTACAATATTGAATAAAAGCCCTTTATCTTAAAAACGGGGAATAACGCCTTATTGCCGGCTTAATGGAATAAGACAGCGGAGATTTGATGATTTACGGAATAGGCACAGACGTTACATCTATTTCAAGAATTAAGAGAATAATCAGAAGGTACGGCAGACGTTTTCTTACAAGAATATACACTGAGGAAGAAATAGAAAAAGGGATGAAACGTAAAGATAACGCTTCATTCTTTGCAGGCAGATTCGCGGCTCGTGAAGCTTTTCTTAAAGCCCTGGGTTATGGGCTGATGCGCGGAATTCCAATAAAGGGTATCTCAATTTTAAACAACGAAGATGGAAAGCCGTACTTTATGCTATCACCTGAGATTGAAAAGATTATAAAGAAAAGAAATATTTCTACCATACACCTTAGTATCTCACACGACGCTGATATTGCTCAGGCAGTTGTAGTAATGGAAGGGGGTTGATATTGAAAAGGATTTCAAAATACACTATCGGGAAAAGCGGCAGATTTCTCATAGAATCGATTCTTCTCCGTGAAGGCCTCAATTGCAGAGAGGGCGACGAAGCAACCGATCTTGTCATCAGCTTATCAAGACCAAAGCGGGAATATCTTATTACGACAACAACGAATCTGAAACCGAAGAAAGCCGGCGGCAAGGGTAAATACGCTCTCGACTGGTGGATTTCGACAGATTGCAGGGCGGATTTTGTCGCCTGTGCTGATTTGAGCACCCTCCGGGCCTGGATTTTCAAGATTGATGAGATTCCCGGGCTGGCCCAGCAGCGAACCTCGAATAAATATCATCTCTACATGTATACTTCAAGAAAGGTTGCTCTTCGGGGAAAACAGGAAATGAAATTTGACTACGAATTCGGAAGTTACAGACTACAGAACAGAGTTCACAGAAGAGTGTTCGCTAAGAAATAGAATGGTATTTAAGAATAATTTCGGGTGGTCGATTTCGCGTGAAGCCCTTTTTGATTCATGCAGAAGAGCTTATTATTTTCATTACTATCTAAGCTGGGGCGGATGGAACGCGGACGCGCCTGTAATTTCACGCAAAGCGTACAAACTCAAACGTCTTGTTTCTCTCCCCCTCTGGCGCGGTCAGCTTATCCACTATATAGCTTCAAAAATCCTTCAGTCCACCCGGGTTAAAAAGAGAATCCCGGCTGAAGATGACGTTATAAATTATACTGTTGAATCCTTTGAAAAACAGTTCAGATTTTCTAAAGATAAAAAATACCTGCGTGAACCTAAAAAGAAGCGGGGTAAATTAAATACTAACTGGTTGGCACTCCGGGATCATGAGTACGGAATTGACATACCGGCCGGGGAGCTGAAAAAAACTCACGATGAATGTGTTGAAGCTGTCAGAGCACTCCTTTCCAGCTCTATTCTGGAGATGATCTCAAAGACAGACCCGTCCGAATGGGTAATCGAGGATATAGACTTTTCCGAATTCGCCCAGTCTTTCCAATTCGAAAAAGCCACGGTATTTCTAAAAACCGATTTTATCTTTCGAGGTTGTGACAACAGATTCAACATTGTCGACTGGAAAACATACAGCGGCAGATCATCTTCCGTTAAAACAAAAACAGGTAAGGCCCTTGATCAGCTGAATATATACGGATATTACGCTGCCGCGATACTGGGTGAGCCGGCCGAAAATATAAGTCTGCGTGAGGTAAATCTACTTGATGAAGCCACAGAGCAAACCTACACAACAAGCGAAGAAAGTATTGCCGCCGCACGGGTTCGCCTTACAAAAGGGATAAGGAAATTATCCTCCGTACTTAAAGATAATGATATCAAAAAAAACATTCCTCTCGAATATCGATACTTTCCTCCTAACAGAACCAGTAAATGCGCGCGCTGTAATTTCCTCAGAATATGTGATAAATAGACTTTTATTACTACCTGTTTATCCTTCGATTTCCGATAACTCATGCTCACTGGCTATATCTCCAACTATACTTTCAATTATATTTTCTAATGTCAATATCCCCTTAAACCGGCCCATATCGCTTATGACTATAGCGAAATGAAGCGGTTCACTCTTCATCCTTACAAGGAGATCTTCAGCGAGTTCATCCTCAGCTGCAAAAAATGGTTTATGCATAAGAGAGGTGAGTTTCTCCCCGCTCTCTATTCCAAGTAAATCAAACAGAGAAATAACACCTACAACATTACCCGATTTCGGAGAAACAAGTGGATAACGGGAATATGGATATTTATTGGCGGCTTCTATAACCTCCGATATAGAACTTGTATATGGAAACGATATAACTTCACTTACAGGCAGCATCAAATCAGCCGCCTTTACAACGCCGAAATGAAAAACACTGTCAATAATCTTCTTTTCCCTTTCTTTGATAATACCTTTATCTCTAATACCGCTGTAGAGGTATATCAGCTCTTCACGTGTAGACATGAAATTTTCTTTCCTGCCGCTCTTTCCGGCTATCTTCGAGGGGATTGCCGTCAGCAGCGCGGCAGGTTTGACAAAAGGCCAGAGAATATATGAAAAAACTTTGAGAATGGGGGCAACAAAGATAGAAGTTCTATCTGAATGGTATAAAAAAGATGCCTTGGGAACAACTTCTCCGAGGATCAGTAAAACGGGAGTAATCACAATAGTCGCGACTAACGGCCCCTTATTCCCGAAGAGTCTTATCGCTAGAGCTGTCGCTTCAGCTGTACAGGCAATAATAGCTAAGTTATTACCCACAAGAACAATAGACAGGAGAAAATGTGGAGTAGCTAAAAGGTCTTCCAGGATACGAGCCCTGAACGATCCTTCTCTCGCTTTGTTTCGTACTTTAAGCCTGTTGCAGGAAACGACCGCTGTCTCAGAACCGGAAAAAAAAGCTGACATGAAAATAGTTACAACTATAATTGATACAGAAAACAGCACCTTCAGTCCTTAGCCTTTCCCTCGTCAGATTTACCGACTTTGATCTTGTTAACCCTTGTCTTTCCGGCGGATATAACAAGAAATCGCAGATTATTGATGTTAAATGATTCTCCCTCCCGCGGAATTCTGCCTATCTTTTCTATCAGATAACCCGCGGTCGTTTCTACTTTTTCAGAGAAAATTTCAGTCTCCAGAATCTTATTCAACGCCTCCAGCCTGAATGTGCCGTCGACAACAATTTCGCCACCCTTTGTTACCTGATACTCTTTTACTTTCGGCTCTCTTCTGTCGCGGATCTCGCCGAATATTTCTTCGAGAATATCCTCCAGAGTTATAATCCCCAGATACGCTCCATGTTCATCTACAATTACCGCAACATGCTGGTGGGCGTTTAGAAATTCATTCAGTAAATAACGGATCCTTTTACTTTCGGGAACAAACCAGACTTGCCGCATTATTTTTCTCAGTTTCATCTTCTTCTTACTCGAATACTTCAGCAGTTCCTTGGCCAGGAGAACTCCAACAATATTGTCACTTGTTTCCGAGTAGAGAGGAATACGGCTGAAGCCATGTTTTTTTACCAGAGGAACGGCCTCATTAAGATTCATGTCTGCCTCTAAAGCAAAGACCTCGCCCCTGGGTGTAAGCACCTCTTCCGCTGTGGTCTCCGCAAAGAGAAAGAAATTGCCGAGAATCTCCCTCTCAAAATCCTTAAAGAGACCATTTCTGTATCCGATTTCAACCGCTGTTACAAGTTCTCTCGTTCCATATCCCCTGCGGGGTTCTCCCAGCAAACTGCGACTCCCCCTTACCGCTAAATCGGCTATTCTTCCCAACAGCCATACGGCCGGGGTCAGAATAAATATCAAAGCCCTGTAAACTGGAGCTGAAATTACCGCAAAAGAGGTTGAATGATGGAAAGCAAAATCCTTCGGAGTTATTTCGCCGAAAACAAGGATGAGCGCGGTCATAATGACCGTTGTGATACCAACCCCGGTTTTCCCGAAAGATTCTATCGAGAATGCGGTAACTAAACTTGTAACGGCAATATTAACAAGGATATTCGCCAAAAGTATAGTTACGAGAAGTTTCCTGGGTTTTGACAGAAGAGAAACCACCATTCTCTTTCGTCTGTTTCCAAGCTTCAACTTCTCATAAACAGAATGCTGAATGGAAAAATAGGCGGTCTCAGACCCCGAGAAAAAACCTGATAAACCCAATAATACAATTACTGATATGATCAATGAAATATTGCTGAAGATTTCCAAAGCCTTTTGATTACCTTTCGAACAAGACCGGCATAAAACCTCTTTACCGGAATTTAATTCTAAGACAGAAGTCAGAATACTCCCCGCCAATATCAGCGTTCCGGCGCGGCTGTAACAGGCTATTAGATAATAAAGAGGAAAGTGTTTTAAAAAAACTACGTCTAGCTATATGTTAATCCTCCAGAACCGTACCAAACTCTTCTTCAGCCGCCGCGGCTTCTTCACTGTTGGGGTAATCTCTTAAAAGCCTCCTTACTATTCCGGCGGCCAGATCACTGTCTCCAATTTCCTCGTACGCAACCGCCATTCTTAAAAGAGAAGCTGGCACTTTCTTTCCATTCGGATATTCCTTGAGTATTCTTGAGAATTCCTTCAGAGCGTCAAAGTATTTTTCCTGCTCAATTAAACACTCACCCCTTATAAAAATAACATCTTCGGCTAACGGGTTATCCGGATATTCATCAAGAAAGAGCTTAGAATCTTCAAGGGCGATTTGATATTCCATTCTGCTGAAGTCGAGGTATATCTGCCTGTACATCACACCCGCTGAAGGAGTTTCGTCCGGTCCGGAGACTACCCCTGAATCCGGGGCAGCTCCAGCCGTGGAATCTGATGAAAGAGAATCATATTCTGCGGCTGTCTTTATAGTGTCTTGCTCTTCTCTTTCATTTCTATTTGCAGTCCGGAAAGAAGCGCCTCTCTGTACTGAAGAAATAGTTGCCTCTTCTTTAAAAGAATCAAGCCTTGAGTTTTCCAGTAGCGCCTGCTGCATGGCGTTTAACTGATCCTTTAATTCCTCCATATCCATCTTGCTTCTGGCTGCCTCTCTTCTGGAATATTTCTGCTGGTTTTTCAGCTCTTCCTGCAATTTATCCAGTTGCTCTTGAAGATTTTTCTCTTTCGCAATAAGAGTATCAACAGCCATAGATGTATTAATTGCCCTCTGCGGCATCTCAATGAACTTCGCTCCCCAACAACCGGCATTTACCACCGTAAAGAGCAACAGAACCCCTAAAGCTGAATTGTTTCTATAACCAAATCCAAGCATTATTATTTAACTACCATATGAGCACGGCGATTTTTGGCCCAGGCCTTTTCATTATGCCCCCTGGCAAACGGTTTTTCTTCACCATAACTGATTATAGATATCTTGTCAGCTGCAACACCGTACGCCGTGTAAAAATCCTTGACCGCTTTTGCTCTTTTTTCACCAAGAGAAAGATTATATTCAGCGGTTCCGCGTTCATCACAATGCCCCTCAACTACGACATGGATATCTTCTTTGTCCAGAATCTGTTCCGCGTTACCGGTGAGTATATTCCTGTACTCCTCTTTGATTTCGAAACTATCAAACTCAAAGAACACGTCGTCTAATACTACAGGTTCCTCTTTGACTTCCTTAATTTCAGGTTCTTCCTTCTCTTCTTTAAGAGGAGGCGGCGGCGGAACAATTTCCTCTTCAGCCGGTTTCACCTCTTCTATAGGCGGAACCTCTTTTTTGGAACATGCGGGAAGAACCAATGCAAAAACCAGGATAACAATTAATCCCGTATAACTGATGCGAGCCATCCGATCACCTCCAGTTAAAAAACCTATTTTATGGCTTTTATTCACACTTAATTAGTACTACTGCCAAATCTAGTAAACTATAACTTCAATGCTTATTTTTGCAAAGACTTATTTTTTTATTTTTATCCACTTTTTACAATCCTGACACTCTATCTGACAGGAGACCATGCCGGGGATTCACCTCTTACAAGCCTGCGTTTCAAACCCGAATCAATATTAACAACAACTATCCAGGATTCTTCGCCATATTTTACCGTCACTGCCAGGTGGCTCCCGTCAGGAGCCCATGTGGGATCCTCATAGCTTAAATAATCCCTGTAAACTGTATCCACCCATAAACCATCGGGTGAAGCAAGCTTAAGTCTGTACAAACCATCCTCGCGTGAAACATAAGAGATAAGGTCACCCTGAGGAGACCAGACCGGTGAAGTACTGTACCCCCCGCTCCTTGTCAGCCTTCTGAGGTTCCCTCCATACCTGTCCATTATGTATATTTGCGGAACCGATGTTCTGTCTGAGACAAAAACTATTTCTCTTCCATTGGGAGCCCATGTCGCCGAACAATCGATAGCTCTGTTCCTGGTTAACCTCCTCTGCATTTTTCCTGATGAATCAAGGATAAATAACTCGCTGTTGCCCATTACACTGATCGTCATAAGGATCTCATCCCTGCCGCTATAATACCCGCCGGGAATATTCAATCCCTTCCGGTAAGAAAGAAGCCGTTTCAGTCCTTTCTTTATATCGACTATATAACAATCGGGATTGTCCCTTTTATATGAAGTGTAACAGAATCTATTCTTATCCAACCATACAGGTGATACAGCAAGCTTGTCGTCGGTCAGTTTCCTTAATCCATGGCCGTCATAATCGATAATGTAGATAGACTTTCTGCCCTGCTTCTCCCTGACAAAAAGAATACTCGTTGTGGCTATCCCGGTTTCACCGACAAGAAAGTAGGTGATCTCATCACTTAAATTATGGCTTACCCCCCTGCATCCGCTCGCGTGAAATCTATAATTCTTTCTGAAAATGACTCCCCGGCTTGAGTAATCCAATAACTTCGCGTCCAGCAGATATCCTTCGCTGCTCCTCGTCAACTTACCATCAAATATCGCTACCGCGGTCAGGCCGCTCTTTAGTGTGTCGGTTCCTTCTCTAAAATGAACCGGTTGAAATATACCTGTGAGCTTCAAATCATTTTCCAGAACCTCGGAAATAGATTCAGCAAAGGGTTCAGATTCAGGCAGTTCATACTCTATTCTATTTAAAACAATGGGGATCCTTCCCCCTCTCTGCCTGTCAACCTGAAGGTGAACGTCGGTCTGAGAATAAACGTGCGGGGATAATAAAACTGATAATAATAATAAAGTCAAAGTTCTGTTCATCATCAATCCTTCTGAACAAATCTGAAGTGTACTCCCAGAGCGGGTTCGTCAAAAGCGCCGGGAAGAGGCGGAAACGGGGCGGAACTCTTTATTGCTCTGAGGGCTGCTCTGTCAAAATAGGAATCGCCGGAGCTCTTTTCCAATAGTAATCCGGAAATCCTCCCGCTTCTGTCAAGCCGGAAAAATACAGTGCATGAAATGCTTTTTCCGTGCTTAGAGGAGGCCGAAAACCAATTGGCGGAGACCTTACGCTGAATAGCCCCCAGGTAGTAAGAAAATGGGAAACGCGGGGCGTCAACGGCTACGGAGGTCTCCTCAATCTTATCATCTTCCTTTACTGTAACATCGAGAGGCTTTTTTTCCTTTTCTTCTTCCTTCTGCTTTTCAGGTGGTTCTTCAGTCTTCTCATCCTTAACGTCAGGAGAGGGCTTCTTCTTTTCAACAGGTTCAGGCTCCGGTTTCTCAACTTCAACTTCCTGCTTCTTCTCGTGCTTTTCCTCTTTCTTCGCTTTAGTGGGAGAAAAAATACGCACGGAATATACCCTGTCCGGCAGATCCACTCTAGGTACAATCTCGAAAAACGTAAGAAGCGCGTAAAAGATAAGCGCGTGTATACATAATGATATAACAGCAGAAAACTTCATCTTTTCCATACCTGACTGAAAACCTGATGCCGGTATTTATCAATTCAAATTGGCGGCCTCTAACACCGCCCCCGGTCTTATTTCAATAAAAAAGGTTATTCTTCATTTTCCTGTTTGACTATAAGACCCACATCTTCAATCCCCATCATCTTTATTCTTGCCAGAACTCTCATCACTTTCCCGTAGTGCGTTTTTGTATCGGCCCTTAAGAAGATCCGCTGAGCATTTGTTTCGAGTTCCTTTCTAAGAGCTCCTGCGAATTCTTCCCACTCAACTTCGCGTTTCCCTATAAAAAGATCCCCCTCCTTGCTTACAGAAACAGTAATACCCTTACGCTCCTCTATTACTTTTGCCTCAGCCTTGGGAAGATTAAGCTTCACTCCCGCCTGCAGAAACGGAGCTGTGAGCATAAAGACAATTAAAAGCACCATCATTACATCGACAAGGTTGGTTATGTTTATCGCCGCCATCGAGGAATATCTCTTACGTCTCATAATTTGCTCCTAAAATAATCCTTACAAAAATCCCTGAAAATCAATCCTTATCTCTCCTTAATTCACCATACTTTCCTTCAGTAAGACGGCTCCTGAAAAGAACCATAAAGGAGGTCAGATCATCTTCCTTCCTTCTGATTAGTCTGACCATGTAATTATAACCTATAACGGCCGGTATAGCGGCACCAAGCCCGAATATAGTTGTTATAAGCGCTTCAGCGATACCGGGTCCTACGACATACAAATCCGCTGAGCCTCTGGCTCCCATACTTATAAAAGAGCGCATTATCCCCCAAACCGTGCCGAGCAGGCCGAGAAAGGGAGAGATCGTTGCCGTAGTTGAGAGAAATATCAAATACGATTCCCAGCCCGCGATAATCGAGTCTATTTTCGACTCGAGAAACCTGTCCAAGGATTTTAAACTTCCGAGTTCTCCACTGGTTATTTCATTTCCAATAGATAAGACAAGCTGTGCTTCACAGCTTGCCGGGTATTCTTTTGCTTTTTCAATTAAAGCCCGCAGGGACAATTCATCTTTGAAAAGTTTCCGGAATTCGCCCCCCTCCTTTGAAGAAAGCCGGAAATACCTTATCTTTTCAACAATTATCGTCCATGAGACCACTGAAAGAACCAGCAGAAGCGCCAGAACCAGCTTAGCGAGAACTCCAGCTCTGGAGATCAACTCAACAAAATTCCCAGCGATCTGTAAAAATATCGGTATTCCTTCAAATCCCATACAAATCCTCCCTTTGCACTATCTCCAGAAACCTGCCTATCCTACTCTCCGGAGGTTGAAATAGTTTCTAACTGTTTTACTCTAATTCAATTTTATGCAAATTACAATCTTATCCATTATAACGCACAATTCCCTGTCTTCATAACATTTATTAAAACTTTGGCAACGATAAAGCTTTTAGCTTATACCCTTTGGAGATATATTCGTTCGGAATCTCTATTCTCTTCATTCACCTGTTACAAATTGATGGTTAAAGGGCCCCAAACGCAAGTGAGAAATAGGTTAGACAATTTAAACCGGCAAGCCATTATAATTATATATTCGTTTAGATATTTGTTAATAAACAAATTACATAATTATTACTCCGTTGTTATTTTCAGCAAAAGAGGAAATGCTGTGTTATTCAGCCAGGGGCATCCCCTCATTTAGTTTATATAAAGACTTGTAAATATGGCAAAAACCCGTTATAATTTTAATGTACCGGCTGATTGAGTTATCATCTGGACGGTTTCCTCCATGTAAAGGGAGTGATCAAAATGAGGAAAAGATTCTTTATCGTTTTTCTCGTCCTTCTAACCGCGTCCTTCTTCTTTTCAACAACCAGGGCTATTGAATATAAGAAGAGCTCATCTGGCGTTTCACAAGAGGTGAACCGATTAAATATAGTCATGCGGCTCGTGGGCGGAAGGGGAGCTGTTCTAAATTCCGGCAAAGAGTTGAATTTGAGTTTCAGGCTAAACCAGCCGGGGTATGTCATCATATACAATATTGACAGCGAAGGATTTATAAATCTCATCTATCCCCCCGACGGCAAATTGAACAAAATTGAAAAAGACAAAGTTTATATAATCCCGGAACGCGGAAGCAGGCTGAGCCTGAAAGCCGGCAGTAAAACCGGTATCGAGTATATTCACGCTCTCGCGGTTGAAGACAGAAACTATATTGACGAAAGGGAACTCTATTTCCTCAGCCGGGACTCGGAGCTTTCGAGGAATAAAAGATTCCGCACCGACAAAGACCCGTATCTTTCATTCAATATGATTGATGAAACTATCGTAAGAGATATCGAGAAGAACCCTCCCGCCACCGATCATACTTATTTCTTCGTAAACAAGAGACATGATTACCCTTCGTACCTGTGCGGGCAATGTCACGGAGCAGACGAATTTAGCGATCCTTACTCTAAGCAATGTACTGAAATAGCAATAGAGAAGAACTACTATGAAGAAAAACTGAGTTACCCTTATCCACCTCTCTTTAATATTTCACATTATGATCAGCAGGAAGAAGAAAACTACTCATCAAAGACATATTATGAGGACAATCTATCTAATGACTGGGATGAGCAGCTTCTATCCACAGATGAAAACGATATCTACCTAACAATTAACACAGGCTATGATTATCCTTATTACTATTCCGGTTATTATCCGTATAACAATTATTCCTACCGGTACCCTTCTTATTATTCCTATATAAATTCCTTTTCTTGGGGTTTCGGGTTCAACTCGAACTGGGGATTTAATTCCTGGTGTGATTACTACTACCCCTATTATTACCCGACTAGCTGGTATTACCCATACTACGGTTACTACGATTACTGCTGGAAAGATTATTATGACGGCAGAAGATCTATCTATGCCGGCAGAAAATTTACAAAGCGCTCTCTTCTTAGTTACCGTAGCGTATCGAACGAGCTTAACCGTAAGAGATCTCTGAAAAACAGCAGGTTAGTAAGTAGAAGAATGACCAGGCTGAAGAGTAAAAGCCGTCAGCAGTCAGAACTTAAGAAAGCACTCACATCTCGCCGGACGATACCTGAGAGAAGCAACTTGCGAAGAGAAAATATTACATCCAGAGAAAGGGTGAAAAGAAGAACAGTATACGGCTCGCCCCGAAGGAAGAATACAGAAAGAGCAAGGTCAGCGCGTGACTACAATAAAATTGACAGAAATAACAATACCCGAAGGGTATATAACCCAAGAGAAAGAAACGATAGTAAGCGGCGATCGTCGTCAAGAAACAACAGAAGCTCCTCACAAACACGCTCGTTGAAAAGAGATAATAATGACAGGAGCAGGTCGACAAGAAGTGTAAACAAATCCCGGTCAGATTCAAGAAGGGAAGATTCAAGAAGCCGGGTTAAAAGAGACAGCAGGAGTTCTTCCAGAAAGAGCTCTTCTAGATCTTCCAGAAGATCAACGAGGAGGTCTTCCAGAGGCTCTTCATCTTCGAGAAGTTCTTCAAAAAAATCCAGGCGATCCAGTTCCCGTGGCCGCGACTGATGCCTCACGGAAAGGAAATACCGCAAAGCAGATTCAATACAGCTCGCAAATCTTAAATATCATAAAACGATTGAAGGCGAATGCCGAGTAATAGCCGGGATGACAGTGAATGAAATGGATTACAAAATCAGATCTGAATGTTGGCATATTCCCCGTTCTGGATGTAATAGCACCCCGGCTCGAATTCTATTTTTCATCAAGAACCGGCGGTGTCAGTCCCGCACCGTTTAATTCCCTTAATCTTGGAACCGGTCTCGGCGATACCCGCGAAAACGTAGATCAAAACAGAGAGATAATCCTGAACGCGCTCGACATATCAAACGACAACCTCGCTCGGGGAGAACAAACCCACAGTTCTAATGTCAGAATCATAAATAAGGGAGGGAAATATAAGAAATCAGATGGTTTTATAACTGACCGCACCGGGCTGTCGATTGCTGTAAGCACGGCCGATTGCTACCCCGTCGTAATATATTCCCCTCCTGAAAACGTCATGGCAGCTATCCATGTTGGAAGAAAGGGAGCCTCAGGAGGAATAATTTCCAAAACACTCCGTAAAATGATCGATCAATTTCTGATAAATCCGGAAAAATCGATTTCAATCCTTGGGCCTGGTATTTGCCGGAAATGCTACCGGATAAATAAAAATATCGCGTCTCAGTTCGAAGGTAAAGTGATAAAAAAAGGTGAGGATAGATATTATCTCGATCTAGCGTTATTTATTAAAAATGAGCTGAAGCGATACGGAATCAAACGGCGTAATATCTTTTCATCCGGAATATGTACATGCTGCTCACACGGTCTATGCTTTTCATACAGGCGTGAAAAGACAACCGGAAGACACTGGACTCTGGCTACAATCAGATAGTCATAATAGATTCTATTTATCACTGTAAGTAAGAATATTCTTTTTAAAATGAATTCCTGTATGGATCACTTGAAGTGATAACGAAACAATTGACTTTTCGTACAGAATAGACCTATTTTTTAAATATTACACATATCGAAAGGCAGCTATGAATTCAAAAACCGGCAAAGAGATGAAACCATTTATTGTAATGGATGTTCTCCGACGGGCGCTCGAGCTGGAAGAAAAGGGCAAACATATAATACACATGGAAATAGGTGAACCTGACTTTGACACTCCTTCCGCGATAATCGCGGCCGGGATAGATTCACTGAGAAGGGGAGAAACCCACTACACCGACAGCCGCGGGATACTCAGACTCCGCAGGGCTGTGGCAAAATACTACAACAGAAATTACGGCTTAGATATATCGGAAACACAGGTCCTTATTACTATGGGGGTCTCACCCGCTCTTCTTGCAGTTCTTTCTTCGCTCATCAATAATAACGGCGATGAAATAATTCTCTCCAACCCGTATTATCCCTGTTATCCGAATTTCATTAAACACCTCGGGGGAACGCCACACTTCATACATACAAAAGCTGAAGATGGATTTCATCTTAACCCCGCCATGGTAAAAGAAGCCATAGGTCCGGACACGAAAGCTATTCTTGTAAATTCACCATCCAATCCTGTTGGAACAGTTATCTCCACAGATGCTCTAAGTGAAATATGCGGTATGGGAATACCGGTTATAAGCGATGAAATTTATCATGGTCTGGTATACGGACAAAAGACACACTCCTCACTTGAATTTACAGAGAACACTTACATCTTAAACGGGTTTTCCAAGATCTTTGCCATGACGGGTTGGCGGCTGGGATATATAATTGCCCCCGCTGAAGCGGTCAGAAAAATTGAGATCATCCTGCAGAACTTCTTTATTTCACCCAATTCTTTTGCCCAGAGGGGCGGAATCGCGGCGCTCGAATTAAACCACCCGGAAATCGAGGAAATGAAAAAAAAGTACAACTCAAGACGCAAATTCCTTCTCGAAGAACTCTCCGCGATGGGGCTTAATTGCGCCGTCGAACCAAAGGGAGCTTTTTATATTTTCGTGGACGCCCGCCACATCGAAAAAGATTCCTATAAGCTTGCCTTTGATATTCTTGAGAAAGCGGGAGTTGCCTTGACGCCCGGGATAGATTTCGGCGACCAGGGGGAAGGATATCTCCGACTGTCATACGCGAATTCCATGGAAAATCTCGCGGAAGGAGCCTCGAGGCTTCAGCAATACCTCAATAATAACGGATATCAGGGGTGATAATCCCCGGGCCGGCAAAATAATTTTCTGACCTGCGGGCAGTATTTACCTCTCTCCAATTTTTTCTGAGTAAGACCCGTTTACGGTTCTAACAGGACTTTTCTCAAAAATTACACGGCCTTCTAGCTATCCACAATTAATTCAGTAAGTTACAAATATCATAAAGTGGAATCGCCTTTTTTACTCGGGAGGACGAAAATTGGGGAAACTCCAACCAACTCTGGATATTGACATAAGTTCATTTTTCATGTATAATCTACAGATGTATTGGTGTATTCCTTTGCGTTTGAACATCGGTGATAAACAACAAAAGGAACCGTATTGTGTTATTAAAAATATTAAAGAAACTTCTTCTTGTATCTATTCTATTACATCTTCCTTATAGTGTATACGGGGAAGGTGTATCCTCCATCCAGCTTGTCGGTAATTTCAATGGAATAACATGCGAACCTGACGATCCCGAAAATGATATGATTTCCCTTGGTAATCATGAATGGATCAAACTCAAATTTATAGATGAAAGCGGTTCTCCCCCCGACACAGTTGATTTTAAATTCACAAAGGACGGCAGATGGGGTGACGAACATTGGGGGTGGAGTTTTGAACACGGCTGGGGAACTGCCCAGCTGGCCTGGAACCCGCCCAGCATAGTAGCCGCGTTACAGGACAGCGGGTATCACTATTTCCATTTCAATGATACAACTTATTCCTATTCTATAGATCGTCCAACCGGCAAAATATTCGGAGCAATTACATCCGGAGACAGCGGCCAACTTCCGGAAAATACCACAGTTACCCTGATCAATTCCGAAGTCGGGACGATTGGAACTTTCAATGAATTCAGCGATTCACTATATATTTTCGAACATTTACCCCCCGCTGAATATTCTGTTTACGCGGCAGCTGAGGGATACAGTGATACTACAGTATACACGAACCTCGCCCAGGGAGACTCCGCGCAAATTGATATCACTCTCTATCTTAACACGGCCGTTACAATTTCATCCGCGGCTTACCAGCGAAATGATAATGAAATAATTCTCTCATGGTCGACCGGTAATGACTGCGAGAATATCGGCTTCGATATCTACAGAGGAATAACCCCGGAATTTTCAATGATGGAAAAAAGGAACCTGAATCCTATTTACAGCAGTCCGGAATATGGTTTTTCCGATACCGTTGAAGACAGTTACATTGATCATTACTATTACATCGTGGAAACAAGCGATATTAACGGTGTCAGATACGGTCCCATTAAAGTAGAAAAAGAGACGCCAAACGCGGGCTGTTCTCTGAAACAGAATTATCCAAACCCCTTTAATCCCTCTACCACAATCCCTTATACAGTAGGCACAACCGGCGGCATGCAGAAAGTATCTATATCCTTTTTCGACGTTTCAGGTAAATTGATAAGCAGTAGTGACCTGGGAACTAAATCTCCCGGAGATTATACATTTCTCTGGAACCCCTCCGCATCCGTAAAAGGTAATATTCCCTCTGGTGTATACTACTGCAAAATGGCAATAGGGAAAGAGACTTTCACGAGAAAGATGATTCTTCTCAGGTAAAAATATGTTCATTAATCAAATTAAGAAAGTTTCTCCTCTGGACAGAGGTTTTATCATAATAACCCTCCTGTTCTTTTCAACTGTCTTAATTTCACAGCCAAGCTCAGCCGAAAAAATGGTTCTTAAGGAATCCAATCCGAAACTTATGGAAATAGATTTTGAAGGGGCTGTTTTTCAGGACCACGGTTATGTTATAAAGGATCATTCACTCATCAAAGACGGAGAAGGATTATTCCATCTTTTTTATATCAGAGGAGACACAAAAAGCTTTGGACACGCGACATCCCCCGACCTCATACACTGGACCATTCATAATCAGGTAATTGATACAGACCAGGAAACCTGGAACAGTTATTTCGTCTGGGCTCCTCATGTTATCAGAATTCCTGAATATCCCGACAATTACTTAATGTACTATACCGGGGTGACAAGAAACTATACTCAAAAAACGTATCTCGCATATTCGAATGATCTCTTTTCCTGGAATAAATTTCCCGACGAAATATTCGAACCGTTCCACGGTGATACAACATGGTTAGAATGGGTAGAGGGTGAATGGGCAAATTACCGGGACCCTTTCTTCTTCGAGGATAACGGTATAAACTATCTTTTAAATTCAGCTGAAACTAATCAGAATAACGGGGCTATCGCGCTTTCCAGCAGCGATAACTACTACAGCTGGGAAGATAATGGCCCACTTTATCTGCACGACAACTGGCACATGATTGAAAGTTCAACGGTAATTAAACGTAACAACATATATCACCTTTTCTTTACGGAAGAAGGGATTGGGGGTATATCTCATTTATCTTCTGATTCTCTCACAGGAGAATGGGATATAAGCACCCGTACGATTATTGACGCAGGTCATGCGTGCGAACTTACAGAAACACTTTCGGACAAATACATATTTTCCAGACATACCGGTTATCTCACCTCCTCTGGCGATAAAGTAAGTACAATCAGATTCGACACACTGAGCTGGAACGGAAACTGCCCCGAAATAAAACAGGATAAGATTTTAGACCAGAGGTGGACCAATCTCTGGGGAACGGCATTTGAGAAACAACCCGTATACGGCAACTCATACAAGTACCGTGGTGATGATACAACCAGCATTAATTTTGAAGGCAATTGGTGGATAGGAACTTACGAAAATTTCAACGGTCCTATCTACGGTGATTATCCCGGATCAATCCAGGGTAACTCACCGAGGGGAGCTATAAAGTCTGACAACTTCATGGTCAAGGGAAGATCGATGAGACTTCTTGTAGGCGGCGGAAACTATCCGGATTCATGCTATATAGCGCTGTATGACGCTGATAGTGACACAATAATCTACAAGGAAACAGGGAAGAATACTGAAACGATGGATGAAAGGTTATGGGATCTGGATCCATGGCTTGGCAGAACAGTCTATCTGAAGATCGTCGATAATTCTTCCACTTCATTCGGACATATCAATGTCGACGGGATAAAAGAACTGGGACGCCCGATACCTACTCAGCCTGACCCGGAAACAAACGGAACCAGCCCCAGAGGGATAAATCCTAATAATGATGACACCAGCAAACTCTACAATGCCCCGCATCATCCAACCTATCCAAAGTCAATCAGAAATTATCCTAACCCTTTCAATCCAACTACAACTATTGTCATATTTGGAAAACCGCTGAGTAAATCAACTATAACAATCTATTCCGTGAGCGGAAGAAAAGTAAGAGATATCGAGTCGAAAACCAATTCCACGGGAAAAGCCCAGGTTATCTGGAACGGGTGTGATAAAAGAGGAAACCCCCTCTCTGCGGGTGTATACACGGCCGTTTTAAGAAACGGCAATGAACTTTCCGCTTCTACCAAATTGATTCTGCTTAGATAGCTGCCACTCTGGTAGCTGGATAAAATATCTCTTCTTAAATTATCAAACCTGTGATACTCTTTTTTTATGAAATTCTTTAGCGTGATAACTGTTTTTATTATAGCGGTTTCTATTTCAAGCCCCGCTCCCTGTGCTGAAGGTATTAAAGACAAAGAAATTATTGGATTCAGGATCGGTTCCATTTTCAATTCCAATAAGTTCGATAACGCCTTCGGCAAAGGAAGTGAATTGGAACTGCATTTCATAGAGGGACTTGGAAGCTGGTATGGAGTTGATATCTCTTTATCATCACATAATTTTGGTGATTCAAAACTCCCGGAAAAGGACTTCGAGTACGTGGGTTATGACGAAACATTGGAATTACAGATATATTCAATTAACGCAGCAATCTTTATCTGCTACAGTCTTTCCGGAAAATTAACGGCAACATTTGAATCCGGGGCGGGCCTTTATGCCATAACCCTTATAAGACCTCTCGGATTTTTCCAGCAGCGTATGACAGATTATCAGCCGGGGATATCGGGAGGCATAGGATTATTATACCGGTTCAGCAAAAGTGATATTTCTATTAATTTAAACGCTAAATATCACTATATCTCCTCAGGCGGTGATAATACGTTAGACCATCCTCTACTTTTCTACACCGGAGAGGAAAGAACCGCCTTCTTACAGATCTGCGCCGGCATTACACTAACTACAGGTTGATAGCGTAAATAAAAAGGGAAATACTGAACTTAACCGCGATTGGAGTAAGATTGAATGAAAGAGACGAATTAAAACAGATCCTGATTACCCGCTCAATCCTCAAGGGTGAATTCACTCTGGCATCTGGGAAAAAAAGCAACTACTACATAAACGGTAAGATGACAACTCTTTATTCAAGGGGGCTCTATCTTACAGCGAAAATTCTGCTGGATCAGCTTGATTCAGTGGAATATGACGCCATCGCGGGCCCCGTAATAGGTGCCGATCCAATAATAGGCGCGATGCTCACGCTCTCTGCTTCAAGAAATGAAAACAGAGAAGGGTTTCTGATAAGAAAAGAAAGTAAAACCCACGGCACAAAAAAAATTATCGAGGGTAGATTCAAAGAGGGCGCGAAAACTATTATTGTGGAAGATGTTGTGACAACGGGAGGCTCTCTGCTTAGAGCCGCTAAGGCGATTTCAGAATCAGGGGGAATAATCGCGGGTATAATCGTACTCGTTGACCGGGAGGAAGGCGCGGAACAGAATATAGCATCCGAAGGATATGATCTCATGTCGGTTTTTAAAGTAAGCGAGCTCCTTTAAATAAAATGCAAGGGATTGTTGATCAACTTTCTACTCTGCTTCTTCAGTGATCAGCGTATCCTCGCCGGTTATTGTAAATACAGAATCGGGTAGATTTATTCCATATCTGACGGCAGGAATAAAGGCCTCGCAGTAAGATTTGCCATTCACACTCCTTCTGGCCCTGCTCGGAAGAGGTATCCCTTTAGCTTTGTTGTAAGTACTGTATTCTTCAGAATAAATCAAAGAATCGGCAGGACTGTTTATTTCAACCCGGTTAATCAACCAGCTTTTATCTTCGACAGTAACTGTAATAATCCTTTCTCCATCCTCAAACCTCATTTTATAGCTTCCTTCTTTTGGTTCTCCGACCAGACTTCCTTCCTCTGAATGGCTCTGAATCCAGGAAAGAATCAGCGGAAATCTGTATTTTATCAGGCTGATTTCCAGCATTGGCTTATTGATAAGCTTATCGGAGCTTGACCAGCCGAATGTTCTATCGCCGTCATTTATCCATACCCATTTATCTATCGGGTCCCCTCTTTTTACGTGTGCTATAAACTCTTTATATCTGTGCTTATCCTGAAAAACCGTCAGCGGGTAATTTTTGACCATATTCCCGACGGGGAGTTTCTTTAAAAATCCACTTCCAGTGTACTTTCCGAGATTATGGGTTTCTTCAACACCGCCATAAGTTCCTACCACCTTCTTTACCAGCTTTTCAGCATTCTGAGGTTTTCCAGAACATGAAAACAGTAAAAGCCCCGAAAGCGATATCATCAAAAAGGAGATAACCGCTTTTTCAAAACCGTACTTTGACTTCAATATTTGAAACCCCTTTCCGTTCCAGTTAACAAAAACATAAAAAAACAATAGATCTATTTATTCATTTATAAAAAGCAAGAGAGCTATCTTCCATAGAATATATCACAGCTGTTGTTTACAGTCAATTTTACAATCATTCTACCGGTCATTCCTCTTCTTTCTCCCGTATATTCCTTCCCTCAGTTTCCCTTCAAGTTCCACGGGAAGCGGTTTCACTTTCGGCCTTTTTTCCTCCTTTACATTTCTTGACTTCTTAACAGCAGCCGGCCTGTAGGGCTCAAGCTGCAGCAGTGAATGAAGGATCACAAGGGCCGCTTCTTTGTCCGGGATCATCCCCCTACCTCCGGTATCCGGGTCAAGCTGCGTGAAAGGCGGTATAGGGGATCCTACACAGGAGGGACAGCCATTCTCACATGAACAGGCCTTGATCAGCTCAAGAGCCGCGCTCATTATCTCTTCAACCAGGTCATAACTCTTAAGTGAAAACCCGATTCCTCCCGGGTATTTATCATACAGATAAAGCGCCTGACCCGCTGTAGAAGCGGAATTTACCGTCGTGCCTATATCAAGCGGATCACACATAACAAAAAGGGGAACTACTTCACGAAGAACATTCGAGAGTCCGAGCAAACCCTCTGATGGAACTCTGCCCCATTTCCTGACGGCGGCGAAAACCTCACGGGGCGGCATGATCCACAATCCGGAAGTCTCGAGAATCTGTGGAGGAAGATCACATTTGCCATATCCTATTGAATCACGGCTGCCGAATTTTATTTTTCGAAACATAAAAGTCAGATCGGTAACAGAAAGATCACCGAAACCAATCTCACTTATCCTCCATTTGTCCTTCTTTTCTTCCTTGTCAATCTTAACCCTGGTTTCCGTGATAGATTGAGTATAATAATCAAGATCACACTTGCTGACAAATGCAACTTTCCTGTCAATATCCAGATTATTTACAAAGTAAGTAAATGCCTGATGCAAATACACGGCATCCGGATGAACCTGCTGAAAAGCACTGGCTTCGTCTACCGTTCCGATAACCCGGTTTCCATCCGATTCATCGATTATCGTATAACTGTCCGGGGAAATATTACGGAGGTTTACTGAAGCACTCGGATATCCCTTCCCTCTCCAGTACCATTTGCCCCTTACAAAATTAAATTCACGTTCTTCCTCGAGAAGTTCAGCTATAGCCGGAGCGTACTGGCCCATTTCCGAAACTTCACTTCCGGAAAGCGGAAGTTCGAATGCCGCAGCTCTTAACTGACCCAGGAGCACATAGGGATTTTCCGGATCGATTATCGCGTTTTCGGGGGTTCTTCCCAGAAAATATTCAGGATGTTTTACAAGGTATTGTTCCAGGGGTGTATTATGAACCAGAAAGAAAACAATAGATTCTTCATCCCCTCTTCCAGCCCTTCCGGCCTGCTGCCATGTGGACGCTATGCTGCCGGGATAACCGACAATAACCGAAGCGTATAGAGCACCGACATCGATCCCGAGTTCAAGAGCATTTGTACTTATGACCGCTTTAAGTTCATTCTCAAAGAGAAGCCTTTCTATCTCCCTTCTTTCTTCCGGAAGGTAACCTCCTCTGTAGGGATGAACCGAATCATTAAGCGAAGATCTGTGACTCTCCAGAACACCCCGGACGTAACGTGTAATTACTTCGCTTACGACACGCGATTTCACAAACGCTATCGTCTGAACATTATCCATAACCAGCTTTGCTATAATATTCGCAGCCTCCACGTTCGTACTGCGCCGGTCAACTCCAATCTCATCGATGACGGGAGGATTCCACATCACGAATTTTTTTTCGCCCCTGGGTGACCCGTCATTCCTGATAACTTTTATTCTTCTCCCTGTTAATCTCCCGGCGTGCTTGCCGGGATTAGCAATAGTAGCAGAAGAAGCAACATAAACCGGTTTTGATCCATAATGGGCGCATATCCTCTCAAGCCTTCCGATAACATTAGCAACATGAGACCCGAAAATGCCTCTGTAAGTGTGTATTTCATCGATAACAACAAACTGCAGATTCGCGAAAAAA
>CAZKNG010000005.1:0-59392 GCA_964554125.1 uncultured bacterium | reverse complement strand
GCTTCGCGGTCATGTTCAGATTTCTTACTATACCTATCTTGTCGTCGGGCTTCTTTTTATCTTCGAGACTGTATATTTGTTCCGGAAGGGTAAGAAGAAGGATTTAACCGTTAACACGATCCTGATATTCCTCTCCTTTGTCATTGCTGCCGGTATAGCTTCTGTCCTCATTATGCCCCTGAAACATTACGCTCAGTTTTCTATCAGAGGCGGAGGCTCGGGGGGAGGACTGGAATACGGATATGCCACGAGCTGGAGCTTGCATCCGAAGGAAATGCTGACCTTTGTGTTTCCATGGGCTTTCGGGTTCGGAAAGATAACCTACTGGGGATACATGCCGTTTACAGATTATCCCAATTATCTGGGAATTGTAACCGCTCTTTTTTCCGGAGCGGCGCTATTTCTTATAAAAAATAGATGGAAGTGGTTTCTCGCCGTTACAGCGTTGTTGTCAACTTTATTGAGTTTCGGAAAATTCTTCCCTCTTTTTGGATTCATGTTTAAATACTTTCCGTATTTCAACAAGTTCAGGGTTCCGGTAATGGTGCTTATCGTTCAACAGCTTATGGTTGTCGTTCTCATGGGGCTTGGTATTCAAAAGGTCATCAACCTGTATAGTGAAGGTGTTTTGTTCAGTCCAAGAAGCAGAAAGATTTTCAGATATTCTATTATCACCTGTGCTGCAGTTCTTTCTATTGTTCTTGTAGCCAGCAGCCCGATACAGGAGAGAATATTAAACAGTTCAGTTGCGGATAAAGTTCGTTTTCCCGACAAAGCTGCTGAAGGATTCACTAAGGACCTGATAACAAGAGTTTTCTTTCTTACAGCAGTTGCCGCTATTCTGCTGTTTGCTTCTATAAAGAAAATTAGAAAAGGATATTTAATATCAGCCCTTGCAGCTGTCCTCTTCTTAGATCTTTTTCTTCTGAGCGATTCTATAATTCATCCTGAAAAAACATGGGGGTATGAAGATATGAGGATTGTGGAATCAGGTGAAGAAAGAGAAAAATATAAAGAACCCGACGAAGCGATAAGATTTTTAAAGAAAGACGAGTCATTCTACAGAATATTTCCGGCTCCGGCTGCCGGGTTAGGCAGATGGTCTCACAGCGTTTTTCCTTTCAGCGAGAATAAGTATATGATATCGGGATTATTTTCTACCGGCGGATATCATGCGGCAAAACTCCAGATATATCAGGATGTTATGGATAAAATGTTTGAATTATTCAACAGCAGGACGGTTCCTCTGCAGATTCTCAATATGCTTAATGTAAAGTATATATTTTCTTATAATCCTCTCTTTAATGAAAACTCAACTTTCCCGCTTGTGTGGAAGCAAGGCTCAAAATGTATCTACGAGAACACGGGGGCTCTTCCCCGAATATTCTTCGTTGACAGGATAAAAGTCTTAGAGTCGGAAAAGATGCTTGATTTTATAGCGTCAAGTGGATTTAATCCGGCTAAGCAGGTGCTTCTGGAAAAAGATATACCACTCGAGAATGGATCAGCACAGGGAAGCCATGCTGAGATAAAAAGTTACGGATTGAATTCGATAAAAATAGATGCCCACGTTGAAAATTCATGTATAATGGTTTTAAGCGAGGTATATTATCCTGACTGGAGAGTTGAAGTTGACGGTGAAGAAAAAGAGATTCTAAGGGCTGATTACTGTCTGCGGGCGTTACAGTTAAAAGAGGGTGATCATAAGATCGAATTTGATTATAAACCCAGAGTAATAAAAGCTTCGTTAACAATCTCGATTATAAGCTTTATATTATCACTGTTTTTGTCTATAGCCGGGTTTTTAGTATTCAAAAGAAAGGTCGGTTAAAATTGGATGCTCTTGTTGTAATTCCCACGTATAATGAAGAGGAGAATGTTCGGGAGATAATAAATGCTGTTCTGGGAGTTTCGGACAATCTCGGAGTATTGATTGTTGATGACAACTCTCCCGATGGAACCGGCGAGATTGCCGAAACAATAGCAGAGGGAGAAGAAAGAGTTAATGTCATTCACAGACAGGGTAAAATGGGTTTGGGGTCAGCTTACATAGCCGGGTTCAAATGGGCTTTAGCCAACACTCCCGCAAAATATATTTTTGAGATGGACGCTGATTTTTCTCATAACCCGGAGGATATCCTCCGGTTTCTCGACGCAATCCGAAATAACGATCTGGTGGTTGGATCCCGATATCTGAAGGGGATAACAGTTGTCAACTGGCCCCTGCGCCGATTGATCCTGAGTTATGGGGCGAATTTATATACAAGAATTATTACGGGGCTTCCGCTCACAGATTCAACGGGGGGTTTTAAATGTTTCAGGCGCGAAGTCCTGGAGGAAATGCCCCTCGAAAGGGTCCACAGTGATGGGTACTCATTTCAGATCGAGATGAATTACCTGTGCTGGAAAAAGGGTTTCCGGATCAAAGAGATCCCTGTAGTTTTCACAGATAGAAGAGTTGGCGTCTCTAAAATGTCGAAAAAGATTGTTTGGGAAGCTGTTTTTCTGGTATGGCGTTTAAGGTTTATGAGTATTAGGCATCTGAGAAAGTTTAAATAATTCTAATTTGAAAAGACAAATTCTTTATGGATCTTTCAATAGTTATTGTTACTTACAACAGCAAGAATGTAATTGGAAAATGCATTTCCAGTCTTAAAGAATATCCTCCTTCCTGTGATTATGAAATAATAGTAATAGATAATGCCAGTAAAGATGGTACGCCTGATTTTGTGAGCAGCGAATTCAATAATGTCAGAGTAGAAGCAAACAGTAGAAACAAAGGATATTCAAGGGGAGTAAATCAGGGGGTTTCTCTTTCAAAAGGACGTATGGTTTTGATCCTTAACCCCGATATAGTAGTGGGAGAAAAATCGATAGACAGATTATTTGATTTTATGGAGAACACGCCGGATGCGGCTATGGCAGGGTCAAAGCTGCTTAACTCTGACGGGTCTCTGCAATATTCCTGCCGCTCTTTCTATACGATAAAGGCTCTTTTCCTCCGGCGGACATTCTTAGGCAAGCTGTTTCCAAGAGCTAAGTCATTGCGTAAGCATCTCCTGCTGGATTATGATCATCAAAAAGTCAGGTGCGTGGACTGGATTCTCGGAGCCTGCATGATGGTCAGAGCTGAAGTAATTGAAAAAATCGGAATGATGGATGAAAGGTTTTTCCTTTATTTTGAAGATGTTGACTGGTGTTACCGGATAAAACAGTCTGGATGGAATGTTTATTATCTGCCTAAGTCCGTTATGACCCATTTATATATGAGATCGAGTTCACGCTCCATGTTCCGTAAGCCCTTCTTGATTCATCTTCTCAGTTTACTGAAATATTATGATAAATGGAATGTAGTATTCTATTTTTTAAAGAGACACAGGTCGGTGATAAAATCACTGACTTTTGTTATTGTCGATATTTTAGCAATTAACGGAAGCTTCTTCCTGGCATATTGGCTTCGCGCGCTCGCGGACCCCCTTTTCGCGCATGGCTTGTACCCGTTATCCTGGTATGAATATTTCATCTATTTCTATAACATTATATTTTTATTCTCCTTCTTTTTCGGAAAGCTCTACAGTATCAGGCGTGAAACAAGTTCCATAGAGGAGTTCAGCAGAATCATAAAAGCAGTCCTTGTGTCGTTGACTGTGATAATGACCTCGACCTATCTGCTTCGTATTAGAATATATTCAAGGGTAGTTATACTGGGCCAGGGTGTTCTAGGAATTATTATTGTTTTTACCTTCAGAAAACTTGTTCGAACAGTACATCGGGTATTTGTTAAAGCCGGATTTGACCGCAAAAGGGTGGGGCTGGTTGCCGAAAGGGAAGAAACAGAAACTTTTCTCGAATCTGTTTCTTCTTCCCCTGAGCTGGGGTTGGATATAGCGGGTCATATTAATTATGAAGAGGATTCTTTGGGCAGACCTGATGAAATTGTTGAAATTATCGATAGATTTAAAATTCATGAAATATTTATTTTTCCGTCATTCGAGAACACCGATATAATGTTCACTTTAGTATCAAGCAATAAATTCAGTACTATCCAGATAAGAATTGTTTCGCCTGTTGCTCGTTTCCTGAGCTCCAGAGTAAGGGTTGACAATATAGGAGGAGATTATCTGTTCTCTGTTGAGAGGGGCTCTACCTTTCAATTGAGAAAGTTGATAAAACGTGTTTTTGACATTTTCCTGTCATCTTTGCTATTACCTATTTCAACAGTACTTTTTTTATTTTTGAAGTTGTACGGAAAGTGCAGAGGTAATATCTCCTTTTACAGCGAGAGGAGATTCGCGGGAGGTAAAAGGGGAATATTGTGGCCGAGGATAGTACTCGGGTCGGGTAGGGAAGCAAGTGATATTTTCAAACCCGGATTATACTCCTCAGTTTTGAAAGGAAAGTTGAGTTTTGTAGGGGCTCCGGCTCTTCTCTCCGAGAATAGTATAACTCGCTTCGGCTTAGAAGGCGCTTATTACAAACCGGGAATCACTGGACGATGGAGAATTTTGCACACCGGCAGTTTTCCCGCTTTAATTGAAGATGAGATAGTTGAACTGCAGAAGCAGTCTTTAACAAATTATATATTATTAATATTTAAATCGTTTCAAGTATCCTTGTCAGGGAGTTATCCCGAATGGTTTTATATTGAGGATGGGGAATAATGAAATATTTTATTCTGTTATTTGCCGCGGCAGTTATATTTCCCGGTTCAGCAGCCCAAGCTGATATAAACTGGGATGTTTATATATCTCAAAGCAAGGTGAACGAGATAGAGGTGGTGGGGGATAGTCTGTGGTGTGCTACGGGCGGCGGAATTATGCTCTTTGACAAGAGTGATTCGGTCTATACCTCTTATTTAAGCGGCCTTGAATTACGATCGAGTAATGTAGAAGCGGTTACTGTTGACGCGAATAATGATATCTGGGCGGGATTCAGAGGATACGGAGTAGCCCGTATAAGGATTACAGATCAGGAGGTGAATTGGTTTACAGAAGATTACGGTTTAATAAGTGACAGTGTAACCTGTATAACCAACGTCGATAATGAAATATACTATGGGACAGTAAGAGGTATAGGTAAATTTGCGGAAAAGATTCCTTCAGGGGAAATAGTACTTACTGACAGTCTGGACGGTACAAATATAAATGATATTTTTTCTGTTAACGATACTATTCTATGGGTAGCTGGTTCGGACGGTGTGTCGAGATTCAATAGAAAAACTTTTGATTATGATTTCTTCCCTATCGGCAATGCTCTTTCTCTATCTTTTTTTAACGGTAATATCTATTGCGCCACAGACAGCAGCATACAGTTTTTAGATGACGGAATATGGTCCGTGTTGGGATTTCCCGCCGGTCCCGACAAATATCCCTTTGTTGCTGTAGCCTCAGGAGGCGGGGAGCTTTTTTGTATAACAGTTGACAGACTTTATAACTGGGACATTTCATCATCTGTATGGCGGAGCGTTGATCCCGGGGGAATGGAGGATTTATTCTATTCCGAATATAAATTATGGGGGAGATTCGATCTGAGGGCCCTTGGTATTGACGATGAGGGTATGCCCTGGATTGGTGGTGAAAGCGCTGTAAGACCCGGGAGGGGAGTGCATATCTGCTCTTATGACGGAGGTGCGTGGATAACGGGGGATCCGGGGGGACTTAATTCTAATATAATCAGAAGGGTCGATATGGATCCCGAGGGAGGGGTATGGGTGAGTACGACTTTCTTTGGAGTTTGTTATAATTCAGGTAATAACGAATGGATTTCATATACAGATTCCCTCTCCTATCTCGATTATAATATTGCACTTATCTGTGACTCAAACGGGAGGCTGTGGAGTAGCGCGCTTGAAAGACCACTTGATATGGTTGAACTTGGAGAACGGCTTATTGCTGAAGATGACATTTGGAATAGATTTACCAGAGATGACGACGGAATATCTTCAAGGCATATAAATATCGCGGAAGATCCCGCTGGTAATATCTGGTTTCTTTCTGATGACGATTATCCTTCGAAAGGATGGGGGATAGATATTGTAAACGCGTCTTTAACCGAGTGGATAAGTATAACACCTGCTAACAGTGATATCGATGGACCCAATGTAAGGGACTGTGTTTTTGACGGTTCCAGTGCTTATCTGGCTATCAATGATGACGGTGTCCAGGTGTGGAACACAGGTGGATTTGAATGGTCGTCGCTTAAGGACCAAAGTGATGATTATTGGTATACCGCTGTTGATCAAACGGATCTTGCAAGCACTGAACTGAACGCTCTGGAGGTTATTGGAGATAATTTATGGGTAGCGACCGGGGGAGAATTACTGAAGCAGGATGGTAGTGGGAACTTGTTCATCTACACAAGCGGTTTAACCGATGAGAAGAGGAAGATATTAAACAATGAGGTAAATGATTTAGAGAAAGATGATTTCGGGAATATATGGGTTGCAACAAGCGCCGGATTGAATATTATCGACAGGGATGGTGAAGTTAAGGGGATATATACGACCTATGATTACTGGAGATCTAATCTTCAGATCAAATATCCCAATTCAGTGATTTCACCGCTGCCCGATGCTTATTGCAAATCTCTCGCTTTCGATAGAGTGAACAACAAAATGTGGGTTGGAACGGGAAAAGGCCTCGCCTGTATTGATATGGGAATTCTTTCGCTGGAACAAAGACCCCTTTCGGAATTATTTCTCTATCCGAATCCGGTAAATTGTTACAACGGTGATGATGAACTAAGGATTTCCGGTATATCTGGTAGTGTGGATGTGAAAATTTACAATATCGAAGGGGAGCTCGTGCACGAAAAGAAGAATATTTCTGACGGGGAAGCGATATGGGATATTCTCACAATTAATGGATTTAAAGCCGTCTCCGGCATATATATTGTTAGGGTTATCGGAAGTAACAGTTCAGAGATAAGAAAGGTTGCGGTTGTAAGGTGATTAAGAGAAAAAGAATTCTCATCGTGGGGGCGGGTGAAGCTGCCAGAATGGTAGTTTCCAGGATAAAGGAAAATAAAGAACTTGGACTGGTTGTTATTGGTCTGCTGGATGATAACCCCGACCTTGACGGCATGAAAATTGACGGTATTCCGGTTCTCGGAAAGACCTCACGTCTGGAAGAGTTTGTGCTGGATAAAAGGATCGATGAGATTATAATCGCGATCCCGACAGCTCCCCGCTCATTTGTAAGGAATATGATACATCTATGCGGTCGAGCGAAGACTCCCTATAAGATAGTTCCCGGTGTTATGGAGATAATCAAGGGTGATGTCAGCATTAATCAGATTCGTGAGGTTCGTGTTGAAGATCTTCTGGGAAGAGAGACGGTTGATTTTGAACTCGATTATATCAAACCCGCTCTATCCGGAAGGAGAGTTCTGGTAACTGGAGCCGGTGGAACGATAGGGAGTGAACTCTGCCGTTATATTTCTCATGTAAAGCCCGCTGAACTTGTACTTCTGGGGAGGGGTGAGAACAGGATATTTGAGATTGAAGAAGAATTGAAAACGAAATTCAAAGATATCAAGATATCGACAGTCATCAACAATCTGAGGAATCCGGAGAGGACTGAAAGACTGATTAGTACCATTTCCCCCGATATCATATATCATACAGCCGCCCATAAACATGTGCATTATATGGAGGAAGATCCCGAGGAAGCAATTATAAATAATGTAGGTACAACTCTGAATCTTGCAAGGGCTTCCGCGCACGCTAAGACTGAGCGTTTTGTGTTTATCTCTACAGATAAAGCAGCGAATCCCCGGGGTGTTATGGGGGCCTCTAAACGTGTTATGGAATTGTATTTCTCAGCTCACGGGTGCATCGATAATTGCCGTTTTATATCTGTGCGTTTCGGTAATGTGATAGGAAGCTCGGGTAGTGTTGTTCCCCTGTTTCTAAAACAGATTGAAAGGGGAGGTCCTGTTACGGTAAGCCATCCTCAGGCCGCCCGCTACTTTATGACAGTAAAGGAAGCGGCACTTCTAGTGCTGGAGGCTTCTGTAATGGGGCTTGGAGGAGAGATATTTATTCTTGATATGGGAGAGGCAATAAATATTCTTGAAATGGCAAAAGATATTATTGTACTTACAGGGCATATCCCGGATGAGGAAATACCAATCGAATTTACGGGACTGCGTCCCGGAGAGAAGCTCCTCGAAGAGCTTGTAAATGTGGAGGAAAATCTGGTTTCATCTGAACAGGAGAAGATATTCCTCGCTCGATCCTCGTCACAAATCCCCGCTGAATTGGATAAAAAGATAGAAAAAATGGTTCAATCAGCCATAGAGGGAAAGAAAAATCAGATGTTGGAGAGCCTAAGAAATCTAGTGCCCGGTTTACATACTTGATATTATTCATTCCGGAGAAGTAATATTTTGGTCAAAATAGAGATTGAAGAAAGAGTTGAAGAAGAGGAGATATACAAACTTCTAGATAAGATTAAATTCCGCAATTTTTTTAATACTCCCATCTGGATTGATATTCTTGAGTCATCGTTCAGTGAGTTTTCAGCTCGTTGGATTACAGCCAGAACAGGAAAAACCCTTTTAGGATTTATGCCTGTTGTTTTCATCAAAAGGAATATCTTTTATTTTATTCGCAGCCTCCCTTTCGGAACATACGGAACACCGATAGCAGAAAGTGGAGATATTTCAAGGAGTTTGGTAGGGCGGTTTCTAAAGCTCTCAACATCTTTCAGGTGTCTTGACGCGGCCGCTGTAGTATTTGATCCGGATTGGGAAGAATGGCTTTCTTCTGCCGGGCCGTACGAAGTTGCCGAATGCAGAATTGCTGATTTGAAGGGTAGTTTTGAGGATTATAGAATGAGCAAGCTGAACAGTTCCAAAAGAAAAGCATGCAATGGCTGCCAGAGAGCAGGTATTGTTGTAAGAACTCTGAAAACAAAGGGGGAAGTTCGAAACTTTTACGATATCTACACAGGTATGGCAGCCGGATGGGGAGGTGTTCATCCTTTTCCCCTCAGTCTTTTTATGCAATTGTTCATGAAGGGGGACAGCAATGTTCTGATGCTGGGCGCCTTTCTCGACAACAGGTTATTGGGAGGGCACGTGGATTTTTATTATGGAGATATGGCACAGGCATGGCAGGCCGGCGTTTCTAAAGAAGCTAAAAGTTATGGAGTTTCCCCTTATCTTGTTCTCCGTGCTATAGAAGAAGCATACAGGAGAAAGATGAAATTCTTTAATATGGGAAGCAGCGGGGGAGACAAAGGGTTGATCTATTTTAAAGAGTCGATGGGTGGAAGAGAATTCAACTATCCGGTGGTAAGATCAGGGAAAAGATGGTTCGAATGGATAAAAAAACTATAGAACCAGGGCAATCAAGGTTAGTGGAAAACACAGTATCTCTTACTGTGTCAGGTATATTCAGTGTTGTCTTTACCCTGACACAGCTTGGACTTCTCAGCCGTTTTATGGGGGGAGAAGAGTTCGGCCTCTTTATCGCTCTTAGAGGATTGCATATTCTTCTTGCCACATTGATTCTCCTTGGATTGCCGCAGGTACTTATGAGATTTATACCTTCCTATCAGGGAAGAGGGATGAGGAAAAAGGCTTATCTTCTTTTCCTTACCTCAACGGGGATTGTTCTATTTCTAGGCGCACTGCTGTATTCTTCAGCAGATCTCTGGAAGGGATGGATACCTTCGAGACTGACGGAATCCCTTATCAGCCGGGATATTATATTCTGGCTGACGCTTGCTTCTATAACACTCGGGCTTAAGTTGCTGCTTTACGGGGCATTCAAAGGTTTAAGGGTTATGAGCGCCCAGATGGTTCTGGAGCTTTCCTGCCTGGGTCTCTTTACGGCATATATTTTCTTTACACGGAACAGCCTGAGTGCTGTTTCCCTGTTCCGCGCTCTTTTTGTAATTAATTTTCTTGTCTGCCTGACTGGATTCCCTTTCTATATCAGTTTGTCAAAACGTCTTATCGGCAAAGAAATAATCAAAAAAGACAATATCATCCTTCCCAAATTATTTCCATACTGGGGAAATTGTCTTCTCCTGAGCCTTGTAGCGCTTGCTTTCACCGATATTGACCGTTTTGCAATGTCATCGATGCTCCCTGTAGCTATGATTTCCGTATTTCACATAGCTTCAAGGATAAATATGTTTCTGAAGAGATTCCTGGGATTTCCTATTATTGCCCTTCAGCCTGAAGTGACCAGGATTTATGAAGAAGGCAGGTGGGGTGAATTCAAAAGGAAGATCGTTCTCTTTACAAAAGGAACATTTGTCGCTTCGTTACTAATGGTTGCTATAGTTGCAATTACGGGGCGTGATGTTATATTGTTAATCGCCGGCGCAGGATATGGGGATGCCTATACAATCTTATTGATCCTTTTGCCGACAGTACCTGTTGCCGCTTTCATTGCCCCCCTTCTGGTAACGATGAAGGGGCTGCATTATATAAAATGGGCACTTCTTTGCGATCTAATCTGGATGATCGTCTATTTTGGAGGATTTCCAATTTTTGTTTCCCTTTTGGGATTGAAGGGAATGGCGGTCGCCCAGCTGGCTGCTTCTATCGCACAGATGCTATCTGCCGTCCTGATAGCCCGAAAGAAGGGCTTTTACGGGGGAATAGGGAAGGGTGTTATACGCGTTATAGTTATAGTCGCGATTATAATACCTGCTGGTATTTCAGCAGCGACTCTCTGGGGGCTGTGGGTATCCCTGTTGTCCATTGCTGTCTTTCCTTTTTTATGCAGATTTGTCTTCGGGCAGTCAGGTTTGTTTAAACCCGATGATGTGGAGCAGATTTTTAGTTTGATAAAATTCCGGTGGGGCAAGAGGATTGCCGGATGGTTTTTTCAGTCTGAAATAGTATGAAAGAAAAACGGATATTAGTAATTGTGAATTTTTTCCCTCCCGCCGGAGGCGGGGGGGTCTACCGCCCCCTTTCTTTTGTAAAGTATTTAGCACGATTTTCCTGGGATGTTACCGTTCTTACACCAAAAGCGGGTGAATTCTGGATTTCAGACCCCGGGCTTTTAAACCAGATACCGGACGGCGTTAAAGTAGTGCGAACATTATCAGTTTCTCCGCCGCGTTTTTTAAGTGCTGTCAGAAAGAAAAATGGACAGGCCGGTCCGAAGAGGTCAACGGGCAGTTTTGAGCTCCTGAGAAGACTCGGAGAACTATTTCTAATCCCTGATACATATGTCGGTTGGGCACCTTTTGCCTACAGGGCCGCTTCGAAACTGTGCCGCAGGGAGGATTTTGATGTTATACTCTCTACAAGTCCTCCCGACAGCACACATCTCGCTGCGGGAAAGATTTCACGTAAGTATAGAATTCCCTGGGTTGTGGATTTCAGGGATCCATGGATATCACTTTATCTAAGAGATCCCATAACCCCGGTTCACAGGAAGTTGCATCAAATGATGGAAAGGCACACCGTTGAAGCTGAGAGGATTCTGGTGACAACCGATTGGCAGAGGAGGAAACTTATTGAATTATACCCGGGATGCAGTGTGGAGAAAATCCCGAACGGATACGAAGAAGAAGATTTTGCCGGGCTCGAAGATGTTAACCCCGACCCGGAGAAATTCACTGTATTGCATGCGGGTATGCTGACACTTGAAAGAAAGTCAGAAAAGTTCCTCAAAGGAGTTTCCCTGTTCTTAAATCGAACTGAAGATGCGAAAGGATTACTCAGAATTATCTTCGCGGGCGGAAGAGAATCAGCTAATGAGAAGTGGGTAAGTAAATTGGGGTTGGAAAATATCGTTGTTTTCAAAGATAATCTCCCTCACCGCGAATGTGTCAGGCTCGAAAAGAGCAGTCATGTCCTTTTATTGATAAAACACGACGATAACAGGTATAATGGTCTTATTCCCGGAAAACTCTATGAATATATTGGCGCGGCGCGCCCCATACTCGCCGTCGTTCCGGATGGGGAAGCTAAGAATATTGTACAGGATCTTGACAGAGGTGAAACAGCGCAGGTTAATGACCCGGAAGATATTGCCGGTAAGATTGAGATCCTGTTTGATCTCTATAAAACACGGAAACTCGACAGCAGCTATTCGCTCGAAGATGTGCCGAAATATTCAAGGAGATCTGAAGCGGAAAGATTGAATAGTCTTCTCTCTGAGGTGGTGTATAAAGATGAACAGTAAGAATGCCCTGATAATCATCAGCGCTGTAATACTTTTTCTGGTTATCAGCGCACCATTAAAAGATTCTGTTGTTGATGACACCTATATACATATTCAATATGCGCGCAACCTGGCTGTTGATAATCAATTAGCTTTTAATAAGGGCGAAACGTCCTACGGGGCAACAAGCCCGCTGTGGGTTTTTCTTCTTTCCCTGGGTTATAAGATGGGGATCGATCTTCTGCTTCTGTCTCATATTCTGTCGGGAGTATTCGCCGTTTTGTCCATAGTACTTATTTATTATTATCTTTTAATGGTTGAAAAAAAAAGGACAGCGGCCGCTGCTGCCGCTATTATTATGTCTGTGGAAGCCTGGCTTGTAAGGTGGAGTTCGGTGGGTATGGAGACTTCACTTGCCGTTTTCATGGTCCTTGTCGTATTTATCCTGTCTGTTAAAACATTAAAATCTATAGTATATTCATCTTTATTCGGTTTATCCCTCTTTTTATCAGTCCTCGCCAGGCCGGAAATAATTCTTCTTGTTCCAATCGCTGCAGTTATTTTCCTTTTTAGAAAAAAAGAGAAATATTCCGTCAGATTAATGTGGCTGATTGTGTTTGTTTCAACTTATTTTCTCTGGCTTATATTCATCAAGAATCACACAGGCACTTTCTTTCCACTTACCGCGGGGGCTAAACGGGGCTGGCTCTTTTTCGATCCGGCTAATTTGAAGAGGGTATTATTGCCGCTGAAAATTATAGGAGCCACTTTAATTATACCTGCAGCATCCCTTATTATCTGGGTAATATTTTACTGGGTAAAAAGGACCGAAGCTCTGAAAGAGGATATGATTTCAAATAATCTTCTCTTTCCTCTTGCGTGGGCTGTATTTCTGCCAATGGCTTATCTTCTATTAGACTTTACTATTCTTTCCAGATATCTTGTGCCGACCGCGCCTGCTATTATCGTTCTCGGAGTAGTTTCGGTCAGCCGGTTAATCTCATATTTTGACAGCAGCCTCAAATTTGAACGGTTGATTCTTGGAATTTTTACAATATTCGTTGTACTCCAGAACGTCATCTTCTATTTCCTTATCGTAGTGCCGCCGACAAGAGATTTTACCGATGATATCAATGAGGTTCTCATTCCGATGGGAAGGTGGATGCGTGATAATACTGCCGGGGAAGCCGTTGTTGCAACCCCCGATATAGGAGCTATAGGTTATTATTCTGAAAGAGAAGTGCTGGACCTTGGCGGGCTTGTAACCCCGGGAATAAACAGAATGCGGGATTCACTGACTGTTGAAAGGATCGTATCTGAAGGTTTTTTTCTTCAATACGATCCGGATTATCTAATTGACAGAAACCCCTCAGCCCGGAGATTCTCCGGTAAAATTATCAGGGGTGTAGAGTTTATACCTTTAATGAGCGATACAATTTCAACGCGGGGTATACGCAAATCAGACCCGGTTGTTTATACACTCTACCGGCTCGAATAAAGGCGGGATTACTAAAGGGGCGGATGATCAGGATTGATATAAATCTTTTTTAAGAAGAGAGGGGCAGCTATTTTACGGTGTAAATTTATAAGCGGGGGTTGCTATCTTCGAATTAGCTGAAAAAGATTTTTGGTTAAAAACAGCTTAGAAGAAAACGGGATTAATTTAATTAAATTTCATAAATATGAATATGGATGAAAGAAATAATAATAGAAATGTAAAAGAGATAAAGAAGATTACGTGTACAGGGATTGCCGTAAACTTATTTCTGGCGTTTATTAAATTCCTGTTTGGTTTTATTGGAGCGAGTCACGCGGTAATTGCTGACGCGGTCCACAGTATCTCAGACCTTTCTACTGATCTTGCCGTTCTACTGGGAGTAAAATACTGGAGCGCTCCGCCGGATAAAAACCATCCTTACGGCCATAGGCGTATTGAAACATTAATAACTCTCGCGATCGGTATCATCCTGGCGTTTATTGCTGTCGGATTGGGATACAACTCTTTTGTCTCAGTGCGGGGAATAGAAAGAGAGCAAACAGGCTGGATCGCCGTTATTGGACCTCTTCTATCGATAGTTTTCAAGGAAATTCTCTACAGATGGACTTTGAAAATAGGTAACCTCGTAAAATCAACAGCTGTGATTGCAAATTCGATGCACCATCGTTCCGATGCTTTAAGTTCATTGCCCGCGTTAATCGCTGTTACGGTAGCTTCTGTTAATCCGGAGCTGTCATATATCGATGATATCGGCGCCCTGATAATTTCAATTTTGATACTGAAGGTTTCCTGGGATATAGTCAGGCCGTCGCTAATTGAGTTGACAGATCATGGAGCGTCTGAGAAGGATCATGAATTGATAAAGAATATAGTTATGAATATAGAAAGCGTAAAGGATGTACACGCAATACGAACACGTAAGTTCAGCTCTAAGCTTGCGGTGGATCTCCACGTACTTATTGATCCGGATATTTCAGTTCGAGAGGGTCATTCTATTTCTCAGGAGGTTGAAGATGAGATATTAAATAGGGGCCCCGACATCATTGATGTAGTTGTACATATAGAACCTTTCGAAAGCGGTCCGTAATAATACGGCATCTTTAAACCTGATATTTATCCCTCTTAATCCCCTTCGAAGGATTATCTCTGAAAGGTTCATTAATTCCCGCAGTGGGAAAGATTCCCATAAAAATAATTAAAACTTTTTTAAATTATTTTTGCATGTATGCTGTAACTTGTTTTATAGCATAGGATAAGAGGTGCATAAATATTTAAAAAAAATCGGTTTATCTCTTGACATGGTGGGAGGAAGTGGGGTAGAGTGGGGGGAAATGGAGTAAAGTATTGGGTAAAAGAGATAGAATGACAGAATTCAGCGCCGGTATTTTTATTTGAATAAAGCATAGATTGGATTGTAAATGCAGAATTTCCTCGGTGATTATGAATGTTCAATAGATTCGAAGGGCAGGATGCTCATCCCTTCCAGATTCAGGCGCCTTATTCCGGCGGATAACGATAATAAATTTGTTATCAGTCTCGGAAAGGAACAGTGTCTTAATTTGTATCCCCTGAACGAATGGAGAGATGATGTCGAGAAGAGACTTCATCAGCTTCCTCCGGGCCTGAAGAAAAGAAAGGTTATACGTTTTTACAGCAAGATGTCTCGTCATGTCGAATCTGATAAGTCTGGCAGGATCGCCATACCGCGAAAATTCCTTGAGGTAATAAATAATCCCGGGAAGGTAGTTGCAGTCGGACTCCTAAACTATATGGAAATATGGTCTTTTGATGATTACAGAGATATAAGCATGAAGATCGAAAATGATTTCCAAAAACTGGAATGGGAATATTGATAAAATTCGCCGATATTTTGTTTCACACCAGGCCGGAGTGGAATTTGAGTGTTTCACGTACCCGTTATGAAGAAAGAGATTTTAGATCTCCTGATAAAGAATCCGGAAGGTATTTACGTGGACTGTACGGTCGGAACAGGAGGACACACGGAGGGCATTCTCAAAGCGAAAGGAAATCGGAATATTTCGGTGGTCGGGATAGACAGAGATGGTATGGCTTTGGATATTGCACGGAAAAGATTAGAGAGATACGGAGAACGGGTAAAGTTGATTCAGGGGAATTTCCGGGAGATAGAAGAATATCTGGCCGGAGGGAGATATGACGGATTCCTTCTGGATTTGGGAATCTCATCACTGCAGCTCGACGATAGCTGCCGCGGGTTCAGTTATATGAAGGACGGTCCAATTGATATGGCAATGGGAGAGGACGCAAATTCGGTCAGCGAAATGCTCTCCGGCGCAGACAGACGACAAATCAGCAGGATTATAAAAGTCTATGGTGAAGAAAGAAAACACGGAATCATAGCAGAAAGTATAGTTAAGATGAGGGGTTCGGAGGCAATCGAGAGGACGGGACAATTAGTAGAAGCCGTCAAGAAGGTTGTCAGTCCTAACAGGCTTTACAGTACGCTTTCGAGAGTTTTTCAGGCTTTCAGGATTTGGGCCAATGATGAGATTGAAAATCTGAAGATTTTTCTGCCCCAGGCATTGAGGCTTTTAAGTCCGCATGGGAGGATTGCTGTTATCTCATACCATTCTATCGAAGATCGGATCGTTAAGAGATTCTTCATCCACCAGGCGAAGAGCTGTGTTTGCCCGCCGGATTTTCCGGTTTGTGTCTGCGATAAACGCTCAGAATTAAAGATCATAACGAATAAACCGGTTTTACCCTCTTTTTCGGAGATTGAGAATAACAGGAGAGCAAGGAGCGCTAAACTGCGCGTAGCTGAAAGGATTTGATATGAGCAGTAATAAGAAATGTTACAGTTTGCAGATATTAGTAAGCAGGATGCTCTCAGGGAAGATAAGTCAGCTGAATTTTCTGATACTCCTGGGATTGACGGCCAGCCTCGCTATGTTATATATCGGACTTCACGTCTATTCGTATTCACTTTCTGAAGAAATAAGCGGATCCTTAAAGAAGCGCACCTTCTTAAGAGAGAAAAAAGTATGGCTGCTTGCTGATTATAACAGACTTATAGCTCCTGAAAGGATTATCCCGGAAGTGGAAAGAATGGGGATGAAACAGGGATCGTCCATGGATGTAAACAAGCTCACTCTTTATAGGAATAAGCGGCTGTTCAGGAACATAAGTGAAGACCCCGAGAAAGTTACGAGCATAGCCAAAAAAGAAATCTTGATTTTTGGTGATGACAATGTGGAGAATTAATGATCCGTAAACTATCAAGAGGCCGTTTGAGGTTTATTGTTGTATTTCTGAGTGCGGTAGTGGCCGTTATTGTATTTAGAATTGTAAAAGTTCAGATAATTCAGCACGAAAAATATAAGAATATCGCTAAACAGCAATGGCACAACAAACTCAAGATATCCGCTAAAAGAGGGAAAATCCTCGATAGACGAGGCAGGCCTCTGGCCGTAACATACTGCACTTACACTCTTGGTGTTACTCCAAGGGATCTACCTGAAAAAAAAGAAGTTATCGAATATATTGCAAAACTGGCAGATAGTACGCCTTCACAAATAAGAGGACTTCTTACTAAAGACGAAGATTATATTCTTATAAAAAAAGGGCTTCGGCTAAGCGCCGGCCAGTTGTCTAAACTCTATCTGCTGCCGGGAGTTCGTCTTGATTCCGTTCACAAGAGATTGATGCCTCTGCAGGCCATTGATAAAAATTTTATTGGTGTTGTCAATCACAAACAGAAAGCTGTTGGCGGCATTGAAAGCGCTTTCAACGATGTCCTGACCGGCAGGGACGGGTGGGTTGTCGTAAACCGGGACGCCAGAAACGGACCGTTCAGGCCTATTGACGCTCCCCACAGGGAGGCTGTTAACGGCAGAGATATATATTTGACGATCGACTCAAATATACAGACGATAGTAAATTTTGAATTAAAGAAGGCGGTAAGAAAATATGGGGCGGAAGGAGGAGTTATAATCGTAGCTGATCCTTCCAACGGTGATATATTGGCTCTTTCAGAATATTTTTCGGACAAACACAAACATTCATTATATTCAACAAGCTGTTATTATGAACCGGGTTCAACCTTTAAACTGATAACCGATGCTTATCTTTTAAATACCGGGAAGGTGGCTCCATATGACGCTTTTTATGGAGAAGAAGGTAAGGCAAAGTTTGAGTTTGGGGTTTTCCGTGATGATCATCCTCACGGCTGGTTGACTTTCAGGGAATCGTTTGTTTTTTCAAGCAACATTTGCACAATTAAAGCACTTTCCAAATCCTGCAGGGAAGAATTCTATAGATATATTTTGAAGATGGGGTTTGGTGAAAAGACCGGTGTGGACCTGCCTGTTGAATCCGAGGGATTTTTACGTGAGCCGCAGGAATGGTCCAGGAGATCTCTAGCGAGTATAGCGATTGGTCAGGAAATAGGAGTTACCCCGCTTCAGATTTTGTCCGCCTATTGCGCTCTTGCCAATGGAGGTGAATTGTACGTTCCCCGGGTTGCCCTGAAGATCAGGGGCGAAGACGGCTGGATTGAGGAAATTCCCAGAGTAAAAGTAAGAAGGGCTTTCCCCCCTAAAATATCAAATACAATAAAGGATTTTTGCCGGGATGTTGTCAGGGAAGGAACCGGAGGCAGAGCTTCAACAGAAATGGTTTCCGTGGGCGGAAAAACCGGCACAGCTCAGAAAGCTGGTAGAAACGGATATCTGCGGAACAAATATATATCGAGTTTCATTGGATTTGCTCCCGTAGAGAACCCGCAGGTTGCCTGCCTTGTTCTTTTTGACGAACCCGATTATCCCTATACTTACGGAGGACTTTCGGCGGCACCTGTTTTCAATAGAGTTATAGAGAGCATTTGTCTAACTACCGACTATATAACACAAGATTCCGGAAAGATGCTCGCTTTGGGAGAAGGGGAAGATCAAAAAATAAAAACACCCTGTTTTTATAGAATGACTTCTTCTGAGGCTTATAGAATGGCTTCAAGGTCTGGTATCGGGGTGAGGTGTTCAGATGATAAAGGGAGAGTATACTCTCAGATTCCAGGGCCTGGAACACTTGTAGAGACCGGAACAGAAATAACTCTGCTTTTCAGAGAGAAACAATCCGGTGAAAGAAAATCACGCGTTCCGGATTTGAGAGGACTTACGCTCAGAAAGGCTAGAAGAATTCTAATAGAATGCGGATTTGAAAGCACAATATCCGGTTTTGGTATAGTTGAGAGACAGAACCCCGGGCCGGGTAACCTGCTGAGAGTAGGATCGAATATCAGGCTGTTTTGTAAAAAAGGTTTGAAATTATCCGAATCTTCCATCTATGGGTCTGAAAACGGGAGTGGCTGAGTGTTATTGTCAGAATTAATAGAAGCCGTAAATATATTGGAAGACAGAGGTTTTACCGATGTTAGTATCTCTGGAATTTCAACAGATTCCAGGACTGTCAAAAAAGGTGACCTGTTTATAGCAGTAAAAGGGGAAAGATATGATGGGCATGATTTTGTAGATGATGCCGTTAAATCCGGAGCGGCGGCAGTTGTTACACAAAAAATAGTCAAGTCAGAAGTTCCTTTGATTGTTGTTCGTCATACCCTTTTAGCCGAGGGGCTTCTGGCGGCCCGGTATTACGGCAATCCCGCGCGGGATATGCTTATGATTGGAATAACAGGTACAAACGGCAAAACTTCTACAGCTTTCCTGCTGAAATCGATTCTCGAAGAATCCTTTGGAATTGTCGGAATCATAGGAACGGTAGGTTACGGAAGTGGAAAGAATATGTTTTCTTCGCAAAGAACAACCCCGGGGGCTTCGGACCTGAACCGTAAATTAGCCGCATTTAGAGATGAAGGATGCAGGGCTGTTGTTATGGAAGTAAGTTCACACGGTGTTGTTCAGGGCAGGATTACAGGGGTAGAGTTTGATGTCGGGATATTTACTAATATTTCAAGGGATCACCTCGATTACCACAAAACGTTTAAGAGTTATCTTGACGCAAAAAAGAAATTCGTTTTATCTCTCGCGGAGCGAGAACGGGTCAAAGAAGAAGGAAAATTTGTATACAACGCGGATGATCCTGTTGTGCGGGAAATTGGTGAAGAATTTTATGGCAGGAAAGTTTCCTTTGGAGTAGAAGATGATGCCGATATTAAGGCTGTTAATGTAAAGACGAATCTGAAGAGCACCTCTTTTGATCTTGAAGCTGAAGATGAAACGGTGAGCATAGGGTTGAACCTCCTTGGAGAGTTTTCTGTATATAACGCTTTATCAGCCGCTGCCGCTTCCTACGCTCTAGATATCAGTTCTGATGATATAAGATCAGGATTGAGAAGGGTTGAATCTATTCCCGGACGTTTTCAGGTTGTACCCTCGCGAAAAGGGCCGACAGTTGTTGTAGACTACGCGCACACCCCGGATGCGCTGGAGAATGTTCTGAAATTCTGCGTTAATCTTGATTCCGAGCGACTTATTACAGTCTTCGGATGCGGTGGTGACCGGGATCGAGGTAAGAGGCCTATTATGGGGGCAATAGCTGTAAGATTCAGCGATTCAGTTTATGTTACGACCGATAATCCCCGCACAGAAGATCCACACCGAATAATTGATGAAATTCTGGAAGGGATAGAAAAAGACAGATCTGAAGTAGAGGTAGTGGTCGACAGAAGAGATGCTATCAGAAAAGCAGTGTTGGAAGCGGGTGATAATGATCTTGTGCTCATAGCGGGGAAGGGTCATGAAGAGATTCAGATAGTCGGACGGAAGAGATTCAAGTTCAGTGATGTAAGTGAAGCTCAGAGAGCTATAAAATCAAGGGAGGTAGGTTATCAAAGTTGAGCTTGAATGGTTAGCAGAATCACTGGGGCGGGAGGCCTATAAAAAGGAAATCCCCCTCGCGGGAACAGTGGAAGGGGTTTCTATAGATACAAGAGATGACTGCGGCGGAACTATCTTCGTTGCCATTGAAGGTGAAAATGCCGACGGCCATGATTATCTTGAAGACGCGGTAACGTCAGGTGCTAAAGCGCTTCTCGTTTCAAAAAAGAAGAGAAATAAATGGGCGGGATTAGAACTTCCTGTATTTGAAGTCGAGGATACAGTAAAGGCTCTTCAGAGATTATCTTCTGACTATAAAGATAAGATAGGAGTTCGATCGGTAGGTGTTACGGGCAGCACCGGTAAAACAGAAACAAAAGAGATGCTTGCTTCAATACTCGCCGAGAAATACAGGGTCCACGCGACCCCGGGAAATTATAATAATCATATAGGGCTTCCTTTAACGATATTGAGCATGGATGAAGAAACAGAGATTCTGGTAATTGAAATGGGAGCCAGCCGCAGGGGTGAGATCAAGCTCCTTGCAGAGATAGGTAAGCCGGATATTGGAATCATAACTAATATCGGCCCCGGACATCTTGAATTCTTCAGGTCTTTAAAGGGTGTAGCGGAGGCAAAATCGGAATTAATAAGCTCATTTTCTGAAGAAAATAGAGCTGTATTGCCGGCAGATGACGATTTCTTTGAATTCCTGAAAGAGAAAACCAGAGCGGATATTGTCAGCTTCGGTTTTTCTGATGACGCCCAGTGGTCTCCGAGGGAGGTTGAAACAGTATATGGAGGGGGGTATAAGTTTCTCCTTGGAGGTCAGGCGATGCGGATAAATAGTTATGGGAGATACCATCTGTTGAATGCGGTTGCCGCGGCGGCGGCTGCCGCTTGTCTTGACGTTTCAATTTCAGATATTGCCCGCGCCATAGGCGATTTCAGAGCTGTTGAGAGAAGAGGGAGGATATTCGATGTGGAGGGGATTGTATTTGTAAATGATTCGTACAATTCCAACCCTTTATCGCTGAAGTCTTCTGTTGAAGCTTTTATGGAGATGCCTGTAGAGGGAAGAGCTTGGCTGGTACTGGGAGATATGCTGGAACTGGGACCTGAGAGCGGGGAGTTACACAGAGAAGTTGGTAGATTTTGCGGCAGAGCCGGAGTTTATGGATTGATTACTATGGGAAAAGAAAGTGTCGAGATTAGCAGAGAAGCATCTATTCAGAGAAAAGCGCCGGATATTATCAGTCACTTCATGGACATAGTCAAGTTGTCGGGTTATCTGAACGAATTGTTAAAAGAGGGAGACGCCGTATTAATTAAGGGATCGAGGAATATGGGAATGTGGAAGTTAATCGATGAGATTGAAATACTCAGGGAAACTCCAAAAAGGAGAGTCGACTGATGCTTTATCACCTTCTCTATCCGCTGAAAGAATATTTATTCGCGTTCAATGTTTTCAAATACATAACTTTCAGAGCCGCTTACGCGACTATTACAGCTTTGGTTATGAGCTTTGTTATCGGTCCCAGAATGATAGGATGGCTGGCGAAGATGCAGATCGGACAGAGAATCAGGGCAGATGTTCCAAAGCGGCATTCGAGTAAAGAGGGTACACCAACGATGGGGGGAGTATTAATTATAGCCGCGACGATAATCCCCACTTTACTATGGGCAAATCTTAAGAATCCCTATATCCAGCTTGTTTTAGTAGTTACAGTATGGATCGGGTTGATTGGGTTCTGGGATGACTATCTGAGTGTCGTAAAAAAACGAGCCAAAGGTCTTGTCGGTAGATATAAGCTTTTTGGCCAGCTGCTTTTCGGGGCGGCACTGGGAGTATTTCTATATTTCACGCCTATTATACAGGAGAACGCGACAAGTACCGCTATTCCATTCTTAAAAGACACATACCTGGATTGGAATATTTTTTATATCCCTTTTGTTATGCTTGTGGTTACCGGTACATCGAACGCGGTTAATCTGACTGATGGGCTCGACGGTCTCGCGACAGGTGTTACTACATTCTGTTTTCTGTCATTTGCTATTCTCGCGTATCTCTCGGGGCACGCCGTTTTCGCCGATTATCTGAATATATTTTATCAGGAGGGCAGTGGAGAGCTTGCTATATACTGTATGTCAGTTGTTGGGGCGGCTATGGGCTTTTTATGGTTTAATACTCATCCCGCCAAGATTTTCATGGGAGATACAGGGTCTTTAGCTCTAGGCGGAGCGCTTGGTACGATTGCAGTTCTGCTTAAAAGCGAGTTTTTGCTTTTGATAATCGGGGGCATTTTCGTTATTGAAGCTGCTTCGGTTATCTTGCAGGTGGTTTCCTATAAGCTCAGGGGGAAGAGGATATTTAGAATGGCGCCTCTTCACCACCACTTTGAACTGAAGGGTTGGAGTGAAGAGCAGGTAGTTGTGAGATTCTGGATTCTGGCTGCTCTCTTTATGTTGATTGGAATGAGTACTCTGAAACTGCGATAAGCGCAGATCTGGGAGAACGGTTTGACTGATAATTTTAAAACGGATTATCAAAATAAAAAGATTCTGATTTTAGGGCTTGCCAGAAGCGGTCTTGCCGCGATTGACCTGCTTCTGAAAAAGGGAGTCAATCTTATAGCAGCTGATGAGAACAGGGATATTTCGTTGCCGGGCAGATTCAAAGATATGAATATTCATCTCGGACCCTTTTCAGCCGATCTCCTTGAGAATTGTGATGAGGTAGTTCTAAGCCCCGGGATTAGTACAAGCCATCCGATTGTATTAGAAGCAGTTAATAGATCGATACCGATAGTTTCAGAGCTTGAGCTGGGGTACCGCTTCGCGGAAGGAAAGATAATAGCTCTTACGGGAACAAACGGAAAATCTACAACTGTTAAGATGATAGAAAGAATATTAATTGAATCCGGTCATAAAGCGATTGCAGCCGGAAATATAGGGAAACCGTTCAGTAAGGTAACAGAAGATCTTGATTCTAAAGGTATATTTGTAATTGAAGTCAGCAGTTTTCAACTTGAACTTGTATCAGATTTCAAACCGGATGTTACGGGGATTCTAAACATGACCCCCGACCATCTGGACAGGTATCCGGATGCCGCTTATTATTACAGGGCAAAAGAAAGAATTGCCGCGAATAATGACGGCAACGATTGGTTTTTCTACAATGCCGATGATAAAAGGTGCGCCATGGTCGCGTCTAAATTCAGGGGAAGGGTAGTTGCGTTTTCGTCATCAACTCATCTTAAAGAGGGAGTATTTCTGGATGGTTCGACTATAGTCCGAGTGTCGGATGAAAAGGGCCGTGAAGAAATCATGGATATTTCCGACCTGAAGGTTGTTGGGCTTCATAATGTTGAAAACGCGCTTGCCGCTATTGCTTCGCTGAAGGTATTTGGTGTATCAGCGAAATCCTGCAGAGAGGCGTTGTCTGGTTTTGAAGGGCTTGAGCACAGGATGGAGAAAGTTAGAACGGTTGGAAATGTAGCATATTTTAATGATTCTAAAGCAACGAATGTTGAAGCGACTGTAAAAAGCCTGGCTAATCTTAAGTGTCCGGTTGTTCTTATCGCGGGTGGACTCGACAAGGGAAGCGATTTTAAGAAACTGCTCAAGGTTGCGGGCAATATTCAGCATCTTGTATTAATCGGCAGTGCCGCTGATTTGATTGAAGAAGCACTACGTGGAGTTGTGCCTGTCTCTCACGCAGAGACAATGGCCGGGGCAGTTCATAAAGCGCGTGATGTAAGCAAAGACGGAACTTGTGTTGTCCTGTCACCAGCCTGCGCGAGCTTTGATATGTTTACAGATTTCAGAGAAAGAGGAAATCTATTTAAAGATATAGTAAATCAGATTGGGGTGTAATTTAGTGAAAGCGAGAAAGAGATACGACATACATTTGCTTTGCGCCGTGATTCTTCTCGCCGTTCTGGGAATGGTTATGGTCTCGTCTGCAACTCAGATAATTGCTAAAGAGAAGTATGGAAGTCCATATTTCTTTATGCAGCGCAAGGCTATGCACCTGGGTATGGGAATTCTTTGTCTCCTTGTTTGTATGAAAATTCCCTTTGAGATTTACAGAAGGATTTCAGCGATGATGCTTATTATCTCAATATTTCTACTAATTGCTGTTTTGATATGGGGTAAGGAAATAAGAGGAGCAAGGAGATGGCTCAGTATTTATAATATTACGATTCAACCGGTCGAGCTGGTTAAGTACTCTTTAGTAATATTCATTGCTGATATGATTGCAAGGGGAAGAGGCGGAATCAGAAGGTTTAAACAGGGGTTCCTTCCCGTATTTGTGTTTTCGATTGTGATTGCGGGGTTGCTGGTCCTGCAACCCAATATAAGCAATGCCACTCTGATTATTATACTTTCCATAACTCTTCTTTTTCTGGGGAATTGTAAATTTGTTCATCTGGCGGGTTATTATGGAGCTATTATTATCGCTTCAGCGCCATATGTTTATTTGAGGCCGCATGTTTACAACAGATTCCTGGCTATATTAAACCGAGGGGAGTTTGCTCTTTCTCAGAATTGGCACGTTAGACAATCTCTGATCTCACTGGGTTCCGGATTTATTTTCGGCTGTGGCCTTGGAAACGGACATCAGAAATTCAACTTTTTGCCCGATCCCCATACAGACTTCATTTTTTCTATAATCGGTGAGGAGTTTGGAATAATCGGCACACTGCTGGTTCTCGGAATTTTCCTTTTCATATTCCTGAGAGTTATGAATATAACAAGAAACGCGCCAAACACATTCGGCCGTTTTCTGGCTATAGGGATAGGTTTTGTTATTTTATCCACGGCACTGATTAATATAACAATGAGTATAGGGCTGCTTCCTACGGTAGGGCTTCCGCTACCATTTGTAAGTTATGGAGGCACTTCTCTTGTAACTACTATGGCCGCTGTTGGTGTCTTGCTGAATATTTCAGGAAGCGCGAAGAAGAAAACCAGCCCCGGTCTTTTCCAGACTACCGGCAAGAAAGGCAGTCCTGTATTCGCGAGACGAGTCGAAAATAGGGGGAAGGGGATGATTAAATGAGGATTATTTTTTCTGGAGGAGGTACTGGAGGGCATCTCTATCCCGCTCTTGCTGTTGTGGATGAAATAAAAGCAAGAAGTCTGCCTTTAGAAGCTTTGTTTGTTGGGACAAAGGCAGGTATGGAATCGAAAATAGTTCAGAAGTACGGATATGATATAAAGTTTATAAGCTCGAGGGGAATGAGGGGTAAGAATATTCTCGGCCTGGTTAATACCGCGTTCAGTCTTGTCCTGGGCATAATACAGGCTCTTGTCATTCGATTGAGGTTTAAACCGGACATAGTTTTTGGATTTGGAGGGTATGCAAGTGCCGCAGTTGTAATTGCTTCGAGTTTATCAAAATGCGGAGTAATGCTGCAGGAACAGAATTCGATTCCCGGAATTACAAACAGGGTATTATCGAAGTTGGCAGACCGCGTATATCTGGGTTTTGAAAGTGCCGGGGAATATTTCAAAAGGAAGGATAATATTGTTATAACAGGCAACCCGCTGCGAAGAACAATAACGAAAGAATACAGCAATAGACCATATGAATCTTTTGGGTTGAAAAAGAATATTCCGACTCTACTCGTATTCGGGGGTAGTCAGGGAGCGAGATCTCTCAACCAGGCCGCTGTAGAGTATTTCCTGGCGGGTAATAATATGCAGGGGATAGTACAGACAGGTTCCAGGGGGTACCGGTGGGTAAAGGAGAGAATAGGAGAGGTGGAAGGAGTATTTGTCACCGATTACATAATAGATATTCGCGACGCTTATCAAGTTGCTGATGTTGCTCTGTCGAGAGCTGGAGCACTGAGTGTTTCAGAACTTGCCGCCGTAGGGATACCGTCAATACTTGTACCCTATCCTCATTCTGTAGATGAGCACCAGATCTGTAACGCCCGTTTTATGGCCGACGCCGGCGCCTCTGTAGTTATAGATGATTCAGTGCTGGATGGAAAGCATCTTGAAACTGCTCTGGAAGAAATTATCGGAAATTCTGAAAGGTTTGAAAAGATGAAGAGATCGGCCCTTGATATAGGAGTCAGAGATGCTTCCCGTAGAATAGTGGATGATATGTTGGGGTTCTATCAAAGAAAATCAGAGGGTGCTGCAAAGAAACGTTTTAGTTTTAAAAAATCTAAATAGAAAGAGTTATATATGCTGGGAAAGAGAAAACATGTTCATTTTATCGGTATCGGCGGGATTGGTATGAGCGGAATAGCGGAAGTATTAATAAATCTCGGATTTGAAATTACAGGGTCCGATTTGAAAAGTACCGCGGTTACCAGACATCTCGAATCCCTGGGAGCGAAAATATGCAAAGGGCATAGGAAAGAGAATGTTTCAGAGAGTGATGTGGTTGTTGTTTCTTCCGCTGTATCTCCTTCGAACCCCGAAGTTGTAGAGGCCGGCAGAAGGGATATTCCTATTATTCCCCGGTCAGATATGCTTGGTGAATTAATGACTATAAGAGAGGGTATCGCGATTGCGGGCGCGCACGGTAAAACCACAACAACATCAATCGCGGCTGAGGTTGTCAGCAGGGCGGGGATGGACCCTACAGTAGTTGTTGGAGGAAAGGTAAAGTCTTTGAAAGCGAACGCGAGGCTTGGCAAAGGTAAATTCATCATCGCGGAAGTTGACGAAAGTGACGGATATTTTGTCAGATTATCTCCGGTTATCGCTTTGATTACAAATATTGACAGGGAACACATAGATTGTTACGGGAGTATCGAGAATATATATGACGCGTTTATAACTTTCGCCGGGCGTGTTCCTTTTCACGGAGCTGTCCTTTGTTGTATAGACAATTCCCATGTCAGGACGATTATTCCTAAAATAGACCGTAGAGTAGTAACTTTCGGGTTAAGTGAAGATGCTGATGTTAGAGGAGTTATCAAAGAATATTTTGAGGAGGGCACAAGTTTCACCCTTTATATAGATGGAGAGAGAAGAGGGGACCTGTTTATTAATCTTCCCGGGCGTTATAATGTTTTGAACGCGCTTGGTGTTTGTGCCCTGTCCGAGGAGATTGGGATTAATTTCGAAGCCCTTAAGAAGGGGCTTGGAAAGTTCCAGGGTGTAGGCAGAAGATTTGAGTTTAAAGGAAAGACCGGGGGGATCCTTTTTATTGATGATTACGCTCATCATCCCACGGAGATTCAATCTGTAATCGATACAGCCCGGGAGAATTTCTCAAGGAGAATTGTTGTCGTCTTCCAACCACACAGGTATACGCGCACAAGGGATTTATATTCGGAGTTTAACACATGTTTCAGTAAGGCGGATCAGGTCTTTATTACCGACGTCTATGCCGCGGGTGAGAAGGCACTGTCCGGTGTAAGCGGCGAACTCATATACAGGGTTGTTATGAAAAATAGTACAGGAGCTGTTGATTATCTGCCGGACAGAGGGGATTTGAAGAGCTCAGTGTCGAATTTTATAAAGGAAGGTGATCTGGTTTTAACACTTGGAGCCGGTGATATCTGGCGTTTAGGAGAGGAAATCCTCAAAGAAAAAAGGGCTTGAATATGAAAAGAAATAGTAAATCAGTTATGGCTTCTCGCAATTCAAAGGTCAACAAGAATCACAGATCTCGTTTGATCCTGCTCCTCGCGGCGATTTTCATAGCGGGGGGGGGGGTATATCTCTGGTTTTTTACCGGAGTTTTTACTGTTCGGCAAATATATATTTATGAGGGAACAAACTTGCCTGTTGATTCACTCTCAAAGTGTAAAGAAAAATATATTGGATGTAATATCTTTACAATTCCACTTGATGAACTAAAGATGGATATCCTCGAGTGTCCGGATGTGGAAGATGTAGTTTTCAAGCGGAATTCTTTCCACCGCATCAATTGCTATTTGAAAGCCAGAAACCCTGTTGCAGCTGTGCTTAGCGGTGAGCTCCGTGAAGTTGACGAAAACGGGGTGTTTCTTTCGACAAAAGTTACAGATAAAAGTGTGGATCTCCCTCTGATTACAGGGATCACGGATATAGATGATGAAACAGGCAGGAAAGAGTTGAAGAAAGCCCTGAAGGTTCTGGATCTATTTAAGAAATCCGGTTTTTCACCCGCCCATCAATTGTCCGAGATTCATGTTGAAGGAGAGGAAGTTGCTCTGGTGTGGATGGGGAATGGATCGATAATACGCCTCGGAAAAAACAGTTTAGAACAGCGTGTTCACAAATTGAAGAGTGTTTACAAAGTGCTTAAGGAACAGGAAATATTTCCAGAGATGATTGATCTTCGTTTCAGCAGTCAAGTTGTAATCAGATAAGAGTATGGCAAGAAGGTGAGGCTATAATATGGAAATTGATTTCATAGTGAGTATAGACATTGGATCAGCGAGAACAAGGGTTCTCATTGCGGAGATAGCTGAATCAGGAGGAGCGAAAATAGTCGGGGTGGCCGACAGGCCGTCCGGTGGTGTTGAAAAGGGTAGAATCACAGATGAGGAGAAAGCGTCAAAGGTATTGTCAAGATGTATAATTGAAGCGGAAAGGATGGCGGGTGTCAATGTCGAGGGAGCCTGTTTGTCTTTCTCAAGCGCCGGCATAAGGAGTTTCAGCAGTCAGGGTGTTCTAAACCTGGATATGGGAAGGCAGATCTCTGATAGAGAAATTCAGCATGTAACGAAGAACGCCGAGAAAATACCGCTCCCTTCCGACAGGTACGTTCTCCATATGTTGGAACAGGGTTTTAATGTTGATGAAAACAAAAATATCAAAGATCCGTTTGGCTTGGAGGCTTCGAGGCTTGAAAAGAACATCCATGTAGTTACAGCGGTTAAATCTGAGGCGGAAAGTCTCGAGAGAATAATAAAAAGAAACAATATAGAAATTATCGATATGATTTTCAGTCCATTTGCAGCGGCAGATTCAGTTCTTAAGGAATATGACAAGATGGAAGGGGCATTTGTAATCGATATAGGGGGTGAAACCACAACGTATGTTCTTTATCACGGAGGTGTTGTCAGAAGCAGCGGTGTAATTCCGGTAGGCGGATTTAATATTTCAAACGACCTTGCTATAGGGCTTGGGATTCCGATAGAAAAGGCGGAGGAAATCAAGTCAGAGAATTTTGATAAGAGTCTATTATCTTCAGAATCGGATAGATCGGATAAGTTTGAAATATTAACCGGCGGTGACTCGATTACTGTCGGAATGGATGAGATCGCGGGGATTGTCGGACCCAGATGTGAAGAATTATTCAGTCTTGTTAAAAAGGACGTAGAACTTGACCCCTGCTTTAAAAAGATAAAAGGAAACACCCTGTTAACCGGAGGAGGAAGCAAACTCAAGGGGATTGAAAGTGTTGCCGGGAAGGTTTTTGGCTTCAGGGTACTTCGAGGCTACATACCTGATATTACAGGGTTGAGTGAGCTTGTAACTGATCAGAGTTGGATTGTCAGTCTGGGTTTGCTTCAGCGGGGCAGTGAGATATTAGAGGAAAATTATGAAGAGAAGAGAAGTAGAAGGAATTACTTTAATTTGGTAATTGACAGTTTAAAAAAGGTTGGTAACCCTTTTTACAAGGAGGAGGTCTAAGATGAGGTTCGAATTCGATGAAGGTTCTGAACTGGCTAAGATCAAGGTTATTGGTGTAGGCGGGGCAGGAGGTAATGCCGTTAACCGAATGGTAGATCAGGGTCTTAAGGGCGTTGAGTTTCTGGCTGTGAATACAGATGCTCAGGTTCTCGAGTATTCAAAAGCCCATAAAAAAATTCAGATTGGAAGCAATTTGACTTCAGGGCTTGGATCAGGCGGAAAACCGGAAATTGGAGAAAAGGCAATAGAAGAAGATGCCGATATTGTAAGTGAAATGCTCGAAGATTCTGATATGGTTTTCGTCACCGCCGGAATGGGGGGCGGAACAGGTACGGGCGCGAGTCCGATGATTGCCCGTGTTGCGCGTGAAAAAGGCGCTCTGACAGTCGGGATAGTAACTATACCTTTCTCTTTTGAGGGAAAGTGCCGCGAAAGACTGGCGAAGGAGGGAATTGAGAAATTAAAGGAAGAACTTGATACCTTAATTGTCATACGAAACGACAAACTGTTATCACTCGTATCGAGGGAAACACCGCTTACAGAAGCGTTCTCAACTGCAGACGCTGTTCTCCACCACGCTACAAAAGGCATTTCTGATCTTGTAACGATTCCCGGATTAATAAACCTTGACTTTGCCGATGTGAATACTACAATGAGCAAAATGGGTGACGCGCTTATGGGTACGGGAGTTGGAAGCGGTGAAGAACGAGCTGTAGAGGCTGCCAGATTGGCATTGAACAGTCCATTACTGGATGATGTTTCGATTAAAGGGGCAAGAGGAGTACTGGTAAATATTACGGGTGATGAGAAGATGTCGCTGCATGAAGTATCACAGGCGACAGCAATTATCAGTGAAGAGGCAGGAGATGACGCGAATGTCATATTCGGTGCTGTTGTGAATGAAAACCTTGACGGTGAATTACATGTCACGGTTATTGCAACAGGTTTTGACTCCGGCAAGTCTATAATAAAACCGACTCGAATTGAGGCAGCCAGGCTTGGAATCAGAAACGAGCCCGAAGTGAGTACTGATAAGGACTTGGAAGAATCAGAGATTGATATGAATGAGTTTGCGAGTGTGGGAGCTGCTTCCGGAGAAGTAGATCTGGATGTCCCCACTTTTCTGAGAAAACATCATGATTAAATGGAAGGTGTAAATTGTCTTTCTGGGGCAGGATATTCGGGTTGGGGAAAAATCCCGAATATGAAAAAGGGATAAAGTTCTATAATGAACAGAACTATGAAAAGGCTGTTGAACAGCTTGAGAAAGCTACAGATTCGATAGGGCACGACGACCCAACTTATGCTCTCGGGATGTTCTACGCCGCGGAAGCCCATGTTCATATTGGTACAGCCCTGTACTTTTCCGGAGATAATGACGAAGCCTTAAAACATTTTGAAAGGGCTGTAAAAGAAAATCCCACATACCCTGATCTTTATTACAGGATGGGTGTGATTTATCATTGTAAGGGTAATAAAGAAAAGGCGTTGGGAATGCTCGAAAAGGCTATTGAACTGAACCCCGCCTATTTTGAAGCTGTATGTTATCTTGGAATTGTTCTCTACGAGGATGACCGGAAAGATGAAGCGGATATACAGTTTAAAAAGGCTCTTGAGCTTTCAGCTGATAGAAAAACCCCTGTAAGCAAGTTTTTAAGTAATCACCTTGCGAGCTGCAAAACCGATATTCCTACTATTTCTTCTCTGAAAGGTGTCTTTGGCGCCGGCGATGAGTTCAATTCGATGGTAAAAAATGGTGTGGAAAAATTCAATATGGGAAAATTCAGTGAAGCTGTAGAAAGCTTTGAAGAAATAAAGGAAATACATCCGGATTACGCGGATATACGTTTCAAACTGGCTCTTTCCCATATGAAGGCAGGTAACTACGGCAGAGCCGACGCTGAGTTTAAAGCGGCATTGAGGATTAATCCGGATTATACTGAAGCACGATTCTATCTGGGAATACTACTCTTCGATCAGAAAAGATTCATCGAGGCTCTCCCGCACTTTAAAGAGGCTGTCAGTAAGACAGATAATTATACCGATATGAAGTCTTACCTGGGCGCCACATTGCTTTATCTTGGACGTTACGAAGAAGCGAGGATTTTATTCGAAGAGGTAGTAATGGATGCTCCTCGTTATTCACAGGCTCTTTATTATTACGGTCTCCTGCTTTATATTACCGGCGAGACTTCCAAGGCGGTTCAGATCCTTCGGAAAGGGATGAAAGAGGGGGAAAAGAAGGGGGGGGATAACATTAATCTAGCCCTGATCCAGATCCGCACCGGTGATATGGAGGGGGCGATGGTAACGTTGAGAAACATAATCGAAGCAGGGGTTGAGAGCGCTGATGTTTATTATTTCGTCGGTGAAGTTTATTTGAGAACCGGCAGAAACGAAGAAGCGGAAGCTTATTACCGGAAAGCTCTTGAGGTAAATAACGAATATTTAAGAGCAAGAGAAAAACTGACATATATTATGATTAAAAAGGGGAATTACGAAGAAGCTGAAAGAATCATAGGTGATAATGAAAAAGGGTACGCTGATATTTATAAGATTATGGGAGATATTCAGAATTACAGGAAGAATTATGAAAAAGCGGAGAATTTTTACAGAAAGAGTCTGGAAGTAAATTCAGAATATACTGATGTTCTGCTCTCTCTTGCTATTGTATTGAGGAATAAAGGTGAAAGTGAAAAGGCTCAATCAGTTATCAAGAAGCTGATTGAAATTCAGCCTGATAATGTGGCCGCGCGTAATCTTTTCGGAGAGGGCCCCTTGAATATTGATAAAGCATGATGATTTGAGGAACTCTTGTCTCGAAATCCCGGGAAAAATAGAAAAGATAACAGAAGGTTTAAAGAAAAGTTTATTGTAAACTTTCAGCAACCTGCCAGGATGGCCAATAATATTTTTGTTGGTTATCCTTCTTCATATCGAACCGGGATGTCTAATCTAGGGTTTCATTTTATATTCAAGAAATTGAAGTCGAGACGCCTTATGAGGGTAGAGCGTTTCTTTACCGATACATCCCCTTTTACTTTTGAGTCGGGATTGAAGATTTCCTCGTCAACCGCTCTCTTCATTACCCTTTCTTATGAGGAAGACTATTTGAATCTTGTAAGGATATTAATAGAATCGGAAATAGAACCATCAAGGGAAAAAAGAAGATGCCGGCCAATTATTATTCTGGGGGGGCCGGCCGTAAGCGCCAATCCTGCGCCAATGTCGGAAGTAGCCGATATTATAGCTATAGGCGAGGGAGAGGAGGTTATTAACGATATAGCTGATTTTGTGGACAGATATGGCGGAGAGGGATGTGAGAAGATTGCTGATAAGCTCAGAGGAATTGAAGGGATATTTGTTTCAGGACAATCTGCTGAGGGGGTAGAATTAGCTCATCCGGGAAATATTGACAGATTTCCGGTTTCTGCGGTTCTTTCAAGCAATACAGCATTTTCTGATATGCTGCTTATGGAGATAAGCAGGGGATGCACGGGAAATTGTTGTTTCTGTCTTGCTTCGGCAATTTACAGTCCTCTCAGGATTCAAAGGTATGAATCAATTATGGCAGTGCTGGGTGAGATCCCCGAATTTGTCCGGAAAGTCGGTCTTGTAAGTACTTCAGTAACTTCGCATCCCGATTTCAATAGAATCGTAGGGGAGTTAATCAAGAGGGGTATTAAGACCTCCTTCAGTTCTTTGAAAGCTGAAGATATCGATGCTGATAAGGCATTAATGATCGGGAAGGCCGGAGCAAACAGTGTTGCTCTGGCTCCGGAGACGGGCAGTGAAGATATAAGATATATTTTAGGTAAGAAAGTTCCGGACAGAGCCTATTTCAACGCCGCAAGACTTCTCAGCACGCAGGGCATAAGTAAGTTTACACTTTATTTGATTTCGGGATATCCCGGTGAATCAGAAAAAGTAATAAGGGAAACTGAGCTGTTTATAAAGAATTTCAAGAGAGTGATAGGAAAGGCAACTCTGTCCGTACATATAAATGTTGTCGTTCCAAAAGCGCAGACACCTCTTCAGTTTTATGCCTTACCGGAAAAAAAGAATCTGGAAATGAGATTGGGAAAGCTGGCAGAAATTTGCGAAAGTATCACCGGGAATGTCAGAGTTAAATCAATAAGAGGTGTTTTCAGACAGGCAGTCCTGTCCCTGGGGGATGAAGATGTAGGTAAGGCTGTAATCAAATACGGCAGGGGAGGTATATCATGGAAGAAGGCACTCAGAAACAGTAATGTTGACCCTGAATTTATACATGATAAAAAACGTCTCTTTGAATTTTTCCCATGGGATCATATCACAGGGAAAACAAAACGGGATTATCTGTTTAAGAGATTCGAAGATCTGATAAATCTAACGGGTTGATTTTATACACAGCAAACTAACGTTTAATTGGAAGAAACAATATTACCGTCCAAAGGAGGGATATGGATAAAGCTTTCCACCTGGTTCAATATAGTATAATATCTTTTCGAGTAGGTACCCCGGCGGATTCAGAGAACTTTCTTTGCGAAGCCGCTCTTAATACACTTGGTGCACACGTAGGTTTTTTGGCATTTACCATCTATTTCTACTTTTATTTTCTGTAGATTAGGGATAAACCTTCTTTTATTGAGATTATGAGAATGACTTACATTATGTCCCACAATCGGTTTTCTTCCACATATCGCGCATTTTTTACTCATTTTATTCCTCCATATTCTTTCCCGCGTTTGATATAAATTAGTACGTTGTGCTTTAATTGGCAAGGTAATTATGAAAAACAATCCAAATAACAGAAATATTCTTAAGATGAGCAGCCAATTTATTAAGGGTGTAGGTCCCTCAAGGCAGTTGTTACTGCAACGGTTAGGAATAGAAACAGTTGAGGATCTTCTTATGCATTATCCCCGCGGTTATTATGACAGAAGTAATATGACAAAGATATGTGACATAGAGGTTGAGAGTGAAGCGACTTTTGCGGGCATTGTTCTGGTTGTCTCTCTAAGAAAATTGCGGGGTGGAAGAACTATTTTAAAGGTGGCAGTTGGGGATGAGACTGGACGAATAGATCTGGTTTTTTTCAATCAGCCCTTTCTAAAGAAGATGTTCCGTCAGGGAAGAAAGATTATCGTAAGCGGAACAGTAAATCTATACAGAGGAGTAAAGCAGATTTCAGCGCCTGATTTTGAGTTTTATTCAGATGATCCTGACGGCGGATTCATTCATACCAACAGAATCGTTCCGGTATATCCGCTTACTTCTGGAATTTCCCAGAGAATGATGAGAATAATCATCAAAGCAGCTCTCGAGAAGGCAAAAGGAAGGATAGAAGAAAATATACCAGAGCCGCTGAGAGATTCTTTGAAATTTATAGGGCGCCAGGAGGCTTTACAGCAGATCCACTATCCTGAAACATTTCAAGATCTTGACGAGGCTGTCCGAAGGCTGAAATTTGAGGAAGTCTTCTTCATTCATCTTTTATTGAAAATGAGACGGAAGAAGATATGTGAGAATAATCCACGGCCTAAAATATCGCCTCCGTACGGGCTACTTAAGAAATTTCTTAAATCTCTTCCATTCAGGCTGACGGAAGCTCAGAAGAAGGTTCTTCATGAAATAAGGGGCGATGTTGAAAATAGCAGAGGGATGGGAAGACTGCTGCAGGGCGATGTTGGTTCAGGCAAGACGATAGTCGGATTAGCTTCCATGATAATGGCCGTTGATAATGGATATCAAACAGCTATGATGGTGCCAACTGAAATATTGGCCCGGCAGCATTATAAAAAAATAAAGGAATATCTCAAAGATTTACCTATAAATGTGGAGCTTTTAATCGGAGCGTTGAAAAAGCAGGAAAAGGAAAGATTATACTCCGAACTGGAGCGCGGAAGTATTGATATTATTATCGGTACTCAAGCTTTGATACAGGAAGGGATATCTTTTAAACAGATCGGATTGGCTATTATAGATGAACAGCACAGATTTGGTGTTAAACAGAGAGCAAGTCTCGGCAAGAAAAATGAACTGCCGCACTTTCTTGTTATGACAGCAACTCCAATTCCCCGTAGTCTGGCGCAGATAGTATACGGGGACCTCAAATTATCAGTTATCGACAGTTTTCCTTTCGGCACAAGAGAAGTTAAAACAGAACTCGTTAAAGAGGAGAGGAAAAGCGATTGTTACTCCTTCGCGCGAAAATTATTCAGGGAAGGCGGGCAGGCATTTATAGTATATCCTGTAGTAGAAGATAGTGACAGAAGTGATTTAAAAGCGGCAACGGCTGAGTTCGAAAGACTGCAGAGGGATCTGTTTAAGGATTTTCCTATAGGTCTTCTTCACGGGAGGATGAGTTTTGAGGAAAAATCTAAAGCGGTAGATATGTTTGTAAACGGTGAAATAGCTGCTCTGATAACAACTACTGTTATTGAAGTCGGCGTTGATATTCCAAACGCTTCAATGCTGATCGTAAACAATCCCGAAAGATTCGGGCTTGCTCAGCTTCATCAGCTGAGGGGGAGAATCGGAAGAGAGGGAAGGAAAGGGGTTTGTTTTTTGATTACAGGTGAGAATATTGGAAAGAAAAGTTTGGATAGACTTGAATTCTTCGCTGAGACAAATGATGGATTCGCGGTGGCTGAGAAGGACCTTCAGATCAGAGGACCGGGTGAAATATGGGGATTCAGGCAATCTGGGTACCCTCTATTTCGTTTAATAAATCCAATAAGTGATAATATGATAGTAAAGTGTTCGTGGGAAGAAAGTGACAAATTACTTGAGATTGACCCGCACTTGAATAAACCGGAAAACAGAGTTGTCGAGAAATATTTTAGATTGTACTATAAAGAAAGAATGGAAATTGCTGAAATTGGATGATTAACTTCAATTACGGGAGGTAATTGTGATTTCGAGAGAGGAAGCACTGAAACTGGTTGAAGAACATATGACCAACAGGAATCTTATTAAGCATGTTCTTGCAGTAGAGGCGATTATGAGGTCTCTGGCGGATAAATTTGACGGTGATCCGGATGTATGGGGACTGGCAGGCTTACTGCATGATCTGGACTATGAAAGTACGAAGGAAAATCCCGAAAAGCATGGATATAAAACATTGAAATTACTTGAAGGGATCGATGTTTCAGAGGAAATAAAACACGCAATATTAGCTCATGTGGGACATGTTGAACCGGAATGCCCGATGGACCATGCTATATACTGCAGTGACCCTGTGACTGGCTTGATTGTTGCATCAGCGTTAATGCATCCTACAAAGAGTCTTTCAGGAATGGATGACGAGTTTGTGGGAAGACGTTTTAAAGAAAAAAGATTTGCCGCGGGTGCCGATCGTGAAGCAATCGCGAGTTGCAGTGAACTTGGAATTGATTTGCATGATTTTCTGCATCTTTCGCTAAATGCAATGAGAGGTATCTCCGAGGATTTAGGATTGTAGATGTGAGCTGGATTCAAAGGAGCCTTATCAATGATTGTTGCATGCAATGGATGTGAGACAAAATACAGCCTTCCTGACGAAAATGTACCTGTAAAGGGAATTCGGGTGCGCTGTCCAAAATGTAAATTTGTGTGGAAGCTGAAAGCTGCCTATTCAAACAAACCGGATTTTGACAGGAGTACGGGCGGTTTTAACACAGAGTCCTCTCAAACGGTTAACGCCGAGGTCTGGAATGATGAAATAGAGGATAAAGAGGTTTCAGCGGGTGGAGAAATAGAGCGTGGGTCTGGTTTCGAAGAGGTTGATCTCGAAGAGAGCGCGCCTTCTGAAGAGCATACCTGTCAACAAGATACAAATGAAGAAAGGAATAAGAAAGAAAGGGCGAAAAGACTTGCCAGAGTTTTTGTAAGTGATATACTTGTCTATAATCAGGAAAAGAGAGACAAAGCACTTTCTGAAGGAAACCTTATGTCAGCTCTTGGGCCTGAGATTAAAAAAGGCTGGGAGGGTTACAAGGAGAAAATTGGACCCGGAATAGCACAGTCAAGTGATTATTTTAAAGATGCCCTCAACGAAATTCTCGCCGACGGGCAGAAGATTTTCTAACGATGTGGATAAAGTTCTGATTATTACTCTAAATCTGAATCCGGAACTCCATTTGGAATTTTTCAAAAAAATGGAATTACCGGATAATGTTGAAAAGAATTCCTATACTACTTTCCCTCGATTTCTAAAAGCCTTGCAAAAGGTAAAGAGAGAATCGCCCAGGGTTATTCTGTTTTTACCACAGAAAAGGTTCAATCCCGCAAAGCTTCGTCAGATCTGCCTTTTACTGATCGACACACCCGTGCATATTGTCACTGATGAGTGTGATGAAAGGACTTATCTTACATATATGTCCGCTGGCATTAAGAATATTATTACTCCTCCTTTCAGCGAGAGTGATTATCAATATCTTGTCGATCTATCCGGCCGCGACCACCTGTATTTTCCCCGCAGCAGAGAGTTGATAAGGGAAGGCCAGATTCGTCTGGATTTTCTCATACCGAGCAAACTGTCGAGGATTGTCGGTGTAAACCGCCTTGTCTCTTTTTTGACCGCCGAAGCTGGATACGCCCCGGAAGATTGCAGGGTAAACCTTCCAATGGTGATGGATGAAGCCTTAAGCAACGCCATTGTTCACGGTAATAGTAACAAGAAGGAACTTAAGGTGCATATACGGATTTATATCAGCATCAGCCGCGTGATCATTCAGATAGAAGATCAGGGTGTAGGATTTGACCAGGACAAAATCGAGGATCCAACAGGTGAAGGGAAGATCTACAATGATTCCGGAAGGGGTTTATATATTATAAGGGAGATCATGGATCGTGTGGATTTCAAGAATGGCGGACGGGTGATTGAGATGGAGATGAGCAACAAAAACTCCAAATGATAATATAGATTCAAACGCGATCATCGGGCTGTAATTCTGAGGGATTTTTAAAGTTATGAGTAAGCAAGAAATCGGAAACACCGGGAGCAGAGATCGTTATATATTTTCAGGCGATTCATAGCTATGCCATGCATGAATCGATTTAAGTTTATTTTTCTCCCCATTTCTCCTTTGTTATTTTCTCAAGCAGACTATCAATCTGTGTGCGTATTCTTTTATTCTGATCAGGTTCAAAAAGAGCTTTTCTGACTCTGCCCTCACGGTCTTTCTTAACGTATCTTAATGCTTTGATATTTTCGAGAGGCGTTAGTATATCCTTGCTCACTCTGACTTCGATACTGTTGTCGTCAAGGTTTTTGTCCGGACTGTTATAAGGGTGCATTCCCATTCCCCATCCATGAACGAACATGCTGCATATAATTGCTCTGAATGTATTCTGTTTCTGGACTGAATCCAAATCAAAAGTTTCCTGAAATTTGTCAATCATTCCATCTATGATAACTCTGAGTTTCTTTAATTTCTTTTCATTCGGTTCAATATTAAGGAGGCGGTGGAAAACCTCTCTTAATATCTTTTCCGTAATTTCCATTCGAAACCTCCCTGTGTTTAAATAAAGATTAAATCCGGATATTCATATTGAAAAACAAGCAAAAAAGAGACCAGATAACAATCTCGAACCGGGATATAATGCCGTTCGAATAATATCACCACTGATCAATTGACATAAAATCCACTTTTAGAAAATATTTTGAGTATAATGCTATAAATGGCATACTTCTGGCTTTATCTAATTCAGTATTAAGCGGAAGAGGGGATCAATGCAGCTTTGTGATGAAAAAACAATTTTTATGCAAAAAGCGATTTATTACGTTACCAGTCTGGTTGCCGCAAGGGGAATTCTGGAGTTAACTGACAGAAACCTTAATTTTCAAGTTTCAGCGCTGGATTCCTCCTTCGGAATGAAGAATGTTTCTTTGGATGTTTGTACGATATCTTCTGTAAGAATAGCCGGAGGAAATCTGCACCCGGCTGTAATCGTAACTGTAGCTGACAAGGATTATCAATTTGTACTCCCAAAAGCATCGACATTATATGATCACCTCTATCTACTCAGGAATAATCCGGTTAAAACCTTTTCGTCTTCGGAAGATTCCCTTTTTGAGTGTGAATGCGGAAAGAGGTTCAGCAAAAGTTACAGATATTGTCCATGGTGCGGCAAGAAATTGTAGAAACCCCCTCTATAATGTAAATTTTTTGTTTGTATGTTCCATCCCGATTCATTAATTTATAGATGTGATATAATATTGACCATATACTGGAGATTCAGATACTTGGTTCATATGGAGGTTGTAATGAGGCGAATTGTATTATTATTTGTAGGGTTAGTTTTTCTTTTGGGATGCGAGGAAGACTCAGTGATGAAAATAAATCCTTATGCAACCGAGCTGGGAGATGAAAATGCCGGCGGCTATGTTGTTCTTAAAGGAGTAAATTGTTATCCAATCGGATTATATATTCACATTGATCATGACCCAGTTCCCCTTGGAATGATCTCCTCAGATGAACCCGCTTTATTGAACCTGTCTCCGGGAACGCACCATCTTTCAGCTAAAAGCAACGGCGGTGTTATAGTTTTTGATGATGAAGAAAATCCTATTTGCAAAGTCCTTATACAATGGGAAAAGGAGATCGAGGCAGAAGCTGATCGTGCTCCTACGGTACAACTCGATTGTGACAGCGCTATGCTTGATTCTGTACCCTGGATTGACGACGAATATGAAGAGAATGACAGCTACAGTGCGGCATATGATTTTACTGAGGATGAAGGTAGAAGGCTGGAATTGATAGATGGTTATGGATTACAGTTCGATGATGACTGGTACGAGATATATGTAGCTTCAGGGGATACTCTGGTTGAAGTTACTTGTGAATTTACCCATTATAAAGGAGATATAGATATAGAACTTTATGATTCTCCGGATAATGTCATCTGTTATTCTGATTCCTCAACAGTGACCTCAGACGATGAGTTCATAAGTTGTCCTGTTACATCGAGCGGAACTTACTATATCAGGGTATATGGAGATGACTCTGGTAATGAGTATGACCTGTTGTGGAGAACGTATTCTCCATAAAAAGCTTCAGTGATCTGAACTATCTATATATGCAACGCTGACGGAGGTTAGCGTTGCATATATTTATTTGTACTTATAAAATATAGTTCGTGGCTCAGGCCTTATTATCATTATTGTTTGCATTTTAAGAGATCTCCCTTCCATTTGCTGAATCACCCTGGACGAAACCGAAAACAAGCATCGCAACTTATTGTTATATAATAACTTATATAAATAATTAAAACACTCTACTGGCATGTTATTTGCCTTATTAAAACCGTGAGTGTAATTTTTATTGTGAATCAGACAGCTTTGACAGGAAAAGTATAAATGCCGCGGTTATAATTCGGCAGTCTGGAGAATTTATAAAAGCGGAGATCAGTATCTGCTAAGCACCTAAAGGATCTATTATTATGGCTGTTTATAACAGGAAAGATGAAGAAGTAACCGTTAAGATCGTTTATTATGGTCCCGGATTAAGCGGAAAAACAACAAACCTGGAACACATATACTCGAAATTGCCCGGAGAAAACAAGGGTAAAATGGTTTCCATGAAGACCAGAACCGACCGTACCCTGTTTTTCGACTTCCTGCCGATGAAAATTGAACATCTTAACAATATATCGGTCAAGTGCCTTATATACACAGTGCCGGGCCAGGTATTCTACAATGCAACCCGCAAACTTGTTCTAAAAGGTGTAGACGCGATAGTATTCGTCGCGGATTCCTCTCCGGGCAAGATGGACGACAATATGGAAAGTTTGGCCAATCTGGAAGAAAATCTTCGTCAAACGGGCAAAAATCTTGATGAGATACCCTGGGTTCTTCAATATAACAAACAGGATATCGGCGGAGCTTTAAACAAAGAGATAATGGATGAAAAATTAAACAAATCTCATAAAAACTCTTTCGGAGCAATTGCCACGAAAGGAACAGGGGTATATGAGACATTCGAATCGATAGTAGGGCTGGTCATGAGAAGTATAGAGAAAGATATACCGGGTAATAGATCCAGCAGCTCTAGTGAAACTCATGATACTGAAAATAAAGAAGAAAAGACAGATGTTGAAGCCGAGGTTGTGCCCAATACGAAGTTGGATGATATCAGCTCAGAGGCGGACGAAAGCGAGTCTTTAAATAATAGCGCAGAGGAGAAAAAAGAGGAGCATGAGTCTGTCTCTGAGTTTGTGGATAATGTCCTCAGCGAGAATGAAGAAAGCGTTGAGTTTGAACCTTCAGCAGGTGAATATGGAAATTATGGTCGTGTTGTAGATTTCCCTGATGACAGCAATAATAAACCTGAGGAGAGAAGTGAGGAAGCGGGGAATTCTGTAGCCACGGAGTTTATAAATGATCCACTCGAAAGACTTGCTCAGCTGGGACAGGAGTCAACAGGTGAGGAGAAGGACGGCGAAGAAACCCCTGAGTTACATGAAACTGAAAATACAGTAAGAATACCGGTTAAACTATCAAAAGTTGATATAGAAAACCTTTCAAAGATGCAGATAATTGTTGACTTATCAATTGAGTAGAATTTCCAGTAAAAAATCACAAAAAAACACTTGACCATTTAATGATTTAATACAACTATTCAGTTGGGGGAGAAGAGTGTTAATGGAGTATAGAAGGGTGAGGTATGTCTAGAATACTTGTTGTAGATGATGAAATTAATGTAAGGAAACTCTACAAAGAGGAATTTGAGAATGAAGGGTATGAGGTAGATTGCGTTGGCGATGTAAAGGGTGCTATTGATTCAGTGGAAAAAGATCCACCCGATCTTATTATTCTCGATATAAAGCTTGAGAATGAGAGTGGAATCGACGCGCTTGTACAAATCGTAGAAAGGCGCAAAGATATTCCGGTAATAATAAATTCCGCGTATTCTGTATATAAAGAGAATTTCAAAACCTGGGCTGCCGACGCATATATAGTTAAATCTGTTGATTTCGAGCCCCTGAAAGAGAAGGTAAAAGAATTACTCCGGAAACAGAAATGAGTCTGCTGTGAAGATTCGGTCACTGTTAATTCTTCCATTTCTGATTAGTTTATTCTCAGCGCAGACTAATGCACAGAATAGAGATACACAGCCAAGTGTTTTTTCCGATTATCTTAATAATGCCGTAACAGAGGGGTCTGTCTGTATACCGGGTCTTGATTTCAAGAGTTCGATGGGTGTTTCATTCGCTTCAAACGGGAATCAATCTCAAAGTATGGGTTACTATATGGGTCATTTCAACTACGGGTTTGGTCAATCATGGGATTTGAATCTTGATGTCGGTGTACGTTCTGTTTTTGCCCAACATTCGCAGAGGACTTCCCCTGAAGTTTTTATCCCGAATATTGACCTTACATACGATCCTCCGGGCAGTAATTTTAAGCTGCGGCTGCAGTTTCGTCAGTATAGATCGCTTTACGGATATAGATACAGCAGGTGGAGATAGTTGCGGGATTCATTTTATAATAAGAATATCTTAGAAATCTCCCTTAAAAACAAGGCGCCCGTAATTGTAAATGCCGGTGTTTAAGTAGGCTTATTGGGATTGGTTTCTTGTCCCGGGCCGGTTTATCACAGAGAAGAGTATTTGATTTATTCCCTTATTGCGGTAAACTGGTAAGACAGGTGTAGAAATTTTATGCGGCTGAAGATTATATATAAAAGTTCATAATATTCAGATGGTTGAATTCCTGTAATTCCAGGCAGTTTTTAAAAGACAATCAAAGAATCTGATTATGAAAGGGTATGATAATGTATAAACATTTTATAAGAGATCAGTTAACCGGCAGGATCTTTGTCAAAACTGTACTTCTTTCTGCCGCGGCATCTATTTTATTCAGTTGTTCTGAGGACAGTACTGAACCGTCTAATTCAGTTCCTGAATTGACCACTGCTGAAGTTACTGATATAACAGGTACTACCGCGAAATGCGGAGGAATTATTACCTCCAGCGGAGGAGCAAGTGTTACGGTGCGGGGAGTATGCTGGAGTGTTGACGAGCTCCCCTCCCTGGAGGATAGTACGACAAACGACGGGACGGGGACAGGCAGTTTTACCAGTGAAATAACAGGGCTGACAGCTGAAACCCAATATTATATAAGGGCGTATGCAGTAAACAGCGCTGGAACGGGTTACGGAGACACAAAGGAGTTTTCTACTACAGTATTCGGTACGGTGACCGATATTGACGGCAACATTTATGAAACAAGAAGAATTGGAGATCAGTGGTGGATGACAGAGAATCTTAAAGTAACCCATTACCTGAACGGGGATTCGATAGCTGAAGTAGAAGACGCAGCGGAATGGGATGGTCTGGCAGGTGGCGCGTGCTGTAATTACGGCAATAATGAAAGTTACGTAGGTACTTACGGGAAACTGTACAACTGGTTTGCTGTAAATGACAGCCGCGGATTAGCCCCCGAGGGCTGGCATGTGGCTAGCGACGAGGAATGGCAGGAACTGGAAATCTTTATCGGCATGGACCCTTCAGAGGCTGGAGATACAGGATATCGCGGAACGGATGAAGGGGGCAAACTGAAGGAAGCCGGAACTGAAAATTGGGCAACTCCCAACACTGCAGCTACTAACGAAAGCGGTTTTACAGCTTTACCGGGAGGTTACCGGGGACCTGAAGGTGATTATTCGAGTATCTACAACTCGGCTCTTTTCTGGGTTACTAGATCGATAAGTGAAAATGCCGCATATAGTAGAATGCTGAGTTCATCTGATGGATATATTACGCGTACCGGTAGAGTTAAGAATTCCGGTTTTTCGGTACGTTGTGTAAAAGATTGAATTAAATGCCAGGGTTTTTGTGAAAACCCGCCCCAGATTTTAACTAATGATAATTTAGATAATTTTAAGCAGGAATAATCTGATCTCCCCTTATTTTATAAGCGTATATTTTATTGAAAAAGAAGATCTTTGTTCCGGCAAATTCTTGTCTGTTTTTTCCGGAAAAACAAGGATAAATAGACTTGACAGTTGTTGTGTATCTGCTTTAGTTTTCGGATAGATATGTGCCGCGTGTCAATATGATTTCCCGATTGGGGGGTGCCATGAAGCTGCGTTGGGAGAAATTGCTTGAGCTTGCCCGGGGAACTGAGAAGCAAAGCAAGAGAAATAAATATTCCGCGACTGAAAAGAAACCGGTTGAGGGAAAAACAACACCTGAAGAAATACTTTCCTTTGCCGAAGAACTACTCGAAAGAAAAAAAAGGGGTGAAGCTGAAGAATTATTCGTGAACCTTATATCACACCCGGATATAAGCGAATCAGATCTGTCAAAGGTATCTGATCTTCTTCAGGAAATCGGTAATTACGAGTTGGCTTATAAGGGTTACTTGGAATTAAGAAACAGAGATAAAACGAACGCCTACCCGATTTATTGTATGGGTAAAATTCATGAGATTGAGGGCAAGTTATCAGACGCTATAAGATTGCATCGTGAAGCTATATCCGCTGAACCCGGCAATCCGGAGTGTTATTTCAGGTTAGGAGTGGCATATACAAAAAACCATCAGTACGAAGAAGCTGAAAAGTGCTATAGACAGGCAATTACACTTGATCCTACTCATTCTAAATCATATACAAATCTTGGCTATATACTCGATATGCACGGCAGGCAGGATGTTGCCATGCAGCAATTCCTGAAGGCAGTCCAGCACAATCCAAAGAGCGCGGAGGCTCATTTTAATCTCGGTGCTCTCTTCGGGGATGACGGAAACAAGCAGCAGGCTATTAATGAATTCCGTGTAGGTCTTGAACTTTCACCAACCTGTGTTGAAGGACGTTACAACCTTGGAATGGCACTTGTTAATGAAGGTCATTATGAAGAGGCGATGGAGGAATTTAAAAAAATCTTAAAGCTCGAACCGGATAATGTTAATGCTTTTTTCTATATAGGATATTTATACTATCGCAAGGGCCTCTATGGGAAGGCGTTGAATTATCTCCGGCGTGCTTCTGAGTTGAATCCCGGAAACGCTAAAATACTGTTTTACGTGGGGGAATGTTTTAACAACCTGGAGCGTTCCGAAGAAGCACTTGGATATTATAAAGAAGTTGTCAATATAAACCCCCATGACAGGAAAGCCTATTTCAGTCTTGCTGTAACATATGAAAAACAGGGATATACGGGGAAAGCCCGTGAGTGTTATAAAAAAGCGGCCAGTGGAAGGGAAGTGAGGCAGAAATCGATAAAAAGAGGAATTCTCGAGTGAAATTTCGCTTTAAATCTGGTTTGCTGTTTTTGCTCCTCGGGTGTTTTTTTGTCATCTCTCCCTTGAAGCTGAGCGGTTCCGACGAAAATATCAGCCCCGAAAGCTGGGTTTATTCCGCTCTTCGGACATTTGAACTTAAAGGGTTAATTCATCTCTCACCGGAAATACCTTATTCACGGAAAATGATCGAATTCTATCTGGATAGAATATTGCAGAATTTAAAAGATGCCGACACCAGACTGAGCCCGAGACAGAACTTTTTACTGAGGCGGTTGAGGCAGGAGTTTCAGGGGAGGTCTCACAGGCCCCGCGACCGGGAAGACAGCCCCGTGTGGTTATACCAGAAGGGAAGAAGATTTTTGAGTTTTGATATGGGCGCCGGCCTCTCTTTTAGAAAAAGAATAGAATATAAGAAGGGTGAACTCGACGGACTTCTTTCACCGGATATTCTGATTGATTCCGGAGGCGGGTTTACATATGAAACGGTTTATAAATTAAGATTGCGCCCCGAATGGAATAATAATGTCACACATAGGAAAGTGAGTGCCAGGGAGAAGAGTTTCAGGGGATTAACCTCTGAGTTTGAAAGAGGTTATATTTCAGTGCATCGTAATTGGTGGGGTATTATTATGGGGCGTGATTACATTCACTGGGGCAACAGCAGGGATGACGGTCTGATTCTTTCATCCGGCGCCGGACCTCTGGACCATCTGAGCGCATACATGGAGCTGGGGATCTTTAAACTGAGTTTGCTTCATTCTATCCTTGATTCGGACGCGGTTAGTCCGAGGAAACTCGCGGGGCACAGGCTGTCTGTCAAGCTTCCGGGAGATATATACATTGGAATAAGCGAGACGGTTGTATATTCCGGCAGGGGGCTGGATTTTGCCTATCTGCTGCCGGCCGGGTCATACTACGCCAATCAATATAATGAGAATGAAAATGAGTATAATAATATTTTGTGGGGTATTGACTGGAAGATTCCGGCTTGCAGAGGCCTGCTCTTTTACGGCGAATTTCTTGTTGATGATTTTCAGTATGAGAACAGGGAAACGGCTCCAGACAAGATCGCGTTGAATTTGACCGCTGAAGCACTTCTTACGGCTGGTGGACACGATATCGAGGCGTTATTTGATTACACATATATAGATATTTATACATATTCCCACACAGGTTCTCTTACCGGGTACATAACGGGTGGCGGTGATACGGATAAGGACAGGATTATCGGTTCTTATCTGGGGCCCGATGCCGACAGGTGGAGATTTCGTTTTTCGGCCGCTCTCAGTCCGAATAGAGTTATGGATTTAAACGGGAGTGACAGCAGGTACGGAGAGGGTAATGATTTGCGTTCCTGGAGCCCGCAGGAACATGAACCTGATCTGCCCTTTCCGAGCGGACTTGTAACTGAGGAGAAAGAATTATCAGTTTCAGCTTCATTTGATTTTACAGGTGGATCTATTCTTTACGCGGGGACGGGAATGAGGTGGCTCGATGCTGACCTTTCCGATTCTGAAGGGTTTGCTTATCTTAAATTATTGTTGGATATCTAATGAGAAAAATTCTGAGTCTCTTTTCTATATTCAGATTACATAACATCGCCGCGGCGGTCATGGCTGTTGCCGCGGGCTTCTCAATTGGCGGGGGTGAACTGTTCCCGCTGATGCTTCTCACTGCCGTGGGATTAACAACAGCCGCGGGCAACGTAATAAATGATTATTACGATATTGATATCGACAGGGTCAATCGTCCTAACAGGCCTCTTCCTTCTGGTATATTGTCTAGAAGGCAGGCTCTTTACCTGTATGTTATTCTTCTGGCATTTCTCAGTTTTATTTTAACCGATTTTAAACAGGAAGTAGTAATCTGGATAATTATCTGGGTTGTTCTGCTCCATCTGTATTCGGGTATTTTTAAACGTCGATATATGATCGGAAATTTTGTTGTGTCATCTGTCACAGGATCGGGATTTCTGCTGGGTTCCTACTGCGGTGGCAACATTGAAGCGGGTGTAATTCCTTCGTTATTTGCCTTCCTGTTTATTTTTGGAAGAGAGATCGTTAAAGATTGTGAGGATATAGAAGGCGATTATTTCTTTGGATCAAAGACAATCGCGATTATTATCGGGAAGAAAAAAGCTATGAGAATTGCGGCTGTTATTTTTCTGCTTCTAATAATTTCTTTTCCTATCCCTTTTTTTACAGGGATTTACACCAAAGTTTATCTTTTTATAATTAGCTTTTCGATAATACCTATACTTATACTATCTTTTCTGCTGGCATATAGGGCGAAACGCCCTGGACTTATCAGTTTACTTCTGAAGATTGGACTATTTTTTGGAATTATAGCTTTCTATTACGCTGTATAATATTATGTTTAATAATTACATCAGTAAGCGTTATTTCCTGTGATTGTTCAATACGGGATTTGTTTTTCTAATTGCTAATTTACCGGGAAGCAGGGTTTTGTGTTCCAATTTCTCATTGTTATAATTCTAGCGGTAATACAGGGGTTGACAGAATTTTTTCCCATAAGCTCTTCGGGCCACATAGCATTGTTTAAAACAATAATCGGGAGCGAAAGCGAAACGATCTTCCAGAACGGGATTATTTTCGAAGCTGCCGTTCATGTGGGTACGCTCGGCGCCGTTATAGTTGTGTACAGGAGAAGACTGCTCAACTTATTTAAGGCGATTATATCATGGGCGCGAGGAGGGTTTAGAAGAAAAGAAGATATCAGCGATGATATTTCCTATGTGGGATGGATTATTCTGGGAAGTATTCCAACCGGAGTATTCGGTGTAGTATTACACGATGCTGTATCGAAGGCTTTCAATTTACCGTTACTTGTGGCAGTTTCGATGATAGTCACTGGGGTTTTCCTGTTATTCGCGAGGGGGAAAGAGGGTAGCGGGGAATTTACTCTGGGAGTTGTGTTATTAATAGGGATGGCTCAGGTGATAGGAATTATACCCGGTTGTTCCAGGAGCGGTTGGACTATTACAACAGCGCTTCTTTTAGGTGTAGGTTTCAACAGGGCAGCTGAATTTTCATTCTTGTTATCTGTGCCGGCTATTATTGGTGCTTTTCTGTTTGAGTTTCAGCATTTGGAACATGGTTTGAATGAGGCCTCCGGTGTTATCCTCATTGTAGGAAGTGTGACGGCATTTCTTTCCGGTTTAGTAGCGTTGAAACTCCTTCTGCACATACTTAAAGGAGGATCCTTTCATCGTTTCTCTTACTATCTGATTCCCGCCGGGATAATAGCCGCCGGCTGGTTTTATTATTTTTAAAATATGCAAGTGGTTATTGACCAGGGCTTTTCCCTGTGTTAATTTAAGAATTCGCGAGAGTAATTCATAATTTCAAAGGTGGAATGATGCTTGAAAAGGTTTTTGATCCAAGCGAAATAGATCCCAGGTGGAGGAAGAACTGGAGTGAAACTGGCGCGTTTACAGCGGACAGCAAATCAGATGCCGATCCTTACACTATAATTTTGCCCCCTCCTAATGTGACGGGAACTTTAACCATAGGACATGTACTGGGCACTACTGTACAGGATATTCTGGTTAGATGGAAGAGGCTTAAAGGATACAATGTTCTCTGGCTCTCCGGAACCGATCATGCCGGAATAGCGACTCAGAAAGTAGTTGAAAATAATCTGCTGAGAGAAGGGATTGACAAAGAATCGCTTGGAAGAGAAAAATTCCTTGAAAAATGCTGGGAGTGGAAAGATAAATGTCACGACAGAATTGTTGAGCAGCTCAATAAGTTAGGCGCGTCTCTCGACTGGACGAGGGAAAGGTTTACTCTGGATGAGGGAGTATCAGAAGCTGTTAGAGAAGTCTTTGTGAGGTTATACGAGAAAGGATTTATTTACAGAGATAATTATATAGTCAATTGGTGTCCTTCATGTATGACGGCTATAAGTAACGAAGAGGTTGAATTCAAGGATACAGATGGAAAATTATATTATATTGCATATCCCTTTGAGGGATCTGACAAAGAGGTAGTTATTGGTACAACAAGACCTGAAACTATGCTTGGAGACGTAGCCGTAGCTGTGAATCCGGATGACGTAAAAAGAACTCAATATGAGGGCAAGAGGCTCATTCTGCCTCTTGTCGAAAGGAAGATACCTGTAATATTTGATGAGGCTGTTGATCCTGAATTCGGCACAGGCTGCCTTAAAGTAACTCCGGCACATGATCCTACTGATTTCGAAATAGGACGGCGGCATGACCTGGATGATGTTGTTGTAATCGGACGTGATGGCAAGATGACAGAAGAGGCCGGAAAATTCAGGGGGCTTGACAGGTATGACGCGAGAAAGAAGATTCTGAAAGCCCTGGATGATAAAGGATTGCTTCGTAGAATCGAAGATTATAATCATTCCGTCGGTTACCACGACAGATGCGGAACCGTTATAGAACCCGCTATTTCAAAGCAGTGGTTTATGAAAATGGACAGATTGGCAAAACCGGCGATTGAAACTGTCAGGAATGGAGATGTCAGTTTTCTGCCTTCGAGATGGAAAAATATTTATCTCAGTTGGATGGAGGAGATCAGAGACTGGTGCATTTCCAGACAGCTGTGGTGGGGGCATAGGATACCTGTATGGTATTGCGTTAAATGTGACAAAGCGGTTGTATCTGTCGGCACTCCTTCCGAATGCTCTTCCTGCGGCAGCACCGAACTTGTTCAGGATCCCGATGTTCTCGATACCTGGTTTTCCTCCTGGTTATGGACATTTTCAACCCTTGGATGGCCGGAAAAAACGGATGATCTTAAAACTTTCCATCCCACAGATGTCCTGGTTACCGGTGGCGATATCATTTTCTTCTGGGTTGCAAGAATGATTATGGCTTCTATGGAGTTTATGAATGAACCTCCTTTCTCGACGGTTTACATAACAGGTATCGTAAGGGATATCAGTGGCAGAAAGATGAGTAAATCTCTCGGGAATTCACCCGATCCGATAGATATAATTGATCGGTATGGAGCGGACTCGCTGAGATTTGCTCTTATGAGACTTTCACCTCCCGGACAGGATATTATGTTTGATGAAAAGAAGGTGGAAGTAGGAAAGCACTTTGCAAATAAAGTATGGAACGCTGCGAGATTTGTACTCAGTCAGAGTGATACCCTGGGGTATAAGTTTGAATTCAACAGTGACCCGGGTGAAGTTCCGGAGAGTGATGATGGAAAGGCTATTATATTTCTATTTAAATCTATTTTTGGCTTTATACCTGAGATCGATTATCAGTTCAATCTTGAAGACAGATGGATAGCCAGCCGTCTTTCCGGTATGCTGGATGATTATGAAAGATATATAGATTCATTCAGATTTGATGAAGCGATAAAAACACTCTACGATTTTTTCTGGCATGAATTCTGTGACTGGTATATGGAGTTTTCCAAACCTATTCTGTCAGAAGAGAAGAGTAAAGCAGCGGGTGTCCTTCTAACTTCCCGTGCCGTACTTGGCGCGTGTATTATCGCCCTTAATCCTATTATGCCCTTTATTACAGAGGAGATATGGAGTATGCTTGCTCCTGACTCAAAACCTCTTTCCATGTATAAGTTCGAGGATCCAAACGGAGATTTAAAAGACGCGGAACTGGAACACGATATTAAGATAGTGATGGAAGTAATTACCGGAATACGTAATCTGAAACATACCTTTGATGTATCATCTTCGAAAGATGTAAGAATCATAGTAAATTGCAAACCTGGAAGCAGGTTAAAGGAAATATTATCTCCTTTTGTAAAACAGATTCGGCTCCAGGCGGAGATTACCGAAGTGGATATAAGGAAAGGCGCCTCCAAGCCACAAAAATGTGCCGCTTCAGGACATTCTTCATTTGAAATATATATGCCTTTAGAAGAAATTGTGGATTTGACCGGGGAGAAGAAAAAACTTACTAAGGATATAGATAAACTTGAGAGTCAGATCAATGTTATTGAAAAGAGACTTAATAATGATCAATTCCTGAAGAAAGCCCCCGAAGAGGTAGTTAGAAGAGAAAGAGAAAGAATCCGTGATATGAAAGATCGTGAAAAAAGGATGAAAACTATCCTGGAGGATTTAGATTGAGCGATAATGAGAAGACCACCGGTGACAATGGTGAGGTTGACAGCCGGGATCCATTGAGCGGCGAAGAAACAGTTGGTGAAACCCTGTTTTCAGAACGGAAAAAGGCCGGTGTCACCAGGGCTCAGATAAGTGAATCGACGAGAATCCCTGAAGAGACTTTGAAATACCTTGAGACAGACAATTTTGACATGCTTCCCGCAAGGGTGTATGTCAGAGGTTTCATTCGCAATTTCGCGGGCGAGCTGGGATTGGATGTCGAACATCTTCTTGAAAAATATGAGGTTCAGACGGGGCAGACTCATAAAAGCAAAGGTGATTTCTGGGAAGTAAAGGAAAAGACAATTGAAGAGAAAAGAACTTCCACAGCTATCCCGAAAACCCTTCTCCTGATAGTGTCAGTATTAACGGTTATGATATTAATTTTTGTCTTTGTGTTCCGTGGAGAAGACCGTCCGGATGTGAGTCCACAGAGTGCAATCCCCGATGTGGAAGAATTTGTTGGAAAAAAGAAGATTAATCAGTCTTTTCACAAAGACAGCCTTAAAATAAGCAATTCCGAAAATGCAGAAGAAAATTCACACGGTGAACCGGACAAGAAGAAGATTCTCCCCCTTGAGCTTAAGATAATCGCTAATAAAACAGATACTACCTGGTTTGATATTATTTCAATCTCAAAGAATAATCAAAAACCCGATACAGCCTATTATGACTTCATTCTGCTGCCCGGCGGGGAAAAGGAACTGACCGCAACAGACGCATTTATATTTAGAAAGATTGGTAATGCCGCGGGGTTCAGAATAGAATTCAATGGAGAGAAAATAGCTCCTCTCGGGGAAACCGGCGAAGTGCTGAAGAATATATATTTAAGCAGAGACAGTATAGCCCTGGGAAATATTTGATATCTTCAACCATCTTCATCAAACTGAAATGTCTATTTTCAAGCTCAGATCAGCGTATAAACCGACAGGTGATCAACCGGAGGCAATAGATTCCCTCGTTAGCGGTCTGGAAATGGAAAAGAAGTTTCAGACACTTCTTGGAGTTACAGGTTCTGGAAAAACATTTACTATAGCCAATGTCATAGCCAGATCAGATAAACCTGTGCTGATAATTTCACATAATAAAACACTGGCCGCTCAACTATACGGAGAGTTGAAAAATTTCTTTCCTGAAAACGCGGTAGAGTACTTTATCAGTTATTATGATTATTACCAGCCCGAAGCCTTTATTCCCGCGACAAGCACATACATCGAGAAGGATGTATCGATCAATGAAAGTATAGACAGACTGAGGCTCAAGGCGACCGGTTCTCTCATGACCAGAAAGGATGTAGTCGTAGTAGCCAGTGTTTCGTGTATTTATGGACTTGGTTCACCCGAACAGTTCAGTAAGCTTTCATTCTGTTTGAGAGAGGGAGAAAGCATAGAGCGGGACAGAATAGTCAGAAAGCTGGTTGATTTGTGGTACCGGAGGGATGATATAGAATTTGAACGCGCTACTTTCAGGGTAAGAGGAGATACGATTGAACTGCGCCCAGCTTTTATGGAAGAGGGGATAAGAATAGAACTTTTTGATGATGATGTTGAAAAAATCTCAATATTTAACCCCGGTTCAGGTGAGATTATCAGGGGTGTTAAAGAATTAAATATCTTCCCGTCATCACATTTTGTAGTTTCCAGAAAAAAGCTGGATTCTGCGATATCGGGAATAGAAGAAGAATTGAAAATCAGATGCAGGGAGATGAAGAAAGAGGGTAAAGAATTTGAAGCCAAACGGCTGAGAAGCCGTACTCTTTACGACATTGAAATGATGAAGGAGGTTGGTTACTGCAGCGGTATTGAAAATTACTCCCGTTATTTCTCCGGAAGGAAAGAGGGAGAAAGACCCGCTACCCTTATTGATTATTTTGGTGATGATTTTATAGTAGTAATTGACGAATCACATGTAACATTACCACAGATAAGAGCTATGTACCGCGGAGACCGCAGCCGTAAGATGACACTGGTTGAACACGGGTTTCGACTTCCCTCCGCCCTGGATAACAGACCGCTCAAGTATGAAGAGTTTGAGAGAATAATAGACAGCTTTATATTTGTTTCTGCTACTCCGGGAGATTACGAGATAGAGAAATGCGGGGGGGAAATCACAGAGCAGGTTTTAAGACCGACAGGGCTTGTTGATCCCAGGATTGAAATAAGGCCTGCCGGAGGACAGGTAGATGACCTGCTTGATGAAATTCGCGAGAGTATAAGGAGAGGAGAAAGGGTTCTTGTAACTACACTGACGAAGAATATGTCAGAGGAACTGACATCTTATCTTAATAAGTTTAACATAAAAGTACGCTATCTTCATAGTGATATACGCGCTCTTGACAGGGTTGGCATACTCAGGGATCTTCGTTTTGGAAAGTTCGATGTTCTCGTCGGTGTAAATCTTCTCAGAGAAGGGCTTGATCTGCCTGAGGTCAGTCTGGTCGCCGTACTTGACGCTGATAAGGAAGGCTTTCTCAGATCAAGAGTATCACTTATACAGACCGCTGGTAGGGCGGCAAGGCATGTCGGGGGAAGAGTAATATTCTACGCGGACCGTATTACAGGTTCAATCAGGAAAGCTGTGGATGAAACATCCCGGCGCAGGGAAAAGCAGATAGAATATAACAGAAAACATGGAATAATTCCAAGGTCGGTTGTAAAATCAGTTGATGATGTAAGGATATCAACCTCGATAGCGGACAGCGGCAAAAGGAAAATCGAAGAGGAGAAGACCGAGGATAGAATTTATATTCCGGATAGTGGAAATGATCCAGCCATTCTGAGAAAACTTGAAGAGGAAATGGAAAAAGAGGCGGAGGCATTGAATTTTGAAAGGGCGGCAAGCATAAGAGACAGAATTGAGGAAATACGAATGAATCTTGAAGGGAGAAGAAGAATTGAAAAAGGGGATATTGATTGATCTGATACGGGCTGCTTTCGACGAAGATGATGTGAATAACGATATTACTACCGCGATCTTCGTTGATAGTGATACTTCAGGGTCGGCAGAAATAATCGCTAAAAGGGAAGGGGTAATATCAGGGCAGGAATGCTCAGAAAGTGTTTTCTCCTTTGTGGATGACTCGCTTATTTATTCTCCCGGAGTTGAAGATGGAGTTCGCGTGCAGAAAGGTGATATTGTTGCTGTTGTTGAAGGAACCGTTTCTTCGATCCTGAGTGCTGAGAGGCTGGCGCTTAATTTTCTTGGACATCTTTCCGGCGTGGCGACTGAAACAGCTTCCTTTTCTCAAAAAGTCAGGGGGAGTGGTATCAGAATACTGGATACGAGAAAGACGACACCCGGAATGAGGTTTGTTGAAAAAAAAGCTGTCCGTGACGGCGGAGGTGAGAATCACAGATCTAACCTGAGCGAAATGGTTCTTGTTAAAGAAAACCATATAGCAATAGCCGGCGGCCTGGCTAATATATTGGACCTGTTGGGTGAAGAGCGGCTGAAAAAAGCGGAAATTGAAGTGGGTTCGCTCGATGAATTATCTCTTCTTTTAAAGAATCCTCCCGCAAGGATCATGCTGGATAATTTTACACCTGATATGGTTGAGAGAGCGGTGGGAGAGGTCGAGAAATGCTGCGGGGAAAGGCCTGAAATAGAAGTGTCAGGTGGAATTTCTCTTGATACTATAGATGATTATCTGATACCCGGAGTTAATTATATATCCGTTGGTTCCATAACATCATCAGCGCCGGCGTTGGATCTAAGTCTAATTATCGGTGAAACTGTTGTTTAGTATCCAAAGGGAGCCCTGCTCGATGATCTTGAATGAACTTCATCCGGCGAAACTGAAATTAAATCTCAGATCTGATATATTGGGAGGTGTTGTAGTATTATACGAGTCGGTCAATTCAACGAATACTGAGTGTGAAAAACTGGCCGCCACTGGGTTTCCGGAGGGAACTGTTGTTACCGCGGTAGAGCAGATGAAAGGAAGAGGGAGAAAGCAGCGGAAATGGTTTTCAAGCATAAAGGGCAGTCTTGTTTTTTCAGTGATTCTCAAACCGGACAAAATACCGACCGGTTTGACATCACTTATGGCGTATTCAATTATTGAAGTCTTAGATGATTACTCTTCAGGAATAATGATCAAATGGCCTAATGATATATATTACAAGAAGAAAAAAATAGGAGGGATACTTGCTGAAGGTAAGAATGAATATGTGGTAGTTGGAGCGGGGTTGAATATAAATCAGCAAATGGAAGATTTCGCCGGTGAGATAGCGCCGCTGGCCTCTTCTCTCAGGATTACGGGCGGAAAGATTTTAGATAGGGGGATAATTCTGTGCAGAATTCTTGAAAAGTTTGAAAAGAATTATTCGCGGTGGAAATTCTCTTCTTTTGGTGTATTCAGGGAGGCTGTTGAAGAAAGGCTCTTATATATTAATACAGATGTAATCGTTGAAGACGCGGGCTTTCATAAAGCCGGAAGGTTTCTGGGTATAACCGATGAGGGTTATATTTTACTACGCTGCGGAGATGGTGTTAACGTCCTTACTTCAGGGGATCTTAGTTTAACGAGGAATGGCCGATGAGTCGAGTGTTGACCATTGATATGGGAAACGGCGGTTTGAAAGCCGCTCTTTTCAGGGATGATAAGATTGAAAAAAGATGGAGATTCAAGTTCGACACGGGATTTGAATATGTCTCAGAAGTGCTGAGGAATTCTTCACCGGAGGGTGTCGCGGTCAGCAGTGTTGTTCCAGAATGGACATACTCATTTCTTGATAAGATCGACCGCGAGAAATATAAAGGTGTTTTATATGTTGATTCTAAGACTGAATTTCCTTTCCCCGTGCTTTTATCTTCCGATGCCGAGGTTGGAGCGGACAGGTTGTGTGCTGCCTGCGGTTCGATGCAAATAGGGGTTAAAGAAGCTGTAATAGTTGATTTCGGCACAGCCGTCACTGTCGATGTGCTTAGCAGGAAAGGGTATGAAGGAGGAGTTATATTCCCGGGTGCTGAAATAATTCTAAATTCTCTCCATAGGGAAACAGCGGTCCTGCCCTTTATAAGGAGTTTATCAGGGCCGGGAAAGATGCCGGGGAAAGATACTCGTGAAGCTATCTCTAGCGGTACGTTCTGGGGGATACTTGGAGCGGTTGAAAAGCTGATAGAACGGTCCCTCGAGACCTTATCATCAGATGCCCGTATTATATTAACAGGCGGGGGGATAAGTGTTATATCCTCTCATTTGAAGGGTTCCTTTCTGATCGAGCCAGACCTTGTTTCCAAGGGGCTTTTGATGCTCTATAATATGAATATGTAAATTATCTCATAATAAAACGTCCCGAATAGATACTCCACTTATCAATATTAATAACCTCCTCTTATTCATGGTATTATGAAATTCCTGCTTCAATTATCGGGAAAACTCCACATCAGATTATTTATTTATCAACTCCATCTCTCCTTATTCTCCTGCAACCATCTATCAATACTTGTGTTATCGATTCTATGATAAAAAATTTCGGTATATTTAACATTTTTGCTTGCATTCTATTTATGATGTCAATATATTGTCAATCTGATAGTAGCAGTCAGATAGTGAGAGTGCTAATTTACTGAAAAGAAAGTAGAAAGGAGGATGTTGTGAAGATTAAACCTTTAGCTGACAGAGTTCTTGTTAAAGCTGTTGATCCTACCGAAGTGAAAAAGGGTGGGATTATTATTCCCGATACCGCTAAGGAAAAGCCTCAAGAGGGGAAAGTTGTTGAAGTTGGAAAGGGACGTATTAATGAAGCAAGTGGGGAACGTCTCGAGATGGAAGTTAAGAAAGGTGATAAAGTGCTTTACGGTAAATATTCAGGAACTGAAATTACCGTAGATGGAGTTGAATATCTGATTTTGAGAGAGAGCGATATATTAGCCACAATATAACTTTTTAAGGGGTGAATACCGATGGCAAAACAGCTTAAATTTAATATAGAAGCGAGAGACAGCCTGAAAAAAGGGATGGATACTCTTGCTGACGCGGTCAAAGTTACACTTGGGCCGAGAGGACGCAATGTTATCCTCGACAAGAAATTCGGAGCACCGACTATAACGAATGACGGTGTTACTATTGCAAAAGAGATCGAACTGGAAGACCCATGGGAAAATATGGGTGCTCAGATGGTTAAGGAAGTTGCCACCAAGACACAGGATGTTGCCGGTGACGGAACTACTACAGCGACAATTCTGGCTCAGGCGATTATTACAGAAGGGCTTAAGAACGTTACAGCCGGTTCAAATCCAATGTTTCTGAAGAAAGGGATCCATAAAGGCGTTGACGCTGCGGTTGATTATATAAGAAAACGTTCAAAACAGATCCGTAAGCGTGAAGATATAGCTTCAGTAGCAACGATTTCTTCAAACAACGATCCTGAAATCGGAGAACTTATTGCCGATTCTATGGAGAAGGTCGGCAAAGACGGTGTTATTACTGTCGAAGAAGCAAGAGGAATGGAAACATATATGGATGTTGTTGAAGGAATGCAGTTTGACCGGGGTTATCTCAGCCCTTATTTTGTGACCGATTCAGAGAGAATGGAAACGGTTTTTGACAACCCCAAAATCCTGCTTCATGACAAAAAGATCAGTGCCATGAAGGATCTTCTTCCCATTCTTGAGAAGGTTGCCCAGCAAAATAAGCCTCTCCTTATAATATCAGAAGATATTGAGGGTGAAGCTCTCGCAACGCTTGTGGTTAACAAGCTTCGCGGCACATTGCAGATAGCCGCCGTAAAGGCCCCCGGCTTTGGCGACAGACGAAAAGCTATGCTTGAGGATATCGCTATTCTCACCGGCGGCCGCGTGATTTCTGAGGAAACCGGTTTCAAACTGGAAAACACTACAGTAGCCGACCTTGGTGAAGCTAAGAGAGTGACTATTGATAAAGAGAACACGACGATTATCGAAGGTAAAGGCAAGGTTTCCAAGGTTAAAGAGCGAGTGAATCATATCAAGAATCAGATAGAGAAATCGACTTCTGATTATGATAGTGAAAAACTCCAGGAAAG